>JAGWXR010000036.1 GCA_018969785.1 Alphaproteobacteria bacterium
TGGCTTGACGAGACGATGACCTATTCGTCCGCCCTCTACCGGCAGCCGGATGAGGCGCTGGCGTCGGCGCAGCGCAACAAGTATGGGCGCATCCTCGAGCGGATCGGCGAGAAGCGCTCGCGGATCCTGGAGGTGGGATGCGGCTGGGGCGGGTTTGCCGAGATGGCGGTGCGCGGGAACCACGAGGTCACGGGGATCACGGTCTCGCCGGCGCAGCATGCCTTCGCCACGCAACGGCTGGGCGGGCAGGCGGATGTGCGGCTTGAGGATTACCGCCGCACCAAGGGCACGTTCGATGCCATCGTGTCGATCGAGATGTTCGAGGCTGTCGGCGAGAAGTACTGGCCGCGCTATTTCCAGGTCCTGTCGGAACGCCTGAAGCGGGGCGGGCGTGCGGTGCTGCAGATCATCACGATCCGCGATGACCTTTTTGCGGGCTACCGGACGCGCAGCGACTTCATCCGGCAGTATGTGTTCCCGGGCGGGATGCTGCCGTCGGTGCAGCAGGTCACGCATCATGCCGACCGTGCCGGACTGAAGACCGTCGATATCCATGGCTTCGGCCATGATTATGCCAAGACCCTGCGGACATGGTCGCAGCGTTTCTCGGCCGCGGAAGCCGACATCCGTGCGCTGGGGCATGGAGATGCATTCCTGCGGAACTGGCAGTTCTATTTTGGCATCTGCGCAGCCGCTTTTTCCGTAGATCGAACAAATGTCGTCCAGGTGGAGCTCGCCCATGCGTAAGCTGTTGATCCTCATTCCCTTGATTGCCTCGCTGTTCGTCATGGGCGGTGTTGCCCATGCCAAGCCCGCAGAACTGCAGGGCGTCGTGCAGGCACGCGAGCCCTATGGCCGCTCGTCGCTGACGTGGCTGTTCCTGAAGGCCTATGACGTCTCGCTCTGGACGGACGCGCCGACCTGGTCGATGGACACGACCTTTGCGCTGACGATCCAGTACAACATGTCGTTCTCGTCGGAAGAGATCGTCGAGCGCACGCTGTCGGAAATGAAGAAGGTGGCGCCTACCCTGACCGACCGGCAGCTTCAGCAGTTTGCGCAGCCGCTCGCGCAGCTTCTGCCGGCGGTCAAGTCCGGTGACAGGCTTTCAGCCCTGCACATCCCGGGCCGCCCGGTCCAGTTCTTCCTGAACGGCAGGGGCACGGGGCAGATGGAGGCCGAGGGGTTCGCGCCGGCGTTCTTCGGCATCTGGCTGTCGCCGCGCAGTTCGGAGCCGGGCATCCGGGAAGACCTGCTCCGGCTCGGCTGAAGCGTCAGTCGAGAACGGCCCAGGCGGGCGCGCAGCCGAGTTGCGCAACAACCTTCAGCGCGCTGTGCAGCCCGTCCTCATGGAAGCCATGGCGCAGATAGGCGCCGCAAAACCAGGTGTTGTTCTGGCCCTGCATGCCGGCGATGTCGTGCTGGGCCGAGATGGCGGCGGCATCGAATACGGGATGGTGGAAGACGTGGCGGTCGTAGATGTCGCTGTCTGCGACCTTCGTTTGCGGGTTGAGGGTGACGAAGAGCGGGAATGACCTGTCGATGCCCTGCAGGCGGTTCATCCAGTAGGTGACCGAAACGGCGGGTTCGTTTCCCTTGCCATCGGACTTGTAGTTCCAGCTTGCCCAGCAGCGCCGGCGACGCGGCATGAAGCGCGGGTCGGCGTGCAGGATCGCGTCGTTGCGCTGGTAGCGGATGGCGCCAAGGGCTGCGGCCTCGGCGCCGGTCGGGTCGGCGATCAGGGCCAACGCCTCGTCAGAGTGGCAGGCAAATACGACGTGGTCGAATGCGGTCGTGCTTCCTGTCGTGTCGGTGACGTGGATTCCTGCCTTGTCGCGTCGTACGGACATGGCTGCGCAACCGGTCTTCACGCTGTCACCGAGACTGGCTGCGATGCGGGCAACATATTCCTTCGATCCGCCGTCGACGGTGCGCCATTGCGGCTGGCCGCTCATGGCCAAAAGGCCGTGGTTGCGGAAGAAGTCGACGAATACCCTGGCCGGGAAGGCCAGCATCTGGCGGGGCGGGGAGCTCCATATCGCCCCTGACATGGGAAGGAGGTAGAGCTGGCGGAACTGCTCGCTCAGGCCCATGGATGCGATGAGGTCACCCAGCGAGATGACCGGATTGGCGGCCACGGCCTCTTCTGCGGCCCTATTGAAGCGCATCACTTCCCCGAACAGGCGATAGAAGGAGGGCCGGAAGATGTTGCGGCGCTGGCCGAAAATGGTGTTGAGGTCCTGCGCGCCCCACTCGAAATCGCCGTTGCCCACCGACATGGCATAGGTCATGTCGCTGTCCTTCACGGGGACACCGAGTTCGGCGAAGAGCGCCGTCAGGTTGGGGTAGTTGCGCTCGTTAAACACGATAAAGCCGGTATCGACCGGAATGATCCGGCCGTCCTTGCGGACCGTTATTGTCCTGCTGTGTCCGCCGAGGCGATCTTCCTTTTCGTACAACGTGATGTCATGCTTGCGCTTCAGGAAATAGGCTGAAGCCAGGCCGGATATTCCGGAACCGATGATTGCGATCTTGGGCATGGCGGGTCTACGGGTTGGGGACAGGATCGGATCAGGGAAATGTCATCGAATGCGACCGCGCTGTCCAGATGGACATTGACCGCCTACGGGCTTCCGGCCTTCGCCTTTGCGATGCTGCTCCTGCCGCCCTATGTGCTGCTGCCGGTGTTCTATTCGCAGAACATGGGGCTGGCGCTGAACCTTGTGGGCTATGTGGTCGTGGCCTGCCGCGTGTTCGATGCGTTCACGGATCCCATCATCGGGTTCCTTTCTGACCGCACACGGTCCCGGTTCGGGCGCCGGAAGATCTGGATTGCCACGGCCGTGCCGTTCACGATCTTCACGGTGCTGATGCTGTTCGTGCCGCCTGCGCAGACCGACATTACGTGGTTTGCGGTCGGCATGGCCGGGCTCACCCTGGCTTGGACGATGCTGCTGCTGCCCTATTCGGCGTGGGGTGCGGAACTGTCGAGCGACTACAACACACGCACGACGATCGTAGGTGTCAGGGAGGGGCTTGGCCTTGCCGGCACCCTGGTCGTCGTCTCGATCCCCGCGGCCATGACGGGCTTCGGCATCACGGACCCGAGGCTGCACATGAATGCGGTCGGCTATACGATCGTTGCCGCGATCGTGATCACCGTGGCCGTCGCGCTGATGAGCGTGCCTGACGCGGAACGCGCATCACCAGGAGCACAGGCGCCCTCGTTCCGGCTGCGCGAGATCTTCGCCAACAAACCCTTTGTCCGCCTGCTGGCGGCGTATCTGGTCAATTCGTTTGCCAACAGCCTGCCGGCAACGCTCTTCATCCTGTTTGTCGGCCATGTGCTGGGCCTTCCGGACATGTATGGTCCGCTGCTGCTTGCCTATTTCCTGAGTGCGATGCTGGCCATTCCCGCGTGGCTCGTGGTGTCGCGCGTGATCGGCAAGCACCGGACCTGGTGCACGTCGATGATCCTTGCGTCGGCGATCTTCTCGCTGACGCCTTTCGTCGTGAGCCCGAGCGAACTCTATCCGTTCCTCATCATCACGATCCTCACGGGCATTGCGGCGGGTGCTGACTTTGCGATCCCCAGCTCGATCCAGGCCGACGTGATCGACCTTGACACGCTCAACACGGGACAGAACAGGGCTGGCGTGTTCTTTGCCATCTGGGGCGTCGTGACGAAGATGTCGTTTGCGCTGGCCGCATTGTCATTTCCGCTGCTCGAGGCGCAGGGGTTCAACGCCAGCGCGCTTGATGCCTCTGGCAAGAGCGGCAACAGCCCCGAGGCGCTGATGCTGCTGACGGCGCTCTATGCGATGGTGCCGGTTGGCCTGAAGGCGATCGCGCTGATGCTTGTGTGGTCGTTTCCGCTGGGCCGGGCCGAGCAGGCTGCGATCCGTGAACAGATCGAAGCGCGCCAGGCCAGCGCGGGCTAGGCTTTCCTGCTGCCATGGACAAATGCAGGCGGATTGGGCAGCCTTTGCCCGCCGCGTGCGTGGAACGCCTGGCCGTCGGGGCCACGCGCCATGTGCCTGGCAATCGATGGGTCGGCTTGCGCATGAGCTGGGAAGACAGTGTCCGTGAACTTGAAGCGCGCAAGGCGCTGGCGCAGCAGATGGGCGGCGAGGAACGCGTCGCCAAGCACCGGTCGCTGGGCAAGCTGACGGTCCGGGAGCGGATCGAAGGGCTGCTGGATCCCGGCAGTTTCCACGAGATCGGCTCGATCACGGGCTCGGCGGTGCATGGCGAGGACGGGCAGGTGCAGTCCTTCGTGCCCGTGCCCTTCGTCTTCGGGCGTGGCGCCATCGATGGCCGGCCAGTCGTTGTCGCCGGTGATGATTTCACCGTGCGTGGCGGCTCGGCCGACATGGCCGGCAAGCGCAAGCAGGAGGTCGCCGAGCAGATGGCGCTGGAGCTCCGATTGCCGATGATCCGGCTGGTCGACGGGTCGGGCGGGGGCGGTTCGGTCAAGACCTACGAACAGACGGGTTTTACCTATGTGCCGGCCAATCCGGCGTGGGACCTTGTCGTTGCGAACCTGCAGACCGTGCCCGTGGTGGCGCTGGCGCTGGGATCGGTTGCCGGGCTTGGCGCGGCGCGCGTCGTTACGAGCCATTACTCGATGATCGTGAAGGGCACGGCGCAGATGTTCACGGCCGGACCGCCTGTCGTGAAGCAGATCGGCGAAGACCTGACGAAGGAGGAACTTGGCGGCAGCCATATCCACGCCACCAATGGTGCCGTCGATGACGAGGTTGCCAGCGAGGCGGAAGGATTTCAGCGCGCCCGGCAGTTCCTGTCGTATCTGCCCTCGTCGGTGCATGACGTGCCGCCGCGCGGACCCGTGAGGGATGATCCCGCCCGCCGCGAGGAAAGGCTGATCCGGATCGTGCCGCAGTCACGCCGGCAGGTCTACAAGATGCGCTCGATCATCGAGGCCGTCGTCGACACGGGATCATTCCTCGAGATCGGCCGGCAGCACGGACGCTCGTCGATCTGCGGGCTGGCGCGGCTTGATGGCTGGCCGGTCGCGATCCTGGCGAGCGATCCTTATGTCTATGGCGGTGCGTGGACGGCTGAGTCGAGCCAGAAGGTCATCCGCTTCATCGACCTGGCCGAGACATTCCACCTGCCGGTCGTGCATCTTGTCGACGTGCCCGGGTTCCGCATCGGGCTGGATGCCGAAAAGGCGGCGACGATCCGTCATGGCGCGCGGGCACTGACGGCGATCTACCAGGCGCAGGGGCCGTGGTGCACGATCCTCATCCGCAAGGCCTTCGGGGTTGCGGGGGCTGCGATGCACAATGCGGCGCGGCTGCCGTTCCGCTATGCGTGGCCCTCCGGCGACTGGGGGTCCCTGCCGCTGGAGGGCGGCATCGAGGCGGCGTACCGGCGGGAACTTGATGCGGCCGAGGATCCCGTGGCGCTGCGCGCGGAGATCGAGGGCCGGCTCAACCGCGTGCGTTCGCCCTTCCGGACGGCTGAGAAGTTCGGCATCGAGGAGATCATCGATCCGCGCGACACGCGGCGCGTGCTCTGCGAATTTGCGAACCTGGCGGCACCCTTGCGGGGGCGGGGGACGCGGGGCGCGGGTTACCGCCCCTGAGGCCTGCGCCCTGGCGGCACGGTGGCGTCAGTCGAGTGCGGCCCTTGCTGAAACCTGGTCGAGGGCTGCGCAGTAGGCCTTGAGATCCTGATGTTCTGCCCAGGCCCGGAAGCCGGCGCTCATCATGTTGTTGTAAGCCGCATACTCGTCCGCGGTGATGGCGTCCTTCCGGCGGCGCTCGACAAGCTTCTTCGTGATCTCTGCGGCCCGGGCGCCCGCCTGCTCGGGCGTGGTGCAGGGCTTGCGGATCGCCGCTTCCTGAGATGTGGCCTGTTTCTTCGGCGCTTCGCCGCAGGCCGGGAGGGCGGCGAGCAAGATCAGGACGAGGAGCGTGCGCGTTCTCATGGTGCCGCACCATTCGATGAAAGCGGCCATGGGTCAATAGAATGTTGTGGCTGGCGCGCGCGGTTGGTAGTTTTGGTAAACCGAACACAACGGAGCCCTCCCGGATGAAAATCCTTTCCCTTGCTGCAAGCCTGTTGCTGGTGACGCTTCTTCCCCTGATGGCCCGGGCGGACATTCCACCACCCTATACGCTTTACGGGATTGGCGCGCAGGTGTCCGAGGCGGAGCCGTTCCCGCTGGTGTCCGATGTCGCCAAGAACAGTCCGGCCGAGAAGGCGGGGGTGCGCAAGGGGGATGCGGTGATCGCCATCGACGGGTCCTATCCGAAAGGGATGCCGATCTACTATTTCGCGCGGGGACTGAAGGGGAAGAAGGGCACGGTGGTCGAGCTTGTGCTGCTGCGCGAGGAGCGACGTGTCCTTGTCGTCCGGGTCAAGCGGACGCTGCGCGACTGATGAGCCCGATCCTGAACCTGATCTCCTGAACCGCGGTATCACCGATGACCATCGACAACAGACTGACCCGCATGCTCGGGGTTCGCTATCCGATCGTGCAGGCGCCCATGGGCTGGATTGCCCGTTCGCAACTGGCGTCCGCCGTTTCCAACGCGGGGGGCCTCGGGATCATCGAGACGTCCTCGGGCGAGCTTGAGGTTGTCCGCAACGAGATCAAGCGGATGCGCACGCTGACCCCGCATCCCTTTGGCGTGAACATCGCGCTGGCGTTTGTCCGGGATCCCAATATCGTCAAGTTCGTCGACGAGGCGGTGGTACAGCAGGGTGTGCGGTTCGTCACGACCTCGGCTGGCGACCCGGCCAAGTACTGCCGTGAACTGAAGGCGCTGGGGCTGACCGTGTTCCATGTCGTGCCCACGCTCAAGGCGGCGCTGAAGGCAGTGGAGGCCGGGGTCGACGGGCTTGTGGTCGAAGGCGGCGAGGGCGGGGGCTTCAAGAACCCGCAGCCCGTGATGACCATGGTGCTCCTGCCGCTTGTCCGCGAGAAGGTCGATGTGCCGATCATCGCGGCCGGTGGCATCACCTGCGGGCGCAGCATGGCGGCGGCCTTCGCGCTTGGCGCGGAAGGCGTGCAGATGGGAACGCGCATGGTGTCGGCGGCCGAGTCGCCGGTGCATCACAACTGGAAGCAGGCGATCCTTGATGCCGAAGACACAAGCACCGTGTTCCTGAACCAGTTCTCGCGGCCGGCGCTGCGCGCGCTCAGGACCGAGAAGACAAGCCGGCTCGAGCGCGAGCTTGTGCCCAGTTACCAGGGGCCGCCGGTGGTCGCGGAGTTCGGGCGCGCGCAGGATCTCTATTTTGGCGGGGACATGGAGGCATCCATTGCCCTGACCGGGCAGGTGGCTGGGCGGATTGACAGCATCAAGCCGGTCAAGCAGGTCATCGACGAGACGGTGCGCGAATTCCATCACACGATCGCCGACATGGCGAAGCGCTATCCTTCCAACTGACACCGGACCCGGAGGTCTTGCCGATGCTCGCACCTGCTTCAGTCGCGGATTACAGGGAGCTTGCCCGCCGGCGCTTGCCGCAACTGATGTTCGACTATGTCGATGGTGGCTCGTTCGAAGAGGCTACGTTGCTTGCGAACAGGGCTGACCTGCAGAGGATTTCGCTGAAGCAGAAGGTCCTTCGGGATGTGTCGGCGCTCGACACGTCGACTTCGCTGTTCGGCCAGAAGCTTGCGCTCCCGATCGTGCTGGCCCCCGTGGGCTTTGCCGGGATGATGGCGCGGCGGGCCGAGGTGCAGGCTGCGAAGGCTGCGGAGAGAGCCGGCATTCCCTTCACGCTGTCCACGGTCGGCATCTGCCCGATCGAGGAAGTGCGCCGGGCGACCAGCCAGCCCTTCTGGTTCCAGCTCTACATGATGCGGGACCGGGGCGTTGTGAAGGAGATCATCTCGCGCGCGGCGGCTGCCAATTGCGGGGCGCTGGTCTTTACGGTCGACCTGCCGGTGCTGGGCACACGCTATCGCGACATCCGCAATGGCATGGGCGTGCAGCTGCCGCTGCTTTCGCGCCTGCGCATGGCCGCGAACTTTGCCTCGAAGCCGGGGTGGATCCATGATGTCGGCGTCAGGGGGCGGCCGCTCACGTTCGGCAACCTGGCCGGCGTGGTGAAGGGTGCCAACTCGCTCGGGGCCCTGCTGCACTGGACGACCACGGCGCTGGACCCGAGCGTGACGTGGAAGGATCTCGAGTGGGTGCGCAGCATCTGGAAGGGACCGCTGATCCTGAAGGGCGTGCTGGACGAAGCCGATGCGCGCGAAGCGGTTGCCACCGGCGCAGACGGCATCGTCGTGTCGAACCATGGCGGGCGGCAGCTTGATGCCGCGAAGTCGTCGATTTCGGTCCTGCCGCGCATTGCAGAGGCGGTTGGCGACAAGACCACTGTCCTCATGGATGGCGGCATCCGGTCAGGGCAGGATGTCACCCGCGCGCTGGCGCTGGGTGCCAAGGCCTGCATGATCGGGCGGGCGTGGGTCTATGGTGTCGCCGCGAAGGGCGAGGCGGGCGTCGGGGCCGTGCTCGAGACCATGAAGCGCGAACTGCGCACGAGCATGGCGCTTGTGGGCGCGCCCCGGATCGATGCCATCAACCGGTCAGTGGTCGAAGGCTAGGACGGGGCCACACCAAACCTGCGCCTTGCGTCGGCATAGGCCAGCAGGCGCTCTTCCACGGAGCGGTTGATCGTGCCGTCAGGGAAGTGACCCGAGCCGTTTCGTTCGCCGGCGGGCATGCCCGTCAGGATCGAGATGCCTTCGTCGATGGTCTGGATCGAGAAGACATGGAAAAGGCCCTTCTCACAGGCTTCGACGACGTCGCGGTCGAGCATGAGGTGCTGCTCGTTGGCCTTTGGAATGAGGACGCCCTGTGTTCCATCGAGGCCGCGGGCCTTGCACAGGGTGAAGAAGCCCTCGATCTTTTCGTTCACGCCGCCGATGGCCTGGATCTCGCCGCGCTGGTTGACGGATCCGGTCACCGCGAAACCCTGGTGGATGGGTATACCGGAAAGGGCGGAAAGGATTGCGTAGAGCTCGGCCGATGACGCGCTGTCGCCGTCGATGCCGGCATAGGACTGCTCGAAGACGATGCTGGCATGCAGCGAGGGAGGCATGTCCATCGCATAGCGCGATGACAGGTAGGAACCGATGATGAGCACGCCCTTGGAGTGGAGCGGGCCGCCGAGTTCCACTTCGCGCTCGACATCGACCACTTCGCCGCTTCCCACGCGCACGCTGGCCGTGATGCGCACGGGCCGTCCGAAGGCATAGCCGCCCATGGACAGAACACTGAGGCCGTTGATCTGGCCTGTCTTCGACGACGCGGTGTCGACCAGCATGATGTTGCGCTGGATCATCTCGAGGTATTGCAGTTGTGCGCGTTCATGGCGCTGCTTCCAGGCCGTGAGGGCACGCTGCACGTCGGCGACCTCGACGACCTTGTGTTTGGCCTCTGTGGCCCAGAAGTCGGCCTCGCGCAGGTAGTCGGCAAGGTCGCCCACGCGCAAGGAAAGCTTGCTGGAGTCCTCGGCCTCGCGCGATGACTGTTCCATGATGAGTGCCACGGCTTCTGCCGAGAGGTGCTTCAGGCCTTCCCGGCGGGCAATCGAGCCGATCAGGTGGGCGTAGGACTTCGTGGTCGCGTCGGTCCAGTCGACCGTGTCCTCGAATTCGACGGCGATCTTGAAGAGGTCGGAGAAGTCCGGGTCGGCTGCGAAGAGCATGTAGTAGAGCGAGCGGTCGCCGAAGAGGATCACCTTGACGTTCAGGGGGATCGGGTCGGGCTTGAGGGACTGGGTGGCCATCACCGACATGCGGTCGGTCGGCGATTCAATCGAGATGGAACGCGCGCGCAGGCTGCGCTTGAGCATTTCCCAGGCATAGGGTTCGAGCAGAAGCCTTCGCGCGTCGATGAGCAGGAAGCCGCCATTGGCGAGGTGAAGGCTGCCAGGCCTGATCAGGGAGAAGTCGGTGAAGAGGGCGCCCATCTGCGCCTGCTGCTCGATGCGGCCGATCAGGTTGCCGATGGAGGGGTTGTCTTCCGTGATGACGGGCGCGCTCTGCTTGGCGCCATCGCCCACGAGCAGGTTCACGCGGAAGCGCTTGAGCTTCGGGTCGTCGGGGATGGCGGTGTCGGCCTGCAGGGGACCGTCCTCCTGCTTGGCCATGGACATGAACTTGAACAGGCCAAAGTGGCGCACGAGTTCTTCGTTCAGGACCTTCAGGTGGTCGACGAGGGCGGGGATGTCCGTGACGGTTCCCTCGACGTCGGCCAGCACCTCGCCCACGACGCGGCGGGCGTATTCGTGGTCGAGCGCCTGCTGCTTCTGGCGGCGCTCGCGTTCCCAGGCCGGCAGCTTGCCGATCAGCTCGGCGAGTTCTACCTGCAGGGCCTCGATCTTGCCGATGATGGCGTGGCGCTGCTCATCGGGGAGGGCGTTGAAGGCTTCGGGCGGCATCACGGCATTGTCGGCGATGGGTGCGAAGGTGAAGCCATTGGCGGTGCGCAGAAGGGCGATGCCTTCCTCGCGGCCCTTGGCGGCCAGTCCCTCGAAGGCCTGCTCCTGCTGCGCGTTCACGCTCTCGAGGGCGGTCCTGCGCTTGGCCTGGTACTCGGTGCTCTCGAAGATGGCCGGGACCAGCGTGATGAGTTCCTCGAGGGCAGCATCGAGTGCCACCTTGAAGCGCTGGCCGCGACCGGCGGGCAGGGGGATTGCCCGGGGGCGGTCGGGCTGGTCCCAGTTGGCCACGTAGATCCAGTCCGAGGGCGGGGCGAGGGTGGCGGCGAGCTTGTCGACGAGGCCGCGCACGACGCCGTGGCGGGCGGTGCCGCGCTCGCCGAGGATGAACATGTTGAAGCCGGGCTTGTCGATGCGCGAGCCCATGTCGAGCGCCTCGAGCGCGCGCTCCTGGCCGACGAGGCCTTCGAAGGCCGGGGTTTCCCCGGTGGTGCGGAAGCCCAGGTCGGCCGGGTTGCAGGTCCGGCGCAGGGCGGCGGGGCCCAGGCGGCGCGGGTGCTTGGACAGGCTTGCGGGAGTCGTCGTCATGGGTCTCTCGGGCGCGGCTCTGGTTGCCATGGCGATTTGCTCTGAAATGGTGCGTTTTGCAACCTCAACCCGGGCGCAAGAAACGGCTTTCTCGGGTATCGGACGTGTTCTAAACCTAGGCAATGCTTCAATCAGGGGAGACGGGCATGGGGCGGCTTGCAGGCAAGCGGGCGATTGTGACGGGCGCAGGGTCCGGGATCGGGCGGGCGTCGGCGCTGCTGTTTGCCAGCGAGGGGGCGCGGGTGCTCTGCGTGGATTGCACACAGGCTGTGCAAGATACTGAAAAGGCTATCGTTTCTGCAGGTGGCACGGGCGAGGCGCTGGTGGCGGACGCGGGCCTCGAGGCGGATGTGCAGCGCTATGTGTCGCGGGCGGTTTCGGCCTTTGGCGGCGTCGATGTGCTCTATGCCAATGCCGGTATCTCGGGGGGCTACATGCCCATCACGGAGCAGGCGGTTGAGCAGTGGCAGGAGGTCCTGCGCGTCAACCTGATCGGGCCGTTCCTTGCGATCAAGCATGTGCTGCCGCTGATGACGGCGCAGAAGAAGGGCTCGATCATCTGCACGGCGTCGGTTGCGGGTATCCGCGCGAATGCGGGGCCGACGGCCTATTCGGCGTCGAAGGCGGGTGTGATCTCGCTCGTGCAGACGACGGCGAACGAGCTTTTCGGGAGTGGCGTGCGCGTGAATGCAATCTGTCCCGGCCTGATCGAGACGGGCATGACCAAGCCCATCTTTGATGGCGCGCGGGCGCGGGGGACAGAGGGCAAGATCGGCCAGCTCAATCCGACGGCGCGACACGGTGTTCCCGCCGAGATCGCCAACATGGCCCTGTTTCTGGCCTCGGATGAGGCGTCCTATGTCAATGGCCAGGCCATTCCCGTCGATGGTGGGCTTACCTCGTCTTTGCCGTTTGTTCCCAGGAGGTCCTGAGACCGATGTTCGATCCCAAGCGCCTGCACGACCATGTGCACCAGAACTGGAATGACGCGATCATTCCCTCGCTCGTCGATTACATCCGCATCCCCAACAAGTCGCCTGCCTATGATCCGGACTGGGCAAAGCACGGCTACATGGAAGATGCCGTCCGTTTGATGGAGGCGTGGGCGCGCAAGCGCCTGGATGCGCTGCCGGGCGCCACGCTCGAGGTGGTGCGGCTGGAGGGGCGCACGCCCGTGATCCTGATCGAGGTTCCCGGATCCAGCGACGATACGGTGCTGCTCTACGGGCATCTCGACAAGCAGCCCGAGATGACGGGCTGGTGGGACGGGTTTGGTCCGTGGACGCCCGTGATCAAGGACGGCAAGCTCTATGGAAGGGGCGGGGCGGATGATGGCTATGCGATGTACGGGTCGCTGGCCGCACTGCTGGCGCTGAAGGACCAGAAGGTACCGCATGCGCGCTGCGTGATCCTGATCGAGGCGTGCGAGGAGTCGGGCAGCTATGACCTGCCGTTCTACATCGATCACCTGGCGCACAGGATCGGCAAGCCCTCGCTTGTGATCTGCCTTGATTCCGGCTGCGGGAACTATGACCAGCTGTGGCTGACCACGTCGTTGCGCGGCAATGGCGTGGGCACGCTTACGGTGCGGGTGCTGACGGAGGGCGTGCATTCGGGTGACGCGTCGGGGATCGTGCCGTCGAGCTTCCGCATCGCGTGCCAGCTGCTGTCGCGCATCGAGGACGAGGCGACGGGGCGCATCCTGCCTGACGAGCTCTATGTGCAGGTTCCGCCGCAGCGCATCGCGCAGGCACAGGCGGCGGCGAAGGTGCTGGGACCCGAGGTCTATTCGAAGATGCCGTTTGCCGGCGGCACGCTGCCGATGGCCGATGACCTGACCGAGCTTGTGCTCAACCGGACCTGGCGGCCGCAGCTTGCCATCATCGGGGCTGACGGGCTGACGCCGTCGGCGAATGCGGGCAACGTGCTTCTGCCCTCGACCACGCTGAAGCTTTCGTTCCGCTGGCCGCCGACGCTCGATGCCGACAGGGCGATTGCGCTCGTCGAGCGGATCCTGACGAAGGATCCGCCGTATGGTGCGGAGGTTGCGGTCTCGTTTGATCGTGGCGGCACGGGGTGGAATGCGCCGCCGCTGGCGCCGTGGCTTGAGGCGTCGGTCGCGCGTGCATCTGAACAGGCGTTCGGCAAGCCGGTCGTCTATATGGGCGAGGGCGGGACCATTCCGTTCATGGGCATGCTGGGCGAGAAGTTCCCGCAGACGCAGTTCGTGATCACGGGCGTCCTGGGGCCGCATTCGAATGCGCATGGGCCCAACGAGTTCCTGCACATCAAGACGGGTGAACGCGTGACGTCCGCCGTGGCGACGATCCTGACCGATCACTTCAACCGGCCGAAGGGCGGGCAGGCCTGACGTCAGTCGTGGTCGGGCCTTGAGGTCCGCATGCGCTTGACCTGGCCGCGATGCTTCTTGGTGTCGACGCGCTGGGCGCGGGCGGCGCGCGAGGGGCGGGTGGCCTTGCGCGGCTTGGGGACGTGGGTTGCCTCGCGGATGAGTGCGATCAGCTTTTCGAGGGCGTCGGCGCGGTTGCGCTCCTGGGTGCGGTGGCGCTGGGCCTCGATCACGATGACCCCATCCTTGGTCAGGCGATTTCCGGCCAGTTTCTGGAGCCGGATCGACACGTCGGTCGGCAGATTGGGCGAGAAGCGGGCGTCGAAGCGCAGTTCCACGGCGGTGGACAGCTTGTTGACGTTCTGGCCTCCGGGGCCCGAAGCACGAACGAAGGTCTCGTGCAGTTCGGCTTCGTCGATGCTGATTTTGTCGGTAATCCTGATCATGGGTGCTTCGTGTCCCGGGCCTGATTTGATATGAGCCCAAAGGACGGGCAAAATCAGCCCCCAATTTGCAGGATCCGGTCATGATGAAGCGTCTGGTGTTTGCCCTGGTCGTGTGTGCCCTGGTTGCCGGTGGCGCGGTTGCGGCCTCGAAGCTGCGGCTTTCCATTGCCACGGGCGGGACGGGCGGGGTGTTCTTTCCCTATGGCGGCGGTCTTGCCCGCGTGCTCAGCCACAAGGTTCCCGGCATGCAGGTCACGGCCGAGGTGACGGGCGGATCGGTTGACAACATCAAGCTGGTGGGCGCGGGGGATGCCGATATCGGGTTCTCGACGATCGACTCGGCGGTCGATGGCAAGAAGGGCGTCGGGGCCTATGCCGACACCGGCCCGCAGGACATCGTTGCGATCGCCGTGCTCTATGACAGCTTCGTGCACGTGGTCGCGCGTGCCGACCTGAAGATCACGGATGTGAGCCAGCTCAAGGGGCGCCGCATCTCGGTGGGGTCGGCCGGTTCGAGCACCGAGGCGATCGCGGACAGGATCCTTGCCGCGGCCCGACTTTCGCCGACGAAGGACGTCAAGCGCGAGAACCTGAGTGTTGCAGAGTCTGCGGCTGCGCTGAACGACGGGAAGATCGATGCCTTTTTCTGGATCGGCGGGCTGCCGACGTCGGCGGTGACGGACCTCGTGACAACGGGCCGCTTGAAGACGAACTTCGTGCCGACCGCGCATCTGCTGCCGGCGCTGAACGCCACCTATCCCGGGCTCTATCGCCGCTTCACGCTGCCCAAGGGGGTCTATGCGAATGCAGTGGCCGACGTGCCGGGGCTTGGCGTGTCGAACCTGCTGTTTGTGTCGCGGGACATGAAGGACGAGACCGTTCGCAAGATCCTGGCCGGGATCTTCGACAACCTGGCCGAGGTGCAGAAGATCCATCCCGATGCGCGGCAATTGTCGCTCAAGGGGGCTTCCGCGCCGACGGCCATTCCGTTCCATCCGGCAGCTGAGGCGTTCTACAGGGCACGCGGCGCGGCGAAGTGAGCGCGGCGCAGCCTCAAAACGTGCAGTCCGAGGAGCAGCCGCAGCGGCAGCTGAGCGGCGTGCCGGCATGGGTCGCCAGCGGGCTTCTTTTCGCGCTCTCGGCGCTCGCGCTCTACTGGACGCAGTATCCGATCGGGACGACGTTGTTCCGGGCGTTGTTCCTGATGCTGGTGCTGGCGCTGGCGTTCCTGCTCTATCCGGTCATCGTGCGCTCGGCGCACCGGGACCGTGTGTGGATCATCGACTGGATCCTCATTGCCGTTTCGGTTGCGGCCCTTGTCTATCTGATCACGCATGTCGATGCCTCGAAGACGCGGGCCACGCGGCCGCTCGAGATCGAGCAATGGCTGGGCGGGGCGCTGATCCTGTGCATCCTCGAGGCCACGCGACGCACGACGGGATGGGCGCTGCCGCTGATCACGGCGGGGTTCCTGGCCTATGCGCTGTTCGGCCCCTACATGCCTGAGCCGCTTGACCATCGGGGCTATTCGCTGGCGCGCATCATCGGGCAGAACTACCTGACGCTCGAGGGCATCTTCTCGGCTCCACTGGATGTCGCCTCGACCTTCATCGTGCTGTTCACGATCTATGGTGCGGTGCTGGCGCGCAGCGGGGCGGGCGGGTTCTTCATCAACTGGGCCTTCGCA
>JAGWXR010000037.1 GCA_018969785.1 Alphaproteobacteria bacterium
AGTCTTTGAACGATCATCACAAGAACTGGACGAATTAGAACACACGCGAAAAACCTGTAAAGAGCGGTACCGAAGCGCGAAAATATGCTTACGCGGCGCCTCTTTTCCTGGTTCCGGGGCACCGCGAGGGGTGTCGGGCCGGATGGTTCGGGGGACTGGAACGAGCGGGCGAACGACAGGCCTAACCCTTGATTTCATTGAGATTTCACCACCCCTCCTGATGCTTAAGGTATTGTGGCCGCCATCGTCCAAACAAGCGCTGGGCAACCTGCCCCGGGCGATCGGCCCCTGCTATTCCCGGAAAACCGCCAAAAAAGATTTTTTTCCTCGGGAATAAATTCAGCCGCGCGGAAGCCCGCCATTTTCTTGCGCTTGGTGGATCCAACCACCGGAAACGTGCCGTTGCGCCTGCAATGCCAGGTGGTGGGCGGTGTGTCTTGCCGGGACCCGATTCGCGTCCGCGCCGCGCGACGGGAGGCCGGCTCTGGCAAGGGGTGTCCGCCGACCATGCGCGAGGACCGGCGGGCTTTGCCAGCGCGGCTCCAACACGGAACTGTCGCGGTCCACGCTTCGATGATATTGCAAAAATCCTTACGCCAGCCGGTGGCCGACTTCACGAGGGACATGATGGGACGCGTCTTCTTCTGGCTCGGTGGCGCAATCGTGCTGTCCGGGTTTCTTCTCTCAAGCATCATGGGCCTTCATGTTGCCAGCGAGGCCGACTGGTCGGCGCACGCCAATGCCGGGTCCGAGCGCAAGGTTCGCATCCTGCGAGACAAGTTCGGCGTTCCGCATGTGTATGGCAAGACAGATGCCGACGTCGCGTTCGGCCTTGCCTATGCACATGCCGAGGATGATTTCCGCACGATCCAGCAATCCATCATGACCAGCCGCGGACGGCTGTCGCTGTCGGAGGACCAGCTGCCGCGCCTTGTCAACGCGGCCTCGCGCGCGATGGGACTTGCGGACATGTTCACCGTGACAGCCGGGGATCCGATGGTGACCGACTATCTCGTGCAACTGCTGAAGGTGCGGGCGCGCGTGGAGGCAGGATATGACGACAACCTGGCGCGGGGGCTCATCAGCCGCGGCACACACGAGGTACTTGTCGGCTATGCCGAGGGCCTCAATCTCTTTGCGGCGCGCCATCCCGACAAGGTGCTGCCCGGGTTCGAACCCGTCACGCACAGGGACATTGCCGCCGGGTTCGCCTTCTTCCTTCCGCTTTTCTTCGGCTTTGACCGGCAGCTGCGCGAGCTGTTCGAGCCGGAACGCCGACACGAGACCAGCTTCCCGGAAGGATCGGGTTCGAATGCGATGGCGATTGCGCCATCGCGATCGGCCGATCGCCACACGCGCCTGCTCATCAATTCGCACCAGCCCTATGCCGGCCCGCTTGCGTGGTACGAAGCGCGGCTGAAGTCCGACGAGGGCCTCGACATCGCGGGCGGGCTCTTCCCGGCTTCGCCCTTCATCAATCACGGGTTCGGACCGACGCTTGGCTGGGCCAACACCGTCAACACGCCGGACCTGGTCGATGTCTATGTGCTGAGCGTCAACCCCGAAAATCCGGATCAATACTGGTTCGACGGCACGTGGGTCGACTTCGAGAAAAGCGAGGCCGAGATCGTGATCCGACTGGCCGGTCCGCTGGCCGTAACGGTCACGCGCGAGGTGTTGTGGTCGCGGCACGGGCCGGTGGTGAAGCAGCCGCATGGAACCTATGCGCTGCGCTTCTCCGGCATCGACCGGATCAACCAGGTCGAGGGCTACCGCGCGCTGAACCGCGCCAGGACGTGGGATGAATTCGTCGGCGCGCTGAAACTCCAGGCCATCCCGAGTTTCAACTTCACCTATGCGGACGCCACCGGGCGCATTGCCTATCTCTACAACACCGTGTCGCCGGACCGTGATCCCGCCTATGACTGGCGCAAGTATCTTCCCGGGGATACGTCGCGAACGCTCTGGACGTCCTACCTGCCCTTCGATGTCGTCCCGCGGGTCGTGTCGCCGAAGTCGGGCTATGTATTCAATGCGAACAACCACCCCTTCCTGGCCAGCAGCGAGGCCGACAATCCGAAGCCGGATGTCTATCCGGCAACGCTCGGGATCGAGAGCCTGGTTACGAACCGCGCGCTGAGGTTCGAGGAACTTCTGGCTGCGGATGATTCCATCTCGGCCGAGGACTTCCGCCGGATCAAGTTCGACAAGATGTACTCGCGCCGCTCGGAGCTGGCCGGTGTCGTGCGGGAGTTGCTGGCGAAGGATTTCTCGAAGGATCCAGATGCCCGCCTGCTCATGCAGGCGCAGGCGATCCTGCGCGCCTATGACCTGTCGACTGATGCCGGCAACCGGGGTGCGGCGCTTGCCGTCATGACGGCACTGCCTGTCGTGGTGCC
This sequence comes from Alphaproteobacteria bacterium, assembly GCA_018969785.1. Lineage (GTDB taxonomy): Bacteria > Pseudomonadota > Alphaproteobacteria > Micropepsales > Micropepsaceae > SZUA-430. Next base: position 2,400 of record JAGWXR010000037.1, read on the forward strand.
GACATACCAGGGCAAGCCGCGAGGCGATGCGGTGGATGCGCTGAGGCGTTCAGTGAAGCGACTGATGGCAGCGCATGGGCGCCTTGATCCGCCATGGGGCGAGGTCAACCGCTTCCGGCGCGGCAGCCTTGACCGACCGGCCAATGGCGGACCGGATGTGCTGCGCGACTTCGAGGCGTCGATCGAGCCGGGAACCGACGGCACGTTCACTGCCGCCAAGGGTGACACGCTCTATTATTTTGTCTCGTGGGATCCATCGGGCAAGATGAGCGCCGAAGGCATCCATCAATTCGGCTCGGCGACACTGGATGCGACATCACCGCACTATGCAGACCAGGCGCTGCTCTTCCTTGAGGAAAAGATGAAACCGATCTGGATGGACGAGGCGGACCTGCGGCAGAACCTTTCACGCGAATACCGCCCCGGCGAAGAGACGCCGCCAACGGCAGAGAGCAAGGCAAGGCTTCCATGAAGAAGGACTTCAGCCATCCGGCCGGCGCGACACACCGGCTTTATCTTGACAGCGCGGTGCTCAAGGACAACCTGCTTGGCGATCCCGCGCGGCGGATCATCGACATCCATGTGCCGCATGGACATGACGGGCGAGGCTTGCCCTTGCTCGTTGACCTTGTCGGCTTCACGGCCGGGGGGCCTGCCCACACCAACTGGAAGAATTTCGGCGAGAACGTGCCGGAGCGGATCGACCGGCTGGTGGCGACGGGTGCCATGTCGCCGGCGGTGGTGGCTTTCCCGGACTGCTTCACAAGCCTCGGGGGGAACCAGTACATCAATTCCGCCGCGATGGGGCGATGGGCGGACTTCCTGCTGCAGGAGGCCGTGCCGCTGGTCGAGCAGCACTTCAGCTGCGGAGGCCCCGGGCGACGGGGCGTCTTTGGCAAGAGCTCGGGCGGATACGGCGCCATCGCCCACGCGATGCTGTACCCTGACTTCTGGAGCGCGGCCGCCTGCCATTCAGGTGACATGGGGTTCGAGCTTGTCTATCTGCCGGAGTTTCCGGCCGTGCTGCGGGCCCTGGCCCCCTTCAAGAACGACATCCGGGGCTGGCTGGAGGCTTTCCGCACCAAGAAGAAGACAGCCGATGCGGACATGCATATCCTGATGATGCTGGCCATGTGCGCGACCTATGATCCTGATCCTTCGGCCCCCATGGGACTGAGGTTGCCGGTCGATCCCTGGAGTTGCGAGGTCATCCCCGAGCGCTGGGCCAATTTCATGGCGTGGGATCCGGTCGTCATGGCAGAGCGGCTTGGCCCGGGCCTCGCGCGACTGAAGGCGCTTTACATCGATTGCGGCGATGTCGACCAGTACAACCTCGTCCACGGGGCGCGCCGCGTGCACCGGTCGCTTGAACGGCAGGGGATTGCGCATGTCTACGAAGAGTTTGCGGACAACCACTCGTCGATCGACTATCGCATGGATGTGAGCCTGCCCTTGCTGGCGCGGGCCTTGTCCTGAGCCGCGTTGCTGCGGGTGCGGGAAAACCACCAGCCTCCCTTGCGGTTGCAAGGCTTCCGCGCCCATACTGCAGGCCATGAGGATCAGGGCGGCAATTCTGGGCGGGGGTTCGTGGGGCACGACGGTGGCCTCGCTTGTCGCGCGCAACGTGCCGGCCATCATCTGGGCGCGCTCGGCCGAAACGGTCGATGAAATCAACACGAAAAATGCCAACGAGCGCTACCTTCCCGGCGCGCGGCTGACGCCGGCGCTCAGGGCCACGACGTCGATCGAGGAAGCGGTCCGCGACGCGGACGTCGTCATCATGGGCGTGCCCTCGCAGGCGATGCGCGAGACAGCGCGCGAGGTCGGGCGGCACATCCGCGCGTGGGTTCCCCTGATCAGCCTGTCGAAGGGGCTGGAACTGGGGACGAAACTGCGCATGACGCAGGTCATCGAGCAGGAGCTGCCCGGGCATCCGGCGGGTGTGCTCTCGGGCCCGAACCTGGCGCGCGAGGTGATGTCGGGTTACGCGGCTGCGAGCGCGATCGCGATGGAGGACGAGGTGATCGTCCAGGAGCTGCAGTCGATCTTCAAGACAGGCCTGTTCAGGGTCTACACCAATACAGATGTTGCCGGGTGCGAGCTTGGTGGCGCGCTCAAGAATGTCATGGCGATTGCCGCGGGCATGGGCGATGGCGCCGGTGCGGGCGAGAACACCCGATCGGCCGTGATCTCACGCGCCCTGAACGAGATCACGCGGCTGGGCGTTGCGATGGGTGGCCGGACGGAGACCTTTGCCGGCCTTGCGGGCATCGGTGACCTGATTGCGACCTGCACCAGCCCGCAGAGCCGCAACCGCACGGTGGGGTTCGAGTTGGGACGTGGCCGCAAGATCGCGGACATCCTCGCGGGCATGCGCCAGGTGGCCGAGGGCGTGAAGTCGGCAAAGACTGTCCTGCAACTGGCCGAGGAACATGGCGTGGAGATGCCGATCGCATCGGAGGTCAATGGCGTGATCAACGAAGGACGCACGGCGCAGGAAGCCTTCCGGGGCTTGCTGAAGCGCGCCGCCGGTTCGGAAGCAGACCCCGGATGAACGAGGCTGTCTCATCCAACGTGGCTGGCGCACCCTGGCCTGCGTGGCCTGCCGAGGCGGGTACGCGGGTCGTCTTCCTTGTCGACACACGGACCGCAACCGAGCGGCAGTTCATCGACCGCTGGATCGCCCAATCCCGCCCGGCTGCCACGAGCGGCGAGCAGGTGTCGGTCTTGGCCTTGCCGCGCGGCGAAGACTTCAAGGGGCTGTCGCAGCAACTGGCCCCTCTCCTTGGCGACGAAGCCACGGTGCTTGCCCCGGTGCGCGTGGCATGGCTGCCGCGTGAACTGCAGGGCGAGCGCATTGCGCGGCTGTCGGACCTCCTGCTCCTGCGGGATCCGCGTCATCCGCGCGAGAAACTGCAGCAACGCATCATCAATACCGAGCCCGAGCGCTGCCGGATCGTGGCCGCGCAGCCTGCGACGATCGCCAACCTGAATGCCCGCGCAAAGGCGGCGGGCGATGCCGACCTCAGCGATCCCGAGGGATTTGCGGGCTTCGTGCAGCGACAGGCGCATCTTGCGCTGGAGCGGGCCGAGTACCGCCTCATCGGCCGGCGCTACAAGATGCCAAAGCTCGTGCGCGAGCAGATTGCCGCGTCCAAGCGGTTTCGCGACGGCGTGGCCGAACAGGCGCAGCGGCTGAAGCGCAGCCAGGAGTCGGTGCACAAGGAAGCGCTCGGCTACCTGCAGGAGCTTCGCACCGCGCACAGTCCGTTTGCCATCGACGTGATGATGCAGCTGGCACGTGGCCTGTTCTCGCGCGGCTATGGGGCGCAGATCGACTATGACCAGGGGCAGATCGAACGCACGCGCGAGGCGCTGGAGCGGGCACCGGGCATCATCCTGCCGAGCCACAAGTCGAACCTTGACTCTGCCGTGACCTCGGTTGCGTTCGCAGACAACCGGCTTGCGGTGCCAACGACCTTCGGCGGCATCAACCTTGCCTTCTGGCCAATGGGGTCTCTCGCCCGCAAGGCCGGGCGCGTCTTCATCCGTCGGGACATCAAGAGCAACCCGGTCTACAAGTTCGTCCTGCGCGAGTATCTGGGCTATCTGGCCGAAAAACGCTTCAGTCTTGAATGGTACATCGAGGGCGGTCGTTCGCGCACCGGCAAGCTGCTGCCGCCGAAACTCGGCCTGCTGAACTACCTCGTTGCTGCCTATCGCGAGGGCCGGGTCGAGGACCTGATGCTGATCCCGATCTCGATTGCCTATGACCAGCTGCACGAGGTCAGCGAGTTCGCCGCCGAGGCCAAGGGGGGTACCAAGAAGGCCGAGAACCTTGCCTGGTTCGTCCGGTTCTTCCGGGCGCAGCGTGATCCGTTCGGGCGCATCTATTTCCGCGTCGCCGAGCCCGTGTCCCTGCGCGAGATGCTGGGCCCGCCGGATGGCAGGCAGTGGGAGGGTGACGAGGAGACGCTGCCCATCCAGAAGGTGGCGTTCGAGGTTTCCACGCGCATCAACGAGGTCACGCCGCTCACGGGCACTTCGCTTGCGGCCCTCGTCCTGCTGTCGCATCGCGGGCGGGCGCTGACGCTGGAGGAAATCCATCGCGAGCTCGATGAGTACCTGACGCTGGCCATCGCGCGGCGGCTGCCCATCGCGCCCAGCGCGCGGCTTGCCGACGCCGAGGCCGTGCGGCGCATCCTCGAGGCGCTGGCGGGCCACAATGTCGTGGCGATCCACCGGGGCGGCCTGAAGACCGTCTACAGCATCGGTCCTGACCAATACCTTGCGGCGGCGTTCTACCGGAACACGATCATCCACTTCTTCGTGAATGACGCCATCATCGAACTGGCGCTGCTCAAGGCGGTTGAAAGCGACGGCGACCGCGAGGCCGCCTTCATGCAGGAGGCGATGCGGCTGCGCGACCTCCTGAAGTTCGAGTTCTTCTTCAAGGAAAAGAGCGAGTTCCGTGCTTCGATCGAGCGCGAACTCAAATTGCAGGCGCCCCACTGGACCGAGGCGCTGGCCGGTGGCGAGGAACAGGTCCTCGCCCTGATCCGGACCCTGCGCCCCATCACCTCGCCCGGCGTGCTGCGGTCGTTCTTCGAGGCCTATGTCGTGGTCGCCGACACGCTGAACGCGTCGGACCCCGGGGTGTCGCTCGAGGAGAAGAAGTTCCTTGCGGCGTGCGGCGATGTCGGGCGGCAATACATGCTGCAGCGCCGGATCCAGAGCGCGGAGTCCGTCTCGCGGCACCTGTTCCAGACGGGACTGCAACTGGCGAAGAACCAGAAACTGCTTGAGACCGGTGACACGCTTGCCGAGCGGCGGGCCGGCTTTGCCGCGATGCTGCGCGACGTGCTGAGGCGCATCGATACGATCGAACTGCAGGCGTGGTCACGCCGCCGCGACCGTTCGCGACAGGGTTCAGCCCCGCCGCTTCCGGCGCAATCCTAGGAGCTTGCGGCCGCCGTCGGGCCAGTCGGCGAGCGTTGCGACGAAGAGATCCCGGACGGCGTCGATACGCTCCTCGAGATCGTCGAGCGTCCAGTCGGCCACCGAAATGGGCGGCAGGACCGTCACCTCGACAGTGCCCGGGCGCATGAAGAAGGCGTCGCGCGCGCCGATGTCCTCGGCATTGCGGATCACGATGGGAACGACGGGAATGCCGGCCGCCATCGCGATGCGGAAAGCGCCCTTCTTGAACGGCAGCAGCTCGCGTGTCTTCGCGCGGGTTCCTTCCGGCGCGATGGCAATCGAGATTCCTTCCTTTGCCAGCGCCATGATCGGCTTCATCGTCTCGACGGCCTTCTTGCCATCGGCGCGATCGATGAAGGCGACCTTCATCAGCCGGCCTGCCGGGCCCATGATGGGATGACGCTCGAGTTCCTTCTTGGCCACGCCCGTGAAATCGGTACGCAGGAGCTTGCCGATGATCAGGGCGTCAAAGTTTGTCTTGTGGTTGAAGATGAAGACGGCGGGCCTGTGGGACCAGAGGTTCTCCTCGCCGTCCACCCTGATGTCCACGCCCGCGACCGAATGGATCAGGTCCATCCAGGCGGGCGTCATGAAATTCACGGCCGCACGCACGTCATTGTTGATCACGCCGGTTGCCGCGGCGAGCATGCTGAGCGGACCCAGCGCCGACAGCGCGGTCATGGTGCGCATGATGACCTGGGGGCTCGGGTTGCCACGGCTCTGGAACGAGAGCGTGGGCCAGTTATGCGCCCTGGCGACGGTGGCAAGGCCTGATTGCGGATTTGTCGGGCGCGGATTGCCCACGCTCTTCATCAGCGGGACTTCCTCGTTGCCGTCGGCGTAGGCCCATGAGCGATGCAGGTCGAGCTTCAACTTGCGCGCAAGCGCCTTCACCGCATTGGCCTTGCCTTCGCCCCACATGGATGCGCCGGCGGGCTTGCCCGTCAGACGGCCATCACGCGTCTCGAAGCGCGTGCAAAGGACATGGTCGAAGCCGAGATGGCGTGCGGCGGGCTCGACCTGGAAGGCCGTGGCCGACGACGCGAGAATGAGCGTGTGTCCCTTCGCGCGGTGCGCCTCGATGCGGCGCTTCATCTCCGGAAAGAGGCGGTCATGGATGCGCGACTGGAACAGGCGCTCACCCTCGTTCATCAGGTCGTGTTCCTGCCTGCCCTTCCACTGGCGCCCGAGGAAGGCGATCAGGTCCTTGAAATCAGCGCGACCGGCGAGGCCCTGCAGGGCGAGGCTTGCCATGCCGGTGAGTTCGGCAAAGCTGACCTGGCCCTTGACGATGCGGGCGCGCGCCACGTCGAGCGCGGAGTAGCCGGCGATCAGCGTGCCGTCGAAGTCGAACACGGCCGCAATCGACTTGCCCGAGGGACCCTGGAGGATCTCCTCGATCGAACCCGGGCGTGCAGGCACGGGCCGTTGCGGCGGTGCCCGGCGCTTGCGCGGCGCGGCCTTCGGTTCGGCCCTCGGCTTGTCGGATTCTGCGGTCATCGCTCCTCGTGCGGGGCACAGCTTATGCGGGGCCTTGCCTTCCGGCAAAGTGAAACCCTGGGCAGCTTACGGGCGGAGGGGTAAAAATTCCCACACTTGCGGGATCCGCGCGGTTAGCGGCGGGTTAATCGGCGAGACCGGCCACCAGGCGCGGGCGGGCGGGGATCCGTTCGAGCAGGGCGTGCAGCTCGGCCCGGGCCTGCGGGTTGGAGCGCTGGTGGCGCTCGGCGAGGATGACCTCGTTCTTCATCGAGTGTTCCCAGCCCACGAGTTCGGTCACCCTGACCTTGTAGCCATGGGCCTCGAGGAAGAGGCCGCGGATGACGTTGGTGAGGTTGCTTGCAAACTCGCGGCGCTGCGTGGGGTGGCGCCAGACCTGGTGCAGGTCATGTCGCGAGTGACCCTCGAGCTGGCGGGCGACCTCGGCCTGGCAGCACGGCACGAGCGCCACGACCTTCGCCTCGTGGCGCAGCGCGAAGGCGATGGCATCGTCGGTCGCCGTATCGCAGGCGTGGAGGGCCGTGACCATGTCGATCCGGCCCGGCAGGGTGACGGTTGCGATGTCGGCGGTGAGGAACTCCATCCGCTCGAAGCCTGCCGCCGCGGCAAGGCTGCGAGCCGTCTGTGTCAGTTCCTCGCGCGTCTCGATCGACAGGATGGTGCCCGCTGGCAGCGTACGGAAGACGAGGTCGTAGAGGATGAAACCCAGATAGGATTTTCCGGCGCCGAGGTCGGCCAGCCTGACGGCGTCCTGCGATGCGATCAGACGGTCAAGAGGCTGGCGCAGCAGCTGCACGAGGTGCTGGACCTGCTTCAGCTTGCGGCGCGCATCCGCATTGAGCTTGCCCTCACGCGTCAGGATGTGAAGCGCCTTGAGCAGATCGGTCGACTGGCCGGGCCAGAGGTCGCCGATTTCCCCCTTGGCCTCAGTGGCTTTCCGGGACTTTGTCATGGGGTCGGGGTTCTTTCGGCTCAGCGTCCGGGAGAGGGAGACGGGAGGCTACAGTGACGGCCCCGTAACGACAATCGATCGCGGGTGCGACGAGGCAGCCGCGGTTAACCCGGCCAAAGCGCGGTTTACCGCTGAAAACAAGGCATTTTGCCGCTCGACAGGGCGGGCGCGAGCGGCTATCTCCTCGCGCTCCATGACAGACCTCTCGCACATCCGCAATTTTTCCATCGTGGCCCACATCGACCACGGCAAGTCGACCCTTGCCGACCGGCTGATCGAGCATTGCGGCGCGCTTGAAGCGCGCGAGATGAAGTCGCAGGTGCTGGACTCGATGGACATCGAGCGCGAGCGCGGCATCACCATCAAGGCGCAGACCGTGCGCCTCAACTACCGGGCCAAGGATGGCAAGGCCTACGTGCTTAACCTGATGGACACGCCGGGCCATGTCGACTTCGGCTATGAGGTGTCGCGCTGCCTTGCCGCGTGCGAGGGTGCGCTGCTGGTCGTGGACGCCAGCCAGGGCGTCGAGGCGCAGACGCTGGCCAATGTCTACCAGGCCTTTGATGCGGGTCTCGAAATCGTTCCCATCCTGAACAAGATCGACCTGCCCGCAGCCGAGCCTGACCGGATCCGCCAGCAGATCGAGGATGTCATCGGCATCGATGCCTCGGATGCGGTGCTGATCTCGGCGAAGACCGGTCTTGGCATTCCCGACGTGCTGGAGGCGATCGTCACGCGTCTGCCGTCGCCGAAGGGCGAAGTCGCAAAGCCGCTGAAGGCTCTGCTGATCGACAGCTGGTACGATGCCTACCTGGGCGTCGTGGTGCTGTTCCGGGTCATCGATGGCGAGATCCGCAAGGGGCAGCGAATCCGCATGATGTCGACCAATGCCGTCTACGAGGTCGACCGCGTTGGCGTGTTCACGCCCAAGCGGGTGGCGGTCGACAAGCTCGGACCGGGAGAGGTCGGATTCCTGACGGCGGCGATCAAGCAGGTCGCTGATACGAAAATCGGCGATACGCTGACAGACGAGCGCAAGCCCACCGACGCGCCCCTGCCCGGCTTCAAGCCCGCGCAGCAGGTCGTGTTCTGCGGGCTGTTCCCGGTAGACGCGGCCGAGTTCGAGGAACTGCGCGAGGCGATCCAGAAACTGGCGCTCAACGATGCAAGTTTTTCCTACGAGACGGAAACGTCGGCGGCGCTCGGCTTCGGCTTCCGCTGCGGGTTCCTGGGGCTCCTGCACCTCGACATCATCCGCGAGCGGCTCGAGCGCGAGTTCAACCTCAATCTCATCACGACGGCGCCGTCTGTGGTCTACAGGATCCACATGACCAATGGCGAGATGATCGAGCTGCACAATCCGGCGGACATGCCGGACGTCGTGCGCATCGACCATATCGAGGAACCCTGGATCAGCGCCACGATCCTTGTTCCGGACGAGTACCTGGGTGCCGTGCTCAAGCTGTGCGAGGATAGGCGCGGCCGCCAGGTCGACCTGACCTATGCCGGCAACCGCGCGATGGTGAAGTACGCCCTGCCGCTGAACGAGGTGGTCTTCGACTTCTATGACCGGCTGAAGTCGGTCAGCCGCGGCTATGCGAGTTTCGACTATCACATCGAGGGCTATGAGAAGGGCGACCTCGTCAAGATGTCGATCCTGGTGAATGCCGAGCCTGTCGACGCGCTTTCGATGATCGTCAACCGCCAGCGCGCCGAGATGCGCGGCCGGGCGATGTGCGAGAAACTGAAGGACCTCATCCCCCAGCACCTGTTCCAGATCCCGATCCAGGCCGCGATCGGCGGCAAGGTCATCGCGCGCGAAACCATCAGGGCCATGCGCAAGGACGTCACCGCCAAGTGCTATGGCGGCGACATCTCGCGCAAGCGCAAGCTGCTGGACAAGCAGAAGGAAGGCAAAAAGAAGATGCGGGAATTCGGCAGCGTCGAAATTCCGCAGGAAGCCTTCATCGCAGCCCTCAAGATGGACGACAACTGAGCCCGGCTCCGCGCCGGCGTCACAGGAACCGTCGTCATCACCTGCATACGGAAAGCCTTCATGTGCTTGGGGGCAAGCCGCCGCCGCGGCTGGGCTAGAATGCCGACAAGTTGTGATTCGCTCTGCAAGGGGTATTTCCCATGCTCACGGAGATCCTGCTCAGGTCGATCTTTCCTGCGGCGCCCGATGAGGACATCAAGGCGTTCCTCACCGTGGGAATGCAACGCCTCGACGAGGCAGGGATCATCCACAGCCTGACGCGGCTATGCTTCTTCCTTGCGCAGGTCGGGCATGAATCCGACGGCCTGACGTGCCGCGAGGAGCGGCTGAGCTATTCCGCCGAGGGCCTCATGAAGACCTGGCCATCGCGTTTCCCGACACTGGAGACGGCGCGGAAGTATGCGCGCAAGCCGGAGGCGCTTGCAGAGTTCGTCTATGGCGGTCGGGCTGACCTCGGCAATACGCAGGACGGCGATGGCTATCGCTTTCGTGGCCGGGGTTACATCCAGTTGACCGGGCGCTCGAACTACCGGGAGACCGGCCGCATCACCGGGCTCGATCTCGTGAACGATCCGGATCTTGCCAGCAGGGCGGAGAACGCCGTTTGGCTGGCCTGCGCCTTCTGGGACATGAACCGGCTCAACGCCGTGTGCGACAGGGGGGACTTCAAGGCCCTTACCGCCAAGATCAATGGTCCCCGCATGCTGCACCTGCAGGACAGGCTTGTGCGGCTCGAGACGGTGCAGCGCATTCTCGGGGCAACGCAAACCCCGACTGTGCCGGCGCGACCACGGGTTGAGGCGCCCAAACCCAGGCCAAAGCCAGTGTCGCCCGCCGGGCCTCAGACGCCAAGCGAGAGCCTCGCCAGCCCTGTGGTGCTCGCCGCGCAGAACAAGCTCACGCGCCTCGGTTATTACCTTGGTGCCATCGACGGGATCTACAACCAGGTGCTGCGTGATGCCCTGTGGGCATTCCAGTCGGACGAGGACCTGCCGCTGACGGGTCGCCTCGACCAGCGAACCCGCTCGGAACTGAACGTCTAGGGCCGCGGGGACGCAACGGGAAGGTCGCCCGCGCTGGTGGGGTACAATCGGCCCGCCCACTGATTCGTCTCACCCCAGAGGGAGTTCCCATGCTGACCAAGGCCTTGCTCAAGTCGATCTTTCCCCGGGCGATGGACGACGAACTCGAAGCGTTCCTGACCTATGGCGAGCAGGCGCTGAAGGAAGCGGGGATCCTGCAGGGGCTCAACCGGCTGCATTACTTCCTCGCGCAGCTTGGACACGAGTCCGCGGGGCTGACCAGCAAGGAAGAGAACCTGAACTACTCGGCCGCGGCGCTGATGAAGACGTGGCCCAACCGCTTTCCGACGCTCGAGGTTGCGAAGAAATACGAGCGCAATCCCGAGAAGCTTGCGAACTTCGTCTATGGCGGGCGCATGGGCAATGTGAACCCCGGCGATGGCTATCGCTATCGCGGTCGGGGCTATATCCAGCTGACGGGGCGCGAGACCTATCGCGAGATCGGCCGCATTGCAGGTCTTGACCTCGAGAACAACCCGGAGCTTGCAAGCAATCCCGAGCACGCCGTGCGGATTGCCTGTGCCTTCTGGAGCTGGAAGCGGATCAACCCGAGCTGCGACGTGGGCGACTACACGGAGGTGACGCGCAAGATCAATGGCGGCACCAACGGCCTGCCTGACAGGCTTGAATGGCTGGACAAGGTGCAGCGCCTGCTGAAGCCTGCCGGTGCAGGACCCTCGCCGGCGCCGGCGACACCTGCCGTGTCACCGAAACCCCTGCCTACGCCCAAGCCCGAGCCGAGGCCCACGACGCCCTCGAGGCCAACCCCGCCCGCGGGCGAGAACGAGAGCCTCGCGAACGCTGCGGTGCTTGCGGCGCAGAAGAAGCTTGCCACGCTGGGCTATTATGACGGGGTCGTGGACGGGATCTACAACCAGCTCCTGCGCACGGCGCTATGGGCGTTCCAGACGGATGAGGACCTGCCGCAGACCGGGCGACTGGATGACCGGACGCGGAAGGAACTGAACGTCTAGGCGAACTCGTCGCGCTCGCGGAAGACAACGGCGAGCAGGATGCCGATTGCGCCGAACACGGCGAATGCCGGCAGGCCCAGGATGATGTTGAAGATTTCCATGGCGCCGCCGGGGACCATCTCGGCCAGCCAGCGCTTGAAGCTCTCCACGCCCGTGGCGGTGAACATGCCCCAGACATTTTCGAGCGAGCGCAGGGCGGGTTCCTGCCCGCTCTCAAGCATGGAAACAACGTCGGCGCCGAGCAGCATCAGCCCGAGCACGATCAGGATCAAGGCAAGAAACCGGAAGAAAGCCATCGTTCACGCGCCCCCACGCACGGGCCTGATCCTACTTCAGGGGCCGGGTCGCGCTCAAGGTTTACGCCGCGGTGCGAAAGCGCCGATCGGGGCGGAAATCTGCGACTTCCAGCCCTCACTTTCACCTTGCTCCAAGATTCCCGCGCACTATAGTCCGGCCTCCTGACTGTCGTGCACGACGTCAAAGGACAGATGGCCGAGTGGTTTAAGGCGCACGCCTGGAACGCGTGTATACCTGAAAGGGTATCGAGAGTTCGAATCTCTCTCTGTCCGCCATCGCGCAGATTCCGCGACGCCTTGTTGCGGTTTGATCGGCTGTGTGCCGATCTGCCACTCTCTGTTGCGAGCCAAGCTGCACAGCCGTGTTTGAGGCGCGCCTCGTGGAGACTGGCTCGGGTCAGCCTATGCGCGGTTCCGCCCGATCCAGCCCCCGAAGATGCTCGATCATCGCGTCGTCGCAGGACAAGCGCTTGGCAATCCTGCTGCCAGGCTCAATGACGCGCCAGAACGGCACGACGCGCTCCAGAGGCTTGCCGTCGTCGATGTCGGCGAGCGCCACCTCTGCCACAATCTTCAAGTAGATCGCCGTCGTGACCGGGCAGGTCGCTTGCGCGCCGTTGCGGCGTGCGAGTTCATTGCGCATCCGCTCGACCGCGCGCGTCTCGCCGCGAGGAATCCTGGCGATGTAGTTCGCGATCGTGCCCGGCGATCCGATATACATGACCGTACCCGCCTTGATGCCCGCGAAGTCCGTATGCAGCGTCACGGTCTTCGGAGGCTTGGCCGTATCGAAACGCTTGCGCCAGTCGGTGGGACGTTTGGGTCGTTGTGCCATGCGTCACGCGCCTGCGCCGTCGCGGCGCGCAACCTCGCGTGCCACTTCGTCGAGATACGCTGCAGCGAAGGCCGCCGGATCGAAGAAAATCCGCGACAGGATTCGGCCGGTCGGCGACGGCATCGTCGCACGCTCGACGACTTCAAGAACCGTGCCGCCGCCCGGCGCGGACGAAAACCGTCCCAGCCATTCGCCACGATAGCCGCGCGAGCTTTCAAATTCGAGACGGACGCTCCCCTCGTCCGACTGCAGGCGGCGGAACGTGATCGCCTCGCCATCGACGGTGGTTTCCGTCCATTCATCGGCGGACGCGCGAACGACCGCCGCGACGCGCGGGCGCCATGCAGGTTGGCTCTCGACGTCGAGTATCGTCTGGCGGATGCGTTCGGGGTTCGCGGCGATGACACGGCTGGCGGCACCTTCCCGAG
>JAGWXR010000038.1 GCA_018969785.1 Alphaproteobacteria bacterium
CGCGGTTGTGGCCGAGGCGGTCTTGTAGAAGCGCTTTGCTCCCGGTTTCAGCATGTTTCAGGTCCTCTTCCGGCGCGCCTTGAGAAGGGTGCGGCGCTGGTCGGACAGGCCGTCATGCGGGCCCAGTTCGCGCGCAGGAGGATCCTTCCAGAGACCATCACCGATCTCCTTGTTGCGCTTCGGATGCAGCGGGTAGAAACCCTTGGAACGGCTGCGCGAGGCTTCGCCCACGACGATCAGGCGCACCGGTTCTTCGGTGTTGTTGATGAAGCAGTGCGAAATGCCCGTGCGGTCGGGAAAGCCGACGCCATCGCCAGCCTTCAGGCGATGCAGGTGACCGTCGATCCACGCATCGGGCGTGCCCTCGACCACGTAGACGAATTCCTCTTCGTCGAATTCCGCATGGGGCCACGACGAGCGGCGGCCAGGACGCAGGAGATCATGCGAGGCGCCGATCCGCGTCAGGCCCAGTGGAACGGCGAGGCGCGACCACGCCCCCATGATCTCGTCGTCGCCGGGATAGGGCGCAGTCTCGATGACCGATTTCCTCCAGTCGATCATGCAGGAGGGCCTGCGCGCCGTGCGCCAGGAGGCAGGCATCGCGCGACCGCGAACGGCGTCGGGAAGCCCGTCATGGGGACCGATCTTGCGCGCGGGCGCGTCGATCCAGCGCTTCTTCTGCCTGTCGAGCCAGGGGTCGAGGGCGCGTGTCAGCGGGAAATGAACCTGCGAATTGTAGCGCGAGGCCTCGCCGATGGTGAGGATGCGAACCGGCTTGTCGGTGTTGTTGATCAGGCAGTGCGCCTGCCCGTCACGACCTGGCCAGCCCGCAACGTCATCGGGCTTCATGCGATACACGTATCCGTCGACCCAGAGGTCGGGCGTTCCCTCGAGGATGCAGACCATCTCCTCTTCGTCGCGCTCGGCATGGGGCTGGGAGGAGCGGCATCCTGGAAGCAACGTGTCGTGGCGGATGGCGATGCGCCGCAGGCCGAAGTGGCGCGAGAAGCTGGCGCCGCGGGTCATTGGCTCGCGCGTATGCGGATGCAGGTGCGGCTTGCGATCTTCGATTTCCAACCAGTGTCGGATGAAATCCGGGCGCGGCGTTGTCAGTGGCATGGCATCGGGATTTCGCTGGTTGGTCGGTACCCAATCATAGTGCCGGCCGCACGGACAGACAAACCAGCGCCATCGGCGCGCGCATCACCGCGCGCGGTCACCACCACGGCGGGGCTTGAATTTCTTGTCATAGGGCTTTGGCGCGCGGCGGGTCTTGGGGTCTTCGCGCGGCTTCGGCGGTTTCGTCGCATCGGCGAAGGGATCGCGCCGGTCGTTTTCGTCGAAGCCGAACATGGACCAGACCTTCTGCATGTGCGGCGGCAGGGGCGCGGATACTTCCAGCCAGGTTCCATCCGGATGGCGGATGCGCAAGGCGCGTGCGTGCAGCATCAGGCGATTGGGAACTTCGCCATGCGTGCGGGCGGGGACGCCGCCATACTTGGCGTCACCCACGATCGGGGTGCCGATGGCAGCGCAATGGGCGCGCAACTGGTGGGTCCGGCCCGTCAGCGGCATGAGCGCGAGCCAGGCCATGGTCGTTGCCTGTTCCATGGTCTGGAACAGGGTCACGGCGGACTTGGCATCTTCATCCTCGTCCTCGAAGGCCACGCGCACGCGCTCGCGTCCGTCTTCGGCGGCACGCTTGATCAGCGCGGCGTCAATGCGCCCTGCCCGCGGTATCGGAATGCCGTTGGTGAGGGCCCAGTAGGTCTTGCGCGTGTCACGGGCACGGAAGGCCTGCGCGAGTGCTGCGGCGGCGCGCGCATTGGCGGCAATCACAAGCACGCCGCTGGTATCGCGGTCGAGACGATGGACGAGGCGGGGTCGCTCCCCGCCCTCCTCAACGAGGCCCGGCAGCAGGCCGTCGACATGGCGCTCGGTTTTCGTGCCGCCCTGCACGGCGAGACCTGCCGGCTTGTTCAGGACGATCACGTCGCGGTCGCGGTGGATGACGAGGCTGCGAATGAACGCGCGGTCCTTGGCGGTTACCTTTTCCTGGGGCTTTTCAGCGGGCCTTTGCGCGCTTGCGGCGGGAAGTGGCGGGACGCGGATGACCTCGCCCTTGGTGACACGATGGCTTGCCTTGACGCGGGCGCCGTCAACGCGGACCTGGCCCGTGCGCAGCAGTTTCTCCAGTGCACCATGGGTGAGCTGTGGATAGTGGCGCTGGAACCAGCGATCGAGGCGAATGCCCTCCTCGTCGGTCTTTACATATCGCTGGACAACGCTGGTCATGGGTTCACCGCACGCACCAGCGCGAGGCCGGCGATGAGCGCTGCGATCGAGCCGGCGACAGAGGCAATCACGTACAATGCGGCGTCCATGGACTGTCCGCGTTCGACGAGCTGTACGGCGTCAAGCGAGAATGCCGAAAAGGTGGTGAAGCCGCCGAGGATGCCCGTGGCGAGAAACGCCTTCATTCCGTCCGACAGCGGGATCGCCTGCAGGCCGGCGCCGGCCACGAGACCCATGGCGAAGCAGCCCGCCAGGTTCACGCACAGGATCCCCCACGGGAACTGTGTCCCCATGACCTGTGTTACCAGGGATGAAAGAAGATAGCGGGCCATGGCGCCAAGCGCGCCGCCCGCGCCAATCAGCAGCGTCGTCGACATGGGCCGGGTATCGCATGGAAGCGCCTGCCGCTCAAAGCGGGATCTCTTCCGGGCCAGCGGTGCCGTGACGCAGGAACCGGTCGAGCCAGTAACCAAGACGGGGTGGAAAGACATTGTCGGCGGTCGCGAGAAGCTCGCTTACGCTCCACCAGCGATGC
This sequence comes from Alphaproteobacteria bacterium, assembly GCA_018969785.1. Lineage (GTDB taxonomy): Bacteria > Pseudomonadota > Alphaproteobacteria > Micropepsales > Micropepsaceae > SZUA-430. The sequence continues at coordinate 2,831 of JAGWXR010000038.1, forward strand.
TGGCGGATCACGCGGCGCTCGGCCGGGGTCCAGCCCGTGAAGTCGAGGTGGTGCGCGGGCGTGCGCACGAGGAAGAACCGCTCCTGCGTGCGGGTGGGGTTGCCGTGGAGCGTGATCTCGTTCGAGCCGAACCAGAGTTCGGGCCCGATGTCGACGGCGTCGAGACCCGTTTCCTCCCGCAGCTCGCGCCGGAGGGCGCTGAGGGGGGCCTCGCCCTCCTCGATGGCGCCGCCGGGCAAGCCCCAAAACACGCGACGCCCGGGTGCCAGGACCCCGGGGGGCAGGTCGAACTCGAACAGAAGCGTGCGGAGGTCGGGTGCCAGCAGCACGGCCCGTGCAGTCCTCCTGATGGAAATGCTTTCAGACATTCGCTTCCCAGTTGTTTATCCACAGCCCTGTGGATTATCTGACCTGTCCGTTTCGGCACCAAGCGTTTCGAGCCGCCGCGAACCTGTTTCATGTGGAACATTTCCGGAACTTATCCACAGGGGGACATGTTCGGGTTTCCAGCCGAGATGCTTTACGATGCCGTTGCGGGCGTGACCAGCACCGGCCTGCGCATCCAGGAATGGGGAGAGACTGCCAATGAACGTCACACGCCGCACCGCCCTGGCCGGGCTTGGTTCAACCCTGCTGCTGCCGATCGTGGCCGGCGATGCCCTCGGGGCAACTGCCTCGCCGGTCGACAGGCAGTTCTCGAAGATCGCGGCCGCGTGGCTTGACCAGTCCATGCGGCTCATTCCGGTGTCGGCCACGCAGATCGGCGACCACCGCTTCGACACGCAGATCGACGACGTCAGTGCGGCAGGGCGGGCCACGGCGATCGCCTTCACGCGGCGGACGCTGGGCAAACTCGATGCGCTGGACGCCGCCACGCTTTCGCGGGCCAACCAGGTCGATGCCGCGCTGCTAACGAACACGCTGCGGTCGTATCTCTGGACCATGGAGACGTCGCAGGACTGGGCGTGGGATCCGATCTATTACCAGAACATCGCGGGCTCAGCGATCTATGGGCTCATGTCGCGGGAGTTCGCCCCGGCAGCGACGCGGCTGCGGGCTGCGACGGCGCGCATGGAACGCATTCCGGCCTTCCTTGCCGAGGTACGCCGTCAGCTTGACCTCACGCGTGTTCCCACGCCGCATGCCGAGACCTATGCGGGCCAAAACAAGGGGCTGAAGGGGATCATCGGCGAACTCGTGCTGCCGGCGGCCGGCGCGCTCAAGGGTGCTGCCCGCGCGCGGCTGGACCGCGCGATCGCGACCTACAACGCGGCCATCGACACGCACCAGCGCTGGATCGAGGACACGCTCGTGCCTGCGGCCAAGGCCGATTATCGCGCAGGCGCCGAGCGGTTCGACACGAAACTCGGCTTCACGCTGCAATCAAAGCTTACCCGCGCCGAGATCCGCCAGCGCGCCGAGGCGGCGGTGATTGCCTGCCGCACCGAAATGTATGCGACGGCCCGCAAGGCGCTGGCCGGGCGCGCCGATGCGCCAGCGCTTCCCGACGCGCCGACGCCTGAACAGCAGCAGGTGGCCATCAAGGCCGCACTTGACCTTGCGGCGGCTGACCGGCCCGCCCGCGACAAGCTGGTGCAGGTGGCGACCGACCAGGTGGAAGTTGCGCGGCGCTTCATTGTCGAGCGTGACCTGATCACGCTGCCGGAGGGGCCTGTGCGCGTCATTGTCATGCCTGAGTTCCAGCGCGGCATTGCGGTTGCCTATTGCGACTCGCCCGGCCCGCTCGAGAAGCATCTCGACACGTTCTATGCGGTCTCGCCCATTCCGGATGACTGGACCGAGGCGCAGACGGTCTCGTTCCTGCGGGAATACAACAATCGCGGCATTGCCGACATTGCGGTGCACGAGGCAATGCCTGGCCATTACGTCCAGCTGTTCCATTCAAACCGCTATCCCTCGGTTGTGCGCGCGATCCTGGGCTCGGGCTCCTTCATCGAGGGCTGGGCGGTCTATGCCGAGCAGATGATGGTCGACGAGGGCTACCGGGCGGATGATCCGCTCTATCGGCTGACGCAGCTGAAGATCCAGCTACGCGCGATCTGCAATGCGATCATCGACCAGGCGATCCACTGTGACGGGATGACCCGCGAGCAGATGATGAAGCTTCTGACCGAGACCGCCTTCCAGGAAGAGCGCGAGGCTGCCGGCAAGTGGCGACGCGCGCAGCTGTCGGTGACGCAGCTGTCGACCTATTTCGTGGGCTACCAGGAACACGCCGAGACACGGCGCGAGGCCGAGAAGCGCGCAGGCGCGGGCTTCAAGCTCAAGGCCTATCATGACGGGATCCTGTCATTCGGATCGCCGCCGATGCGCTATGCGCGCCAACTCTATTTCAACGAGCCGATCGCCTGACGGCGCAGCGCTTCCCAGCGCTCGAGCCGCTCGCGGATGCGGGCCTCGAGGCCTTCGCCCCGTGGCTCGTAGTATGTCTCCGGACGCATTTCCTCGGGGAAGAAGCGCTGGGTCGAGACGCCGAGGTCGGTGTCGGGTTCGTAGACGTAGTCCTTGCCGTAGCCCAGTTCCTTCATCATGCGCGTGGGGGCGTTGAGGATGTTCATGGGCGGGTTGAGGGAGCCCGACGTGCCGGCTGATGCCTGGGCGCGCTTGAAGGCGACGTAGGCGGCATTCGATTTCGGCGCGACGGCGACATAGATCACGGCCTGCGCGATGGCGAGTTCGCCTTCGGGTGATCCCATGAGCTCGAAGGCATCCTTGGCGGCCAGCGCCTGGACCAGCGCATTCGGGTCGGCGAGGCCGATGTCCTCGACCGCCATGCGCACGACGCGCCGGATGATGTAGAGCGGATCCTCGCCGCCGGACAGCATGCGCGCGAGCCAGTAGAGCGAAGCGTTCACATCCGAACCCCTGACCGACTTGTGCAGCGCGCTGACGAGATTGTAGTGCCCTTCCCTGCCCTTGTCGTAGACCGGGGCGCGCTTCTGGATGGCGCGCATCAGCTGTTCTGGCGCAAGCGGCGCCGTCGGTTTCAGGGCGAGCACCTGCTCGACGAGGTTCAGGAGGAAACGGCCATCGCCATCGGCCATGGCCTTCAGTGCCGTTCGGGCCTCGGCATCGAGTGGGAGCGGCTGTCTGGTCTCGGCCTCGGCCCTTGCGAGCAGGCGCTCGAGGTCGTCCATGCCGAGCCGGTTGAGGACCATCACCTGCGCGCGGGAGAGGATCGCCGCGTTCAGCTCGAAGCTGGGGTTCTCGGTCGTGGCGCCGATGAGGATGACGGTGCCGTCCTCCATGACGGGCAGGAACGAATCCTGCTGCGCGCGGTTGAAGCGATGGATCTCGTCGACAAAGAGCAACGTGGCCCGGCCCTGAGAGCGGCGGGCGCGCGCCATGTCGAAGACCTTTCGCAGTTCGGCGACGCCCGAAAAGATGGCCGATAGCTGTTCGAAGTGGAGGTTGAGGCCCTGGCTGAGCAGGCGCGCGATCGTGGTCTTGCCCGTGCCGGGAGGACCCCACAGGATCATCGAGGACAGGCGGCGGGCGGCCAGCATCCGGCCGATCGGGCCCTCGGGCCCGATCAGGTGCGACTGGCCGATGACATCGGCGAGGGACTTGGGACGCAGGCGATCGGCGAGCGGTCGCGGGCCTGCCGTGTCGTCGAGCCCGGCGGCTTCAAACAGGGTCATGAGTGGCAGTATAGACCCGCCGCTAGCGGATGGTCAGCGTCTTTGAACCGTTGGGTCCGACGGCCGAGATCCGCCACCCGCCCCTGGCGCTGCCCAGTGCGGCCTGCAGGGCGGCGGGAGAGGTGACCCTGCGGCCATTGACCGTGGTGATCACGTCGCCCGGTGCGAAGCCATACTGCGCCGCGATCGACTGGCGAGACAGTTCCGTGATCAGGACCCCGGAGCCCGGTTCCACGCCCAGTTCGTCAGCCATCGAGGGCGAGATGCCCGAGACCTGTGCACCCTGCAGCGGGTTGCGGCCCGTGATTTCTGCGGTGACGCCGGCGGCGCCGGCTGGTTCGGCGACCAGCCTGATGGCCGCCGTGCGCACCTGGCCGTTGCGGACATAGGTCAGCGTCGCCGTGTTCCCGACGCCCTTGGTGGCGACACGGAACTTGAGCGCCTGCTCGTCATTGATGTCGAAGTCATCGATGCCGGTGATCACATCGCGCGGTGTCAGGCCCGCCAGCGCGGCAGGGCTGCCGGGTTGAACCCGGGTGACAAGAATTCCCTTCGGACGGTCGAGGCCCAGCGATTGCGCCAGCGAGGCATCGACGACCTGTGTCGTCACGCCAACCCACGGACGTGCAACCTCCTTGGCGCCGCCGAGCGCGGAGTTCACCACGGTGCGCACCATGTTTGCGGGAATGGCAAAGCCGATGCCAATGCTGCCGCCGGAGCGCGAGAAGATGGCCGTGTTGATGCCGATCAGGTCGCCCTTCATGGTGACGAGCGCGCCGCCCGAGTTGCCGGGATTGATCGCGGCGTCGGTCTGGATGAAGAACTGGTAGTCCGACACGCCCACTTGTGTTCGTGCAAGCGCCGACACGATGCCACTGGTGACCGTCTGTCCCACGCCGAACGGATTGCCGATCGCCAGCACGATGTCGCCGACCTCGGCGTCGTCGCTGTCGTGGAAGGCGAGCGTCGGTAGCCCCTTCATGGGCGTCTTCGCGCGCAGCACGGCCAGGTCGGTGCGCTCGTCTGCCAGAAGCACCCGCGCCTCGAATTCCCGCCGGTCGGCCAGGACAACCGTGATCTCGTCGGCGCCGGCCACGACGTGATTGTTGGTGACGATCACGCCATCGGCGCGAACGATCACGCCTGATCCCAGCGAACTCTGTACGCGGTCACGGAAGAAGCGTCCCCAGAACGGGTCATTGGCGTAAGGGTTTCGCACCGTCCGCTTGGAATAGATGTTGACGACCGCCGGGCTCGACTTGCGTACGACGTCGGCGAAGGACAGCTGCATCTGCCCCACGCTTGACGGAACGGCGCGCTGGACCTGCGGCTGCGCAAGCGCGATGGGCGCGGCGGCCGACACGAAGCCGGCCATGGCGGCGGCAAGGAAGATGGCTTTGGATCTGATCATGTCACGTATCCTGTCGATTTCCCTTTGGGGGACGGCATGCCGCCCCCTATTGCTGACCACCAAGATGGATATTCAATGCGGCGCTGCCAAGGCCGCGGGCGCACTGTTCAATGCCTGGAAATCGCGGAAAACCGTGCTCAGGCAGCCCATACCCCGCCGCCGTTACCCCGCCAACCGAGGGAGCGGTAGGCGGCATCCACCAGGGCCTGGCCCCTGTCGTTCAGGAGAAGGCCGAGGCCCATCTGGTTCATGGTGTAGGCAAAGCTCATCCTGGTCTCGGGGCAGGCAAACCCGATCGAGCCTCCGGCGCCAACATGACCGAACGCGCTGTCCGAGAGAATGCAGGAGGCGCCGTCGAGGCCGGGCAGATGCCGGTTGTCCATCGACTTCATGTAGCCGAGGGCGAACCGGGTCGGGATGACGAGCGTTGCATCCTGGTGCGTGCCCACTGCAACGCGCGACATGCGGTTGAGGGTGTCCTTGCCCACCAGCCGGACACCGTTGAGCGATCCGCCATTCGCGAGCGGCGCATACATGGCTGCAAGGTTGCGGGCGTTGGTGATGCCGTTCGCGGCCCCGATCTCGGCCGCGCGCCCGGCACGGTCATTGGGGTTGAAGGCCAGGAAATCGCGCAGGAAGTAATGCGACGCCGAGGTCGTATCGGTCATGGCCTTGCGGAAAAAGCGTGTCTGCATCGAATCCGGCGTCGGCATCGCGGGCAGCATGGGTGCCACGCGATGCTCCTGTGCCTCTGGCAGGCCGATCCAGAAGTCGAGGCCCAGCGGTCCGGCGACTTCGTCGGCGAAGAAACGTCCCATGCGCTTGCCTGCGGCGCGGTGCACGATCTCGCCGACGGTCCAGGACATCGTGATTGCATGGTAGCCATTCCGCGTGCCGGGTTCCCAGAAAGCCGGTTCGCTTGCGATGACCTCGACCATGCGGTCCCAGTCATAGAACTCGCCAGGCGCTGGCGCGCTGCGCACGTGCGGTACCCCCACCGTATGGTCGAGCGTCATGCTGACGGTGGCCGCCTCCTTGCCGCCCTGCCCGAATTGCGGCCAGTAACGGGTGATGGGGGCGTTAAGATCAAGCTGTCCCCGGTCGGACAGCATATGGGCACACAGCGCCATGGCGCCCTTCGTCGACGAGAAGATGACGGATATCGTGTCCCTGTCCCACGCCTCGCCACCCGGGCTCTTGCGGCCACCCCAAAGATCGACGACGGGGCGCCCCTCGAGCGTCAGGGCGCAGGATGCGCCGACTTCGCCACGCGTTTCGAAATTGGCGATGAACGCATCGGCGACTTCCGAAAACCTGGTGTCACAGCTGCCTTCCACCAAGCCGGCCTTTGTCTCGACCGCTATCTTCTTCATGTCTGCGATTAGCTCCCGACGTAAAAAAAGGGGCAGCGCCGTGGCTGCCCCTGAATCATTGGCCCGACAGCGTGACTGCCATCAAGCGTTCGCGGTGTCCTCGGCCTTCGCCTGGACCGGACCGGAGTCCTTGCCCTTGGCGGTTACGTCGCGATCGACGAACTCGATGATGGCCATCGGGGCGGCGTCACCATACCGCAGGCCCGCCTTCAGCACGCGGATGTAGCCGCCACGGCGGCTCGCGTAGCGCGTGGCCAGCACGTCGAACAGCTTGGCGACCGTCTGCGTGTCATTGCGCAGCTGGGACAGCGCCTGGCGGCGGGCGTGCAGGTTCGTGGATCCCCGCTTGCCGAGCGTTATCAGGCGCTCGACGATCGGGCGCAGTTCCTTGGCCTTGGGCAACGTCGTCTTGATCTGCTCGTGCTTGATGAGCGCGGCGGCAAGATTCTCGAACATTGCCTTCCGGTGGCTGCTTGTGCGGTTCAGCCTTCTGCCCGCAAAACCGTGGCGCATTTCAGTAGTCCCCTTGTTCGGATCCCCGCCCGCGGGCGGGGTACCGGTCAGTATTGATCCTCAAACTTGCGCGCCAGTTCCTCGATGTTCTCGGGCGGCCAACCGGGCACTTCCATGCCCAGGTGGAGCCCCATCGAGGCCAGCACTTCCTTGATCTCGTTCAGCGACTTGCGGCCGAAGTTCGGCGTGCGAAGCATCTCTGCCTCGGTCTTCTGGATGAGATCGCCGATATAGACGATGTTGTCGTTCTTCAGGCAGTTGGCCGAACGCACCGAGAGTTCGAGCTCGTCGACCTTCTTGAGCAGGGCCGGGTTGAACGGCAGGTCGGTCTTCTGTTCCTCGACCTTCTTCTCGCGCGGCTCTTCGAAATTGATGAAGATCTGGAGCTGGTCCTGCAGGATGCGCGCGGCATAGGCCACGGCGTTTTCCGGGGACACGGCGCCATTGGTCTCGACCGACAGGGTGAGCTTGTCATAGTCGAGGATCTGGCCTTCGCGCGTGTTTTCGACGCGGTATGAAACCTTCTTCACCGGCGAGAAAAGCGAGTCGACCGGGATCTGGCCGATCGGATCATCCTCGCGGCGGTTGCGCTCGGCCGGGACATAGCCCTTGCCCGAGTTGACCTTGAGCTCCATGCGCACGCGCGCACCGTGGTCGAGGTTGCAGATGACGAGGTCCGGGTTGAGGATCTCGACGTCGGCGACGGTCGAGATGGCGCTCGCGCGCAGCTCGCCAGGGCCCTCGCCCTTCAGCACGAGGCGCTTCTCGCCATCGGAGTGCAGCTTGAGCGCGAGCTGCTTGATGTTCAGGACGATATCCGTGACGTCCTCGCGGACGCCCGGGATCGACGAGAACTCGTGCAGGACGCCATCGATGTGGATCGAGGTGACCGCACCGCCCTGCAGCGAGGACAGCAGCACGCGCCGCAGCGAGTTGCCCAGCGTCAGGCCGAAGCCCCGCTCGAGCGGTTCTGCGACAAGCACCGCATGCGTGCGCGGCGACGGGGCGTCCACGTGCAGCTTGTTCGGCTTGATCAATTCCTGCCAGTTCTTCTCAATCACTTTGAGTCATCCTTCGGCATTCGCGGGGGAAACGGATGCTAGACGCGCCGACGCTTCGGCGGACGGCAACCGTTGTGGGGAATAGGGGTCACGTCGCGGATCGTGGTGACGGTGAAGCCGGCGGCCTGCAGCGCACGCAGCGCGCTTTCACGGCCTGAGCCGGGGCCCTTGACCTCGACCTCGAGGGTGCGCACGCCATGTTCCATGGCCTTCTTGCCCGCGTCTTCGGCCGCGACCTGCGCGGCGTAGGGCGTGGACTTGCGCGAGCCCTTGAAGCCCATCGTGCCCGCCGACGACCAGGCAACCGTGTTGCCCTGTGCGTCGGTGATGGTGATCATCGTGTTGTTGAACGTCGCGTTCACGTGCGCAACACCAGAGGTGATGTTCTTGCGCTCTTTCTTGCGTACGCGCGCCTTCTTTTCAGTCGCCATTTCAGGTTCTCGCTTCCACATCCCGGCTGCGTTTGCGGCCGGGCTTCAAATCAAAACTACTTCGTTGCCATCTTCTTGCCGGCGATCGCCTTGGCGGGACCCTTGCGGGTGCGGGCGTTCGTGTGCGTGCGCTGGCCGCGCGTGGGCAGGCCCTTGCGGTGACGCAGGCCGCGGTAGCAACCGAGGTCCGTCAGGCGCTTGATGTTCATCGACACTTCGCGGCGAAGGTCACCTTCGACAATGAACTCGCGGTCGATGATTTCGCGGATCTGGATGACCTCAGCGTCCGAGAGCTGGTTGACGCGACGGTTCTCGGCGATGCCGACCTTCTTGCAGATCTCGACCGCATTCACCGGGCCAATGCCATGGATGTAGCGCAGTGCGATGTGCACGCGCTTGTTTGTCGGAATGTTCACGCCAGCGATGCGGGCCACGGTTCTCTCCTAGAGCATTTCTTCATCAGACAAAGACATAAGGCGCCACGCCCCGGTTACCCGGGAGGCAGCGTCCGCGCCGTTCATCGGAAGAGCGCGGATTATATTTTTTTCCTGACCCCGGTCAACCATCAGCGAAACCACGATTTTCGCGGCGCCGGGCCGGTCAGGACTGCGTCAATTTGGGCGGTCACGTCGTCCACGGGCTTCATTCCGTCCACGCGCCGTATTTTTCCCTGTTTTTCGTAGTATGGCAGGATGGGGGCGGTTTCGGCCTTGTAGACCCCCAGCCGCTTCTTGAATGTCTCCGGGTCGTCGTCCGGCCGGACCGGGTCTCCCTTGCGGCGCGCTTCTGCCGCACGGTTTTCCACACGTTTGATCAGTTCGGCCTCGTTTACATCCATCACGATCACATGGGTCACCGACAGCGCCTTGGCCTTGAGCATGGCGTCGAGCGCCGACGCCTGGTTCAGGGTGCGGGGGAAGCCGTCGAGGACGAACCCCTTCGTGCAGTCTGCCTGGGTGATCCGGTCGGCGATGATGCCGATCACGACATCGTCAGGAACGAGCTTGCCCTCGTCCATGATGGCTTTCGCCTTCTTTCCGATCTCGGTGCCCTCGGCAATCGCGGCGCGCAGCATGTCGCCGGTCGACAGGTGGGCGATGGCATGGCGCACCTTGATCCGAGCGGCCTGCGTGCCCTTGCCCGATGCCGGCGGACCGAAAAGGACGAGGATCATGAATTCCCTCGCGGGCTCTTGAACCTCGCCTTCTTGATCAGTCCCTCGTACTGGTGTGCGAGGAGATGGCTGTGGATCTGGGCCACGGTATCCATGGTCACTGATACGATGATCAGGAAAGAGGTTCCGCCAAGCAGAAGCAGGTTGCCGCCGTACTGGGCGAGGATGAACTCAGGGATGAGACAGACGCCCACCAGATAGGCGGCACCAACCACCGTCAGTCGTGTCAGCACGAAGTCGATGTAGTCGGCTGTCTGCCTGCCTGGCCTTCGTCCCGGTATGAAGCCCCCGTACTTCTTGAGGTTCTCGGCGGTTTCGGTCGGATTGAAAACGATCGCCGTGTAGAAGAAGGCAAAGAAGACAATCAGGAATGCATACAACGCCATGTAAAGGGGATGACCATGCGTCAACAGGCGGACCGTTTCGGCCAGCCAGTCTGGCGCATTCGTCCCGTAGACGCCGGCCACCGTCGCCGGAAGAACCAGCAGCGACGAGGCGAAGATCGGCGGAATGACGCCCGAGGTGTTCAGCTTCAGCGGCAGGTGCGAGCTGTCGCCGCCAAACATGCGATTGCCCATCTGGCGCTTTGGGTACTGCACCAGGAGACGGCGCTGGGCGCGCTCGAAGTAGACGATGATCATGATCACGACGGCCACGAGCACATAGAGGCCCAGAGCCGAGGCCCAGGAGATCGAACCCTTGTCAGCCATGGTCATCGTGCTGGCAAAACCCTGAAAAAGGTTCGCCACGATGCCCGCAAAGATGATCAGCGAGACGCCGTTGCCGATGCCACGCGAGGTGATCTGCTCGCCAAGCCACATGAGGAACATCACGCCGCCGGTAAGAATCACGACCGTGGTCAGGGTGAAGGCGAGGCCCGGGATCATCACGAGGCCCGCCGTCGACTGAAGGCCCGCGGAGATGGCGTAGGCCTGGCCCGCAGCGAGGAAGACGGTCAGGTAGCGCGTGTACTGGTTGATCGTCTTGCGTCCCGCCTCGCCTTCCTTCTTGAGTTTCTCAAGCTTCGGGCTGACGGTCGTCATCACCTGCATGATGATTGACGCGGAAATGTAGGGCATCACGTTCAGGGCGAAGATCGCCATGCGTTCGACCGCGCCGCCGGACAGGAGGTTGAACATGCCCAGGATGCCCTGGGTCTGCTGCTCCATGAGGCGCGCAAGCGAGTCCGGGTTGATACCCGGCAGGGGGATGTAGGTTCCGAGGCGATAAACAATCAGCGCACCCAGCGTGAACCAGATGCGCTTCTGGAGTTCCTCTGCCTTGGAGAACGCCGACCAGTTTACGTTGGCGGCTAATTGTTCGGCGGCTGACGCCATGTCTTGTCTCCTCGCATGCAGTCGTGTTTCGCCGGGTCACCCCGGCCTGCCCCCAAAAGCCGCGGCAACCCCATGCGAACCAATGGCGGATCAGCCGGCCTTGCCGGCCGCGCGTTCCTCGCGCTTTTTCGCCGCCGTAACGCGGCGCTGCTGGCGCTTGCCGGGTTCGCGATCCTTGCGGGTCACGTGCTTGGCCTTGACGCCGACAACCTTGACGCTGCCGCCGGCCTTCTTGACCGCTTCGATGGCAGAGCCGGAGGCATGCGCGACCTCAAGGGTCAGATTGGTCTTCAGGTCGCCCTTTCCAAGGAGGCGGACGCCGTCCTTGGCCTTTCGGGCCAGGCCAAGTGTTGCAAGTTTGCCAGCATCGAGCGTCTCACCGGCCTTGATCTTGCCGGCGTCGACCGCCTTCTGCAGCTGCCCCGTGTTCACGATGGCAAAACCACGGGCGAAGATGTTGTTGAAGCCGCGCTTGGGAACGCGCATGTGAAGGGGCATCTGGCCGCCTTCGAAGCCGAACATGCCATGGTGGCCGGTGCGGGCCTTCTGGCCCTTCACACCGCGGCCAGCCGTCTTGCCCTTGCCGGAGCCCGAGCCACGGCCGATGCGCTTGAAGCGCTTGTGGGCGCCTTCGTTGTCGCGAATTTCGTTGAGTTTCATGTCCTGTCCGCCCGATTAGTTCTTCGCGTCCTCGACAATACGCACCATGTGCCTGACCTTGCAGATCATGCCCCAGACGGCATCCGTATTGACGAGGGTCTTGCGACGTCCGAGCTTGTCGAGCCCGAGACCGACGAGGGTCTCGCGCTGGATCTCGGGACGGCGCGCAGGGCTGGCGACCTGCTCGATCGTGATCGTCTTGGTCTTGGGTCGACCTTCCAGCGTTCGCATTGCCATCTTGGTTTACTCCGGTGACACTTCGGCGGCGGTCTGCGAACGGCGCGAGGAGATCACCTCGGCGACAGACTTGCCGCGCTTGTTGGCGACCATCTTCGGGCTGTACTGGCCCTTGAGCGCGTCAAACGTGGCCCGCACCATGTTGTAGGGGTTCGAGCTGCCGACCGACTTGGCGACGACGTCGTGGACGCCGAGCACGTCGAACACGGCGCGCAGCGGACCGCCGGCGATGATGCCCGTTCCGACCGGTGCCGGACGCAGCACGACCTTGCCGGCGCCGTGGCGGCCGAGCACCTCGTGGTGCAGCGTGCGGCCCTCACGCAGCGGAACGCGCACGAGCTGCTTCTTGGCTGCTTCCGTCGCCTTGCGGACAGCCTCGGGCACCTCGCGTGCCTTGCCGTGGCCGAAGCCG
>JAGWXR010000192.1 GCA_018969785.1 Alphaproteobacteria bacterium
TTCTTTTCTGCGTCACGTCAGTCCTCCAGGTTCTCGGCAATCCGGCACGCCCGGCTGATGTCCTTCGACTGGGATGACTTGTCACCCGCACACAACAGCACAATCACGCAATCATTCCGCCTTACGAAATAGACCCGGTAACCCGGCCCATGGTCGATGCGCATTTCGCTGATCCCGCCGCCCACCGGACGCACATCGCCCGCGTGGCCCTGCGCAAGCCGGTCGATGCGCACGGCGATTAGCGCCTTGCCCCGTACATCCCTGAGCCTCGAAAACCAGCGACGGAACTCACCCGTCATCCTGACATCGAGCATCGCTCTTGTATCCTATAGGATACTGTTCGTCAACACCCATAGGACGGCCGCAAGCCGGTATCCGTCAGCACGCGCGCGGAACCAGCACTGCAACCATGCAGACCGCAACGCAACGATGAATTTGTAACACCACTTCCCTCAGGGCTTCCGCTCCGCCTGGCGCCTCGCCGCCGCCAGCATCGCAGCATCGCGCTCGGGACGCGTCGCAGATGAAAGCGCACGCACCTCGGCCGTCAGCTCAGGCCCCGCCTGCGCCGGCGAGCCGCAGGTGAACGGAGGCTGCGGATCATATTCGAGGAAGAGCTGGATCCGCTTGGCCACCTCCTCGCCCCAGACCTCGGCGATCACGATGAGCGCAAAGTCGATGCCCGCCGTCACGCCGCCACCCGTGATGCGGTTGCGATCCTTGACCACCCGCGCTGCCTCCGGAATGGCGCCGAACGATGAAAGCCAGTCAAGCCACATCCAGTGACACGTTGCCCGATGGCCCTTGAGCAGCCCGGCCGCCCCCAGCACCAGCGAACCCGTGCACACCGACGTCACATAGCGCGCGCCCTCGGCCTGCCGGCGCAGGAACGAGAGCGTCTCCTCGTCGCCCATCAGCGCAACCTGTCCCGCGCCACCGGGCACGCAGATCATGTCGAGCGGAGGGCATGTTTCGAATGTCGCCGTTGGCACAAGGGCAAAGCCCGAGTCCGAAGGCACCGGATCAAGCGTCTTCCAGACATGATGCACCTGCACCCCCGGCGCCCGCGACAGGAACTGCGCCGGCCCCGTCAGGTCGAGCTGTGTCAGGTTTGGATAGAGCAGGAAGCCGATGTGGAAGGTCTGGCTCATTCTTGTGCCTCCGCAATGCCGATGCGCCACAGATAACAGGCCAGCCGGCCGGCCGGAACCCGCCACGCCCCCCGGATCAGCCCTCACGCCACCAAGCGCCCACTTGAGCCGGGCCCGTCCCCCGACTAGGCTCCGGCCCCATGCTGCACCAGACCAAGTTCCAGTCTTTCAACGAGACAACCTCACCCCTGCAGGGCGCCCCGCGCCTTGCAGCCCTTCGCGCCGAACTCAAGCGCCGCGGCCTCGACGGTTTCGTCGTCCCGCGCGCCGATGAGTACCAGGGCGAATATGTCCCCCCGCGCGCCGAACGCCTGGCATGGCTCACGGGCTTTACCGGATCTGCCGGGGCCGCCGTCGTCCTCCTCGACAAGGCCGCCATTTTCACCGACGGACGCTACACCGTGCAGACCCCCGAGCAGGTCGACGGCAAGGCGTTCGAGTACCGCTCGCTGGTGGACGAGCCGCCACCCGACTGGATCGCCGACAACCTGCCCAAGGGCGGCAAGCTCGCCTACGACCCGTGGATGCACACGGCCTCTGGCGTCGAGGCGTTGCAGGCCGCCGTCACGAAGGCTGGCGGAACACTTGTTCCTTGTACGGACAATCCTCTGGATGCAGTCTGGGACGACCAGCCTGCTGCGCCGATGGGCACGGTCTCGGCCCATCCGCTCGAGCATGCCGGCGAAAGCGCCGAAGCCAAGCGCGAGCGCATCGCCGAGGGCCTGCGCAAGGCCGGCGCCGACGCCGCCATGCTGACCCTGCCCGAGTCGATCGCCTGGCTGCTCAACATCCGCGGCAGTGACGTCCCCCACACGCCCTTCCCGCACGCCTACGCGATCCTGGGCAATGACGCGCATGTCGATCTCTTCATCGACCGCAGGAAGTTTACCCCCGGCCTCGACGAATGGCTGGGCAACAAGGTCACGGTGCGGCCGCAGGCCGAACTCGGCCCCCACCTGAGCACCCTCAAGGGCCGCAAGGTCCAGGTCGACCCGGCCACCGCCGCAGCCTGGCTCTTCGACCGGCTGAAGGACGCAGGCGCCACGATCCAGCGCGCCAATGATCCGGTCCTCCTGCCCAAGGCCTGCAAGAACGCAACCGAGCTTGCCGGCACAAGGCGCGCCCACGAGCGCGATGGCATCGCCCTCTCGAAATTCCTCGCCTGGCTCGCGACCGAAGCCCCCAAGGGC
>JAGWXR010000039.1 GCA_018969785.1 Alphaproteobacteria bacterium
GTCAGGATCACGCGCCCCTGGTCAACCAGCGCCTCCAGCGCATTCATGTCCGACGTGTCGGCCACCAGCGTCGCGATCTCGGCACCCGCAGCCCCGAGCGCCGCCTTCACCGCATCAAGCTTCTTCTGGCTGCGACCCGCCATCGACCAGCGCACCTCGTTGCCGCGATAGTTCGTGGCAAGGTACTCGGCGATCAACTGCCCCACATACCCGGTCGCCCCGAGGACAATGACGTCATAAGGCTTCTGGTCTCGGGGCGTTCGTGTCATGGCGGATCCTCGTCTCCATTTCGGTGACAGTGCTGGGGTGGACTTGCTCGCAGGAATCCGGAACCCTTCGGTTCCGACAGTTGCGGCGGGCAGGTTCACTCTCGCCGTAGCTAACCCTGTTGGTGCGCCAGCGCAAGCATGGTATGGCTTTCGCCGATGAACCCGGAACGCACAGCCGTCATCATCGGCGCGAGCGGCGGCATTGGCCGCTGCATGGCCGACGCCCTGCGCCTCGCTGGCGCAGTGATCTCATTCTCGCGCCAGTCCGACCCGCCCCTCGACCTCACCGACGAGGGCTCGATAGAACGAGCCGCAGCCCATGTGGCAGGGCAGGGCCGGCCCCTCGGCCTCCTCGTGATCGCCACCGGCTTCCTGCATGACGAGGTCAACCGTCCCGAACGCAGCCTGCGCGATCTCTCTGCCAGCCATTTCGCCAAGGCCTTCGCCATCAACGCGATTGGTCCGGCCCTCGTGCTGAAGCATTTCACGCCTCTGCTCCCGCGCGACGGGCACGCTGCGGTGGCGGTCCTCTCCGCCAGGGTCGGCAGCATCGGCGACAACCAGCTCGGTGGCTGGCACGCCTATCGGGCCTCCAAGGCGGCGCTGAACCAGATCGTTCGCACGGCCTCCGTCGAGTTGAAGCGCACGCGCCCTGGGGCGATCTGCGTCGCGCTGCATCCAGGCACGGTCGACACGAAACTCTCGGCACCTTTCTCGAAATCGGGCCTCAATGTCCGCCCGCCCGAAGAGGCCGCCGCAGATCTGCTGCGCGTCATCGACGGCCTGACGCCCGCCCAGACCGGGTGCTTCTTCGATTACACCGGCAAGCCGCTGCCCTGGTAACTAGCCCGCCGCACGAATCTCGACCGGAATACCCGACAGCGCCGCATTCCCCGACAGGGGATCGATCGCAGTCTCGTCGGTCAGGTCATTGAGGCTCACCCCCGCATGCGCCTGCGCGGTCTGCATCGCGATGCCCTCAAGCCCATGCCCCCATCCATGCGGGATGGAAACCGTGCCCGGCATCATGTCGTCGGTGACTTCCACCTTGAGCCGCACCGTGCCCGTGCGCGAGATGACTTCGGCAAGCGACCCATCACCCAGGTTGCGCGCCCGCGCATCCGCCGGGTTGATCATCAACGTGCAGCGCTCCTTGCCCTTGACCAGGCGCGGCGAATTGTGAAGCCACGAATTGTTCGAACGCACATGCCGCCGTCCGATCAGCCTCAGCCGCGCATCGACGGGCCGCGCCATCTCGCCTGAAAGCCGTGCAAGGTCGGCCACGAAGGTGGCCGGCGCAATGTCGATCGTCTTGTCCTTCGTCTGCAGGCGGTCGGGCAGGCGCCCGCCTTCCGGCGCGCCGAAATCCAGCCCGGACGGGGCCGCCTCTAGCTGCGCGAGGCTGATCCCGTAGGGCCCCGCCTGCAGCATCTGGTCGAGGATCTCGCGCGGACTTCGCCCTGCCACGCGCTCGCCACTGATCGCTTCTGCAAGCCCGCGCAGGATTTCCCAGTCCTGTTTCCCGCCGCCTGCCGGCGCAAGCAGCGGCGGCGAATAGGCCGCGAAATTGCGCACGGCCATCGGCAGCAGGAACAGCCCGTAATGGTCACGCTCCAGCGGGCCGACCGGCGGCAGGATGTAATGCGCCCGCCGGCTCGTGGCGTTGCGATACATGTCGACCGACACCATGAGCTCGAGCCCGGCAAGCGCCCGGTCAAGGCGCCCGCCATTCGGCGTGGAGAGAACGGGATTGCCCGCCACCACGAAGAGCGCACGGATCTGGCCTTCACCCGGGGTCTCGATTTCCTCGGACATTGCAGCCGCAGGGAACTCGCCAAGCACTTCCGGATGTCCGGAAACGCGCGAGTGGAAGCGCCCGCTGCCGCCCGGTCCCGTGCGCGCGACCATGTCGATGACGGGTGACGGGAACACGAGCCCGCCCGTCCGGTCGAGTTGCCCGCTCACGATATTGACGCACGCGATGAGCCAGGCCACCAGCGTGCCGAAGGCCTGCGTGGTCGCGCCAATGCGTCCGTAGAGCGCCGCAGGGCCAGCCAGAAGCCGCTCGACCAGGAACGCGACATCCGAAGCACTCACGCCCGCACGTTCAAGGCATGCCGCGCTGTCAAAGGGCGCAAGCGCTTGCCACAGCGCATCAAGGTTCCGGATGTGCGGCGACAGGGCAGGGACCCCTGGCTGCAACGCCTTCAGCAGTGCAATGAGCAGAAACGCATCGCTCGCCGGCCGGATGAAGATATGCCGGTCGGCGATCTTCGCCGTCTCCGACCGCCGCGGATCGATGACGACAAGCTGGCCCCCGCGCGCCTGCAGCGCCTTTGCCCGGTTGCGGAAGTCAGGCACCGTCCACACGCTGCCGTTCGACGCCATCGGGTTGCCACCGAGAATGATCATCGTCTGGGTTTGGTCGATGTCCGGGATGGCCCAGAGCCCCGAATGCCCATAGAGGCGCAGGTTCACGACCTGGTGCGGCATCTGGTCGACAGTGCTGGCGGAAAACACGGCACGTGTCCTGAGCGCCCGCTTGAGGTCGCCCGTGGTCAGCGTGTTGCCATAGCTGTGTGCATTGGGATTGCCCACATAGAGCGCCGCCGCCTTCGGATCGTGCTCAAGGATCGCGCGCGTCCGCTCGCCGATCTCGGCAAAGGCCTGCTCCCAGCTGATGGTCTCCCACGTCGACCCTGTGCGCTTCTGCGGTGCACGCAACCGGTCGGGATCATTCTGCAGGTCCTCGAGCGCCGTCGCCTTGGGGCAGATATGCCCCCGCGACAGCGCATTGGCCGGATCCCCCTTGATCGACAGGATCTCCCGGCCCTCGGTCGCAATCACGACCCCGCAATTGGCCTCGCAGATATTGCAGGTACGGTGATGGATCCGGGTCATCGCCCAACCTCAGATGATTTCGGTGACAGTGCACTCATTCCCGCTCAGATCCGGCAGACAGCGTTCACGGCAGGGCATGGGAATGAGTGCACTGTCACCGAAATGGCGCGAGCGCCTACTTCGCCATGTTGATGATCTTGAGCTGCGTGAACTCGGCCAGGCCTTCCTCGCCAAGTTCCGCGCCAATACCCGACAGCTTCGCCCCGCCGAAAGGAATGTTCGGCGCGAGGTCGGCATGCTTGTTCACCCAGATCGTGCCGGCTTCCATCTTGTCGGCCAGCGCATAGGCCTTGTCGATATCCTTCGACCAGACAGAGCCGCCAAGCCCCCAGGGCGAGGCATTCGCACGCTGAACCGCATCCTCGGCATCCTTGAACTTGATGACCGGCAGCACCGGACCAAACTGCTCCTCGTCGACAAGCCGCGTGCCATCGGTGATGTCGCGCACGATCGTCGGGCGGATGAAATAGCCAGGCCTGTCCTCGACCGTGCCGCCGGCAATCACGCGGCCATTCTTCTTTCCATCCTCGATGAATTCCTTCACCTTCTCGTATTGCATCCGGTTCTGCAGCGGACCGATCTGCGTACCCTGCATCAGCCCGTCGCCGATGATGGCCGCATCAGCCAGCTTCGCAAGCTCGCCGCACATCTCGTCATAGATCGACTCGTGCACATAGAGCCGCTTCATCGCGATGCACACCTGCCCGTTGTTCTGGAACGCGCTCTGGAAGAGCTTGGGCGCAGCCTCCTTCGGATTCACGTCGTCGAGAACAATGCCCGCATCATTGCCGCCGAGTTCCAGCGTCACGCGCTTCAGCGCCTCGGCTGCACTCGCCATCACCTTCTTGCCGGTGGCCGTCGATCCAGTGAACGAGATCTTGCGGATGTCCGGATGCGCCGTCATCGCGCCGCCCAGGTCGTTGGCGTCCGCAATGATGTTGACGACACCCGCCGGCACGATGTTCTGGATCAGTTGGCCGAGCTTCAGCGTGGTCAGTGGCGTGGTCGGCGCGGGTTTGATCACGATCGTATTGCCCGCAAGCAACGCCGGCGGCAGCTTGAACGCCAGCAGGATCATGGGGAAGTTCCACGGCGTGATCGCGCCGATGACGCCCAGCGGCTTGCGGTGCGCCTCGACGCGCTGGTTCGCGCTGTCGTCGATGACCTTCACCGGCAGGTCCAGCATCGTGAAATACTTGAAGAACGCCGCCGCACCATAGATCTCGCCCGTGGCATCGCCGATCGGTTTGCCCTGTTCCTGCGTCAGCAACCGGGCCAGTTCGCCCGCGTTCTTCTCGATCACGTCCGCAATCGCCAGCAGCACCTTCTTGCGTTCGGCAATCGGCTTGGCGCTCCAGGCGGGGAAGGCCGCCTTCGCAGCTGCAACCGCCTCATCCAGCTGCGCCTTCGACGCACGCGGGCAGGTCGCGAAAGCCTCTTCGGTTGCCGGGTTGATGACGGGCATGGTCTGCGCGCCATCGACAAGTTTTCCGCCAATCAGCAGCTTGTAGTCGCTCATGGTCTTGCCTCCTGTTTCCACCCTTCTACCAAACGCGGCAGGCCTGCGGTAGTCTTCGTGCCAGACGCCGTTCCCCGCGCCACTGGAGCCGCCCCATGACCAAGCGCCTGTTTGCCGTTGCAGCGATCCTGCTTCTCTCGCTCGCCGGCTGCGGTGGCCCCCCGGTCAACCGCGACCTCTCGCGTCAGCTCACGACCGTGCCCTCGGTGGACCTCAACCGCTATGCAGGCGTCTGGTACGAGGTGGCCCGCTTCGAGAACAGCTTCGAGAAGGGTTGTGTCGGCGTCACGGCCACCTATGGCCGCAACCCCGACGGCACGATCAGCGTGACCAATCGCTGCCGCATGAAGACGCTGGACGGCGAGGAGAACGTGGCCGAGGGCGTGGCCCGTGTGGTTGACACCACGACCAATGCCAAGCTCGCGGTCAGCTTCTTCTGGCCCTTCGAGGGCGACTACTGGGTGATCGGCCTCGCCGAGGACTATGGCTGGGCGCTCGTCGGCGAACCCTCGGGCCGCTACCTTTGGATCCTCTCGCGCTCAGCCCAACTTTCGCCCGAACTCAAGGCGGACCTCGTCGCTCGCCTCGAAGCCATGGGCTACAACACAAAGGCGATCTATTGGACGCCGCAGGCCACAACGCCCTAGGCAAACCCCGTCCCGACCTCGCGAGGCGCAAAGCGCACGAGCCGGCTGGTCAGCACTGCCGCCTGCCGATGCACGACCGCAAGCTTGTAGGCAGGATCCGTCACCATGGCGAGGAATGCGCCGGCGCTCGGATAGAAGGCGATGAAGGCCGCATCCCAGGCCTCCGATGACGGACCCGTCACCATCGCTTCCATGTGCCCGCGCCAGACCGTGCGGCCGCCGACCCGCGTGAAGATGGGCTCGCTCGTGCGTCCATACTCGGCATAGGCTTCAGCGCCCGTGAGGTTCAGCCCAGCATGGCTGTGTCCCGCCGGATAGTGCGCATGCGCGCGGAACCGGATCAGGTTCAGCATGTTGATCGGCGTATCCCTTGGCAGCGCCTTGAACGCATCGAAGTTCTGGCGTGACGGATCAACGAAGAATTCTTCACTCATGCAGGGCCTCGCGCTGTGGGAGGGGCAGGGACCGTCAGGACCCTAGCCCGCACCATGGCGCATCGTAATGTATGAAGAGGCCATGAGATAGATCACCATGATCGCAACCGCGATGTCCCATGTCGTGAGACCGGGCAGCACCCCCATGCGCTCGCCTGCGCCCCACAGGAAGATCGGCACCTGCGTCGCCCAGAAACTGACCGCGCTTGTGTTCGCGATCATCTGCCGGTCGAACTCGTCGCTGCCAAGCCAGAGGCGCAGGTTGAGCAGGGACTGAAGGGCGAGAAGGGCAACAATAGCGAACATGACCGTGTTCCCCGGAGGCGCCGGGATGAGGCCAAGCAGCGTTGGGTCGACCGGCATGAACAGCAGCAGTGCCGCGAGCAGCAGCACCGCCCCCTGCATCCGGTACCGGGCAACCTGCGCAGGAGTAGCACTGCGTTGTTCCTCGCCGCTGATGACGGCCCCAAGCGACCGTCGGGCAAAGGAAAGCCCGAGCACCATGACGCCTTGCCCGGCCAGCAGCACGGCAAGCACCACAGCCAGCGTATCGGACGATGACACGGTGCCACCACTTTCCCATGCGTCAAAAAGATAGCTGAACCCGAAAAATCCGATCACGGCGCCAACGATGACACTGAGGATCGTAAAGACCAGTGTGGACGGGGTTTTCGTTGTCATGACGTAGCTCCATCGGATGAGCTGAGTTTCGGATCAAAGATGTCTTCAAGCCGCGCGCCGAACACCTGCGCGATGCGGAAGGCAAGCAACAGGCTGGGATCATGCTTGCCGGTCTCGATGGCGTTCACGGCCTGCCGCGATACGCCGATCTGCTCGCCAAGGTCAGCCTGGCTCCAGCCTCGTTCGGCGCGCAGCACCCGCAGGCGGTTTTCCATCTTGCTTGAACCTTAGTTGCCGGTTCCGGCACCCGCGCCCAGCCGCGATCCGCTGAGCCCGATCCCGATCGCCCCGATAAGGCAGACCACAAGACCCACCACGAACTCGACCGAGCCTTCTTGCCCGAGCGAATGGCCGAGCAGCATGAACCCCGCGCCGAGCATGCCCGAGACCCAGATGCCGGCGCCGAAACTGCGCGTGGCCTGCGCGCGCGCCGCAAGCGCGATCCAGAGCCCCGCAACGCCAACCAGCGCGGTCAGTCCGGCAACAATGTAAATAACGTCGAATGTCATGTTTCACCTCCAGATGTCAGGTTTACATGACACCGCCCACCCAAATTGTCAAGAGGATCTGACATAATGTAAGGTGAAACATTCTTTTCCGCGGTTCTCTTACCCTGCCGACGGCCAGATCTCCTTGAACGCCCCCGCCACCGCGGCCAGCGTCCGCGCCTGTCCCGACCCGCGCCGCCAGACAAGCCCGATGTCACGATAGGGTGTCTCGGCCTCAAGCGTCAGCACCGGCAGCTTCAGCCCGCGCAGGATCCCCGCATCGAGCGCAATCTGCGGCAGCAGCGTGACCCCAAGCCCGTTCGCGACCATCTGCACAAGCGTATAAAGGCTCGTACCCTTGAAGCCCTCGTTGCGCCGCGCGCTCTCGAGCGAACACGCCGCAAGCGCGTGGTCGCGCAGGCAGTGCCCGTCTTCCAGCAGCAGCAGCTCCTCAAGCGCAAGCTCGCTCGCCCTGATACCCGCGGCCTGCGCTTTGCGATGATTGGGCGGAAACACGACGCTGAAACGGTCACGCGCAACGGTGGCCGAATCAAAGCCATCGATGGGATAGGGCAGTGCAATCAGGGCGCCATCGATCTCACCGTTCTCAAGTTGAGACAGCAGCCGGGCCGTCTGGTCCTCGCGCAGGAAGAGCTTGAGCTTCGGGAAACGCTTGCGCAGCTCTGGCATCGCGCGCGGCACGATGAACGGTCCGATGGTCGGGATCATGCCAAGGCGCAGCGGGCCTGACAGCGGTTCGCGTGCCGCCGCGGCGATATCGGCGATGTCCTCCGCCCCCTTGATCAGCGCCCGTGCACGCGCTGCAATCTCAAGCCCCAGCGGCGTCGGCAGCACCGAGCGTTTCGTGCGCTCGAGCAGCTTCGCCCCCAGCAGGTCCTCAAGTTCCTGGATCGCCGCACTCAGCGTCGACTGGCTGACAAGGCACGCCTCCGCCGCCTGCCCGAAATGGCGCAGGTCCACGACAGCGATGAGATAGCGCAGCTGGCGCAGCGAGGGGATCAGCTTCATGGCAGGAGCATAATCGAAAAAAACGATCATATAAATAGTTATTATTCGTTTCAAACGAATAAATCACTCGACTAGGGTCCGCCCCTATCGAGGCCCGGCATCCGCAGGGCCCGTCAACATTCCGAGGATTCCATCCCATGTCGATCATCAACACCGAAGTGAAGCCCTTCAAGGCGACGGCCTTCCGCTGGGGCAAGTTCGTTCCCGTGACCGAAGCTGATCTGAAGGGCAAGTGGTCGGTCGTCTTCTTCTATCCGGCCGACTTCACCTTCGTCTGCCCGACCGAGCTCGAGGACCTGGCCAAGAACTATGGCGAGTTCCAGAAGCTCGGCGCCGAGATCTACGCCGTCTCGACCGACACGCACTTTGCCCATAAGGCCTGGCACGACACGTCACCGGCCATCAAGCAGATCGAGTTCTTCATGGTCGGCGACCCCACGGGCACGATCACGCGCAATTTCGGCGTGATGATCGAAGAGGCCGGCCTCGCTGATCGCGGCACCTTCGTGATCGATCCGAACGGCCGCATCCAGATCGTCGAGATCAACGCCGGTGGCGTTGGCCGCGATGCGAAAGAGCTGCTGCGCAAGGTGAAGGCCGCAAAGTACGTCCACGAGCACCCGGGCGAAGTCTGCCCCGCGAAGTGGAAGGAAGGCGACAAGACGCTGACGCCCTCGCTCGACCTCGTCGGCAAGATCTGATCACCCACTGAAGAACACGAAAACAAGGGAATGACCGCCATGCTCGATGACGCCATCAGGACACAGCTGAAATCCTACCTGGAGCGACTGGTCCAGCCCATCGAGCTTGGCGTATCTCTTGACGGATCCGAAGCCGCCGAACGCATGCGTGGCCTCCTCGACGATGTCGCCGGCCTTTCGGATCTCATTTCTGTCTCGACGAAGGAGGGCGGTAAATTCACGCCCTCCTTCACCATCGGCCCGAAGGGTAGCGAGAAGGGTAGCGAGGCGCGCGTGCGCTTTGCAGGCCTTCCATTGGGCCACGAATTCAATTCCTTCATCCTCGCGCTGCTCAACGCAGGCGGCGTGCCGGTGAAGCAGCCATCAAGCCTGCTCGACCAGGTGCGCGCCCTCGAAGGGCCGCTGCACTTCGAGACGTTCTATTCGCTCTCCTGCCAGAATTGCCCCGACGTCGTTCAGGCCCTGAACATCATGGCGCTGGTCAATCCGGCGATCACGCACACGGCCATCGATGGCGCCGCCTTCGAACAGGAAGTCGAGACCCGCGGCATCCTCGCCGTGCCCGCCGTATTCCTGAACGGCAAGCCCTTCGCGCAGGGCCGCATGACGCTGGAAGAGGTCGTCGCGAAGCTCGACCAGAATGCACCGGCGCGCAATCTCGCGCAGCTGAACGACAAGGCACCCTACGATGTCCTCATCGTCGGCGGCGGGCCGGCTGGCGCAGCAGCATCGATCTACGCGGCCCGCAAGGGCATCCGCACCGGCATCGCCGGCGAACGCTTTGGCGGCCAGTTGCTCGACACGATGGGCATCGAGAACCTGATCTCCGTCCCCCACACCGAGGGCCCGAAGCTCGTGACGAACCTCGCAACCCACGTGGGCGAGTACGGCGTCGACGTGATGAACAACCTCAAGGCAACCAGGCTGATCCCGGCCGCAGCGCCCGGCGCGCTGAACGAGGTCGAGTTCGCCGACGGCGTCCGCCTCAAGGCGCGCACCATCGTGCTGGCCACAGGTGCCCGTTGGCGCCAGCTTGGCGTCCCCGGCGAGGAAGAATACCGCAACCGCGGCGTCGCCTACTGCCCGCACTGTGACGGGCCGCTCTTCAAGGGCAAGCGCGTGGCGGTCATCGGCGGCGGCAACTCGGGCGTGGAGGCGGCAATCGACCTGGCCGGCATCGTGGCCCATGTCACGCTTGTCGAATTCGACGAACGCCTGCGCGCTGATGCAGTGCTTCAGGACAAGCTGCGCTCGCTACCGAACGTTTCCATCGTCACCTCCGCCCAGACCACGGAAGTCCACGGAGACGGCAAGCGCGTGGTCAGCCTGTCCCTGAAGGATCGCAAGGGCGGCGAGACAAGGCGCATCGACCTCGACGGCGTCTTCGTGCAGATCGGCCTGTTGCCCAACACCGAGTGGCTGAAGGGCACACTGGCCTTGAGCCCGCGGGGCGAGATCGAGGTCGACCGGCGTGGTGCAACGTCACTGCCGGGAATCTTCGCCGCCGGCGATGCGACGACGGTCCCCTACAAGCAGATCGTTATCGCCATGGGCGACGGCGCGACGGCAGCCCTCTCGGCCTTCGACCACCTCATCCGGCAGATGCCGGCCGGGCAGTCCCGGGCGGCCTGAAGCGCCGGGCGCCGTTCAGGCCTGGACGCCGCCGGCCTTCTCGTCGGTCGCCTGGCCCATCTGCATCGCCGGCAGGTAGAGCAGGACGCATGAGGCGACGAACACCGACGAATAGGTGCCAACGACGATACCCCACAGGATGGTCGCCGCAAAACCGAACAGCACCTCGCCGCCGAACAGCAGAAGCGGGATGACCGATAGCGCCGTCGTGAAGCTGGTCAGGAAGGTGCGCGAAAGCGTCTGGTTGGTCGACAGGTTGATGATGTCGCCGAAGGGCATTCT
The DNA here is from genome assembly GCA_018969785.1 of Alphaproteobacteria bacterium. Classification (GTDB taxonomy): domain Bacteria; phylum Pseudomonadota; class Alphaproteobacteria; order Micropepsales; family Micropepsaceae; genus SZUA-430. The sequence continues at coordinate 10,584 of JAGWXR010000039.1, forward strand.
CTTGAACAGGCGCCGGTTCTCGCGGATGCGGTCGAACACGACCACGGTGTCATTCACCGAGTAACCTGCCAGAAGCAGCAGGGCGGCCACGGATGTCAGGTTGAAGTCGAATTGCAGCATGGAATAGAGGCCGACAGCAACAAGCACGTCATGACCTGTGGCAAGCACCGCCGAGACGCCAAACTGCCACTCGAATCGAAAGGCAACGTAAATGCCGATCATGATCACGCCGAGCGTTGTAGCCAGGATGCCAGTCTGGAAGAGTTCATTGGACACTTTCGGTCCAACGGCGTCCACGCGCTTGAAGGTGTAATCAGAACCCAGTGCCGTCTTGATCTTGACCGAAGCCTCCTGTTCGTGTCCCGAAACATCCGATGTGGGCTTTATGCGAACAAGCAGGCTCTTGTTGTCGCCGAACTGCTGGACCGTGGGATCCTTGAACCCGAGGGCGACGATTTTTTCGCGCACCTCATCAAAATTGATCGGCTTGCTGCTGCTGGCCTCGATCACCACGCCGCCCGTGAAATCGATGCCGAGGTTCAACCCCTGAAACCACAAGGAAAGGATCGTCGCGATGACAAGCAGCCCGTCGATCGCAAACGCCAGGATGCGGTTGCCGACGAAGTCGATTTTCGTGTTGTCGGGAATGATCGTGAGTCTTGCCATGGTGCCGGGATCTGATGTCGAAGGGACGGGATGTCAATGCGAAGGCGCGGGATTAGACCCATATCGTGTTGTCTGTACAACCCTTAAAACCGCCGCGGGCAGCCCCCAAATCCCGGGGTTAACGCCCCCGGGCGGCAGGCCGCAGGCCTGGCCCCCCTGCTTTTGGGCCCGCAGCCTTCCGGACACAAAACTTTACAATCCCGACACCCTGGCGAAATGCGACGGCACCATCTTGGTCTGGACGGGTCTCGAAGCGGGGCCCAGCGGATGCAATTTCCCAGAAACGGAGAATGAAGATGACAGATGAAACAAAGGCGCAGGAGCGCGGCGGCAAGCGCTTCGGCTACCTCGCCATGACGCTGGTCCTGCTCCTTGGCGTCGTTGTCGGTGGCTTCGCCATCGCAGGCCTTGGCATGTACCGCCACCATGCAATGGGCTATGGCCCGGGTTATGGCTGGCGCGGCCACCACTGGATGCAGGACGGCCCCCGCGGCGAGGACTTTGCCCCCCGCCGCATCGAGCGGATGATCGGCTTTGCAGCCCGCCGCCTTGACGCGACCGACGAGCAGAAGAAACGCCTGACGGACATCGCAACAGCCGCGGCAAGGGATCTGCTCCCTATGCGCGACAAGATGCGCGAGGCCCGCAGGCAGGCGCGCCAGATCCTGACCGCACCCACGATCGACAGGGCCGCACTCGAGGCCTTGCGCGCCGCCCAGCTCGCCGAGGCCGATGCCGCAAGCCGCAGGCTCGCACAGGCCATCGCCGATGCAGCCGATGTCCTGACACCCGAACAGCGTGCCAGGCTTGCACAGCGGTTTGATTTTTGATTGCCTGCCGCGCAGCCGCGATGAGGCGTGCATGGAACCCAAGGTGGCAGGACAGTCTTGAGCCAGAAGATCCTGCTCGTTGAAGACGATGTCCGCCTGGCGCAGATGCTGGAAACCTATCTGCGCCAGGCGGGCTTTGTCGTCTCGCATGTGGCCACTGGCGCCGCAGCGCTCGATGCCAGTCGCGCGGAACCATTCGCCGCGATCATCCTCGACCTGATGCTGCCCGACAGTGACGGCCTCGACATCTGCCGGCAGCTGCGCGCCCGCCTGGCCACGCCCGTCCTCATGCTGACCGCGCGTGGCGATGCGATGGACAAGGTCATAGGCCTCGAGATGGGCGCTGACGACTATCTCGCAAAGCCCTTCGAGCCGCGCGAGCTTCTGGCCCGCCTGCGTGCCATCCTGCGTCGCTCCGCGGCACCCGCAGACAGGGATGTGCTGGTCTTCGGCAGGATGGAACTCGACCGCGGCGCGCGCGAGGTGAGGATCGACGGCCAGCCGCGGCCGCTCACCGCGCACCAGTTCGAGATCCTCCGCGTGCTCGCCGAACGCGCGGGCAGGGTGCTCTCGCGCGAGCAGTTGCTCGACCTCCTGAAGGGCCAGTCGCTCGAGGCCTTCGACCGCTCGATCGACGTGCACGTCTCGCGCATCCGCGCCGCCATCGAGGACGATCCGCGCAAGCCGCGCCGCCTGCTCACCGTCCGCGGTGCGGGCTACGTGCTCTCGCGGGTCCAGGACGAGGAGGCCGCCCGTGACCGCCGCCACCTCTAGCCGCCCGCAAGGCACAGACACATGAACCGGACAGGATGGACATCCCCGATGCGCATCTTCGACCGCCTGTTCGTCAAGGTCTACGTGACCGTGGTCGGCACGCTCCTGCTCGCCCTGCTCGTTTCCGTCGCCCTTTGGTCCACCGGCCCCGAACAGGCCATGGCGCGCAAGTCCTTCGGCATGGCCTCCGGGCTGGCCTCGGCGGCACTCGGCGACCCGGACGCGCCCGCAGCCGACCAGCAGGCCGCCATCCGCCGTCTGTCGGAACTGCTCGAGTCCGACCTCGCCATCTATGACCGCACGGGCCGCCTTGTTGGCACGGCAGGCGCACCGCTGCCGCCACCGGAAGAAATCGATGAAGACCGCCCCCGATCCGGGGCACGCAATCCCGTCTGGAAGTTCCATCTGCGCGACGGACGCGTGATCGTCATCAGGCCACCTTTCCAGCGCCACGTGCGCGGACCCGGTTTCCTCGCGCACCTTGCCGCGGTGGGCCTGGTGCTGGCGATCGGTTCATTCCCTGTCGCGCGCGGCCTCACGCGTCGCCTCGAGCGCCTGCAGCAGGGCGTCGAGACGCTCGGCGCCGGCAATCTCGGCGTCAGGGTCAAGGTCGAGGGCCGCGACGAGGTCGCCCGCGTCGCCGAGAGCTTCAACAACGCCGCCGCGCGCATCGAGCAGCTCGTCAACGCGCATCGCCTGCTCCTGGCCAACGCCAGCCACGAGCTGCGCACGCCGCTGACCCGCCTGCGTCTGGGCGTTGAGCGCCTCGGCACGTCTGCCGATGACACCATGCGCGCCGGCGTGGCAGCCGACATCGCCGAACTCGACGCGCTGATCGACGAGATCCTGCTGACAAGCCGGCTCGACGCGATGCGCGCGCTCGACACGGTCGAGGACGTCGACCTGCTGGCACTCGCGGCCGAGGAGGCATCGCGCTGCGACGATGTCACCGTCGGCGGAACCGCCGTGACCGTCAGGGGCGACCCCCGCCTGTTGCGGCGCATCATCCGCAACCTGCTCGAGAATGCCGGCCGGCACGGCAGGCCGCCGGTCGAGGTGGATGTGTCGCGTGCCGACGCGCAGGTGCTCCTGAAGGTCACCGATGCAGGCGAGGGCGTCCCGCCACAGGACCGCGAACGTGTGTTTGAACCTTTCTTCCGCAGGCCAACGGGCGCGGCGGGCGAGACGGGCGCAGGCCTCGGCCTTGCGATTGCAAGGCAGGCCGCGCGCCTGCACGGTGGCGACGTGGCGCTGCAGTCCGCCAGCACCTTCGTCGTCACGCTGCCCGGATGTGGAATATAGTCGAACCCGTGCGCCCGCACCCGTTGCGGCCGTGTCCGTCGGTCGCTACGCTGCCGGCTCGAACAATCCGTTCAGGGGATGGACTTGAGAATGGCTTCCGAAAACGCTCGTCTATGGATGGTGGCCGCCGCCGTCGGCGCAGTTTTGGCGATACCGGTGCTCGGCGCCCGCTTCGGTGGCCCGGCCACGACGGTCACCAACGTGATTTCAGGGACGCAGACCCCCGACATCGCCCAGACCCAGGCCATGCAGAAGATGCTGGCCCAGGCCGCCGACATCGACGGCGCCAGGATCCAGGCAGCGGATGCCGAACCCCAGAACTGGCTGGCGCACGGCCGCACCTACGGCGAGCAGCGTTTCTCCCCGCTCGAAAAGATCAATGCCGGCAACGTGAAGGA
>JAGWXR010000193.1 GCA_018969785.1 Alphaproteobacteria bacterium
TTCCTGAATTCCGACGGCACGCCCATCGCCTGGCAGGTCGACGAGAGCCAGGCGGCAGAGTAGCGCCCGACATCGCCCTCATCCGTCTCGCTGCTGACGCAGCGATCCACCTTCTCCCGCGCCGCAGGAGAAGGGCAATCCATTTTGCTGTGGTCTGACACGTGATGTAGCCCTTCCCTCGCGCCAGCGGGGGAAGGTGGCAGCCGTCGCCGCAGGCGGCGGCTGACGGATGGGGGCCTTCAGCCCCTCACCCCGCCGCCAGCTCCGCGAGCTTCTCCAGCGTCTGGCGCGCGCCCGTCAGGCGCTCCTCGGCACTCCCCCACTCGCGCATGATGACCACCTTCTGGTCGGGGCGCACCTTGGCGGTCTTGGGGTTCTGTGCGAGCCAGCCGACCAGCTTGACCGGGTTCGGGAAGGCGTTGTTGCGGAAGGTGATCGTGGCACCCTTCGCGCCCGCGTCGATCTTCTCGACCTGCGCGATGCGGCACAGGCGCTTGATCGACACGATCTTCAAGAGCGAGCGCACCTCGGCCGGCAGCGGCCCGAAGCGATCGATCATCTCGGCGGCAAACCCATCGATCGCCTCTTCGGTATCCAGCGTCGACAGGCGCCGATAGAGCGCCATGCGCAGGTTCAGGTCGCTGACATAGGCCTCCGGGATCAGCACGGCCGAACCCAGGTTGATCTGCGGCGACCAGGTCTCGTCCTTCTCGGGCATCTTGCCCCGCAGGCTCGCGACCGCCTCTTCCAGCATGTCCTGGTAAAGCTCGATGCCCACCTCGCGCACCTCGCCCGACTGCTCCTCGCCGAGCAGGTTTCCCGCCCCGCGGATGTCGAGATCGTGGCTGGCCAGCGTGAAGCCTGCACCAAGTGAATCGAGTGACTGCAGCACCTTGAGCCGCCGGTCCGCATTGTCCGTCAGCTTGAGGTCGGGGGGAACCGTGAAATAGGCGAAGGCCCGCGCCTTGGAGCGCCCGATGCGCCCGCGCAGCTGATAGAGCTGCGCCAGGCCGAACACATGCGCGCGGTAGACGATCAGCGTGTTCGCCGTCGGGATGTCGAGCCCGCTCTCCACGATCGGCGTCGATATCAGCACGTCGAACTTGCCGTCATAGAACGACGACATGATGTCCTCGAGCCGCGTCGGCGCAAGCTGCCCGTTGGCCACCATGTATTTCACTTCCGGCACGGCCGTCTTCATGAACTCTTCGGCGTCAGCCAGGTCCGAGATGCGCGGACAGACGAAGAAGCTCTGCCCGCCGCGATAATGCTCGCGCAAGAGAGCCTCGCGCACCGTGACAGGATCGAACGGCGTCACGAACGTACGCACCGCCAGCCTGTCGACCGGCGGCGTGGCGATGATCGACATCTCTTTCACGCCCGACAGCGCCAGCTGCAGCGTGCGCGGGATGGGTGTCGCCGTCAGCGTCAACACGTGAACTTCCGAGCGCAACTGCTTCAGCCGCTCCTTGTGCGATACGCCAAAGTGCTGCTCCTCGTCGATGATGAGAAGCCCGAGGTCGCGGAACGAGATCGACTTGGCCAGCAACGCATGGGTACCCACGACGATGTCAACCTTGCCTTCGGCGATCGCCGTGCGCGTCTCGGCCGCTTCCTTGGTCGAGACCATGCGCGACAATTGCTGGATGCGCAGGGGAAAGCCCGCGAAGCGGTTGACGAAGGTTCGGAAATGCTGGCGAGACAGCAAGGTCGTCGGCACGACCACCGCGACCTGGCGCCCGGTCATGGCCACCACGAAGGCCGCACGCAGCGCAACTTCCGTCTTGCCGAACCCCACGTCGCCACAAACAAGCCGGTCCATGGGCAGGCCGCGCGTGAGGTCTTCCATCACATCGCCGATGGCCTTTTCCTGGTCCTCGGTCTCGCCATAGGGGAAGCGGGCGCAGAATTCCTCGTAGACACCATGCGGCGCATCGATGACCGGGCCCTGGCGCAGCTGCCGCTCGGCGGCCACCTTGATGAGCTGCTCGGCCATGTCGCGGATGCGGTTCTTCAGCTTGGCCTTGCGGCTCTGCCATCCCGAGCCGCCAAGCCGGTCAAGCACTGCGCCCTCGTCATCCGAGCCGTAGCGCGACAGAAGCTCGATGTTCTCGACCGGCAGGAACAGCTTGCCGCCGTCATACTGGATCTCGAGGCAGTCATGGGGCGCGCCCGCGGCCTCGATGGTCTTGAGGCCCAGATAGCGCCCGATCCCGTGGTCGACATGCACCACGAGGTCATTCAGCGACAGCGCCGCCGCCTCGACGATGAAATTCGCCGAGCGCCGCTTCTGGCCCTGTCGTCGAACCAGACGGTC
>JAGWXR010000194.1 GCA_018969785.1 Alphaproteobacteria bacterium
CTTCTCGTTGTCACTATCCTCGTAGGCCATCCACATGTTGGCGGGCGTGCGCTGGTCGGGCGGCAACTCGAAGATGCGGTTGCGGATGCGCCGGGCAAGATCCGTCCACCCGTCATTGACCAGGTCGACATCCGCGCCGAACCCGGCCTGGTTCATCGTGAAGTTCTCGAGCCAGCGCTGCTGCCAGCCGGGGGTTGCAATCTCCTCGAACCACTTTGGATCGATGGGCGTGTTGTCCCGCTGGTCCACCGACGAGGGCGTTCGCTGCATCACGTAGAGCGTCTTCGCGCTGCGGGCCAGGTGCGGGATGCACTGCACGGCTGTCGCCCCCGTGCCGATGATCGCCACCCGCTTGTCGGCAAGCTTCGACAGGGGCGCACCCTGCGGATCGCCGCCGGTATACGCATAGTCCCAGCGGCTCGTATGGAACGAATGCCCCTTGAAACTGTCGAGCCCCGGAATGCCCGGCAGCTTCGGAACATGCAGCGGACCTGTGCCCAGCCCGATGAACTGCGCGGTGAAATTGTCGCCGCGATTGGTCGTGATCCGCCAGGCGCGCACCGTCTCGTCCCACTTGATCGAGCGGGCCTGCGTGTGGAACAGCGCGTGCTCGTAGAGCCCGTACTTGCGTCCGATGTTCTGCGAATGGGCGAGGATCTCGGGCGCATGCGCATATTTCTCGCTCGGCCGATGCCCCACTTCCTCAAGCAGCGGCAGATAGATCATCGAGGCCGTGTCGCACTGCGCGCCCGGATAGCGGTTCCAGTACCAGGTACCGCCGAAGTCGCCGCCCTTCTCGATGATGCGCACGTCCTTGACGCCGGCCTCCTTGAGCCGCGCGCCCGTGACCAGCCCGGAGAACCCGCCACCGATGAAGGCAAAGGTCACGTGGTCCGTGACCGGCGCGCGCTCCTTGAAGGGCGTGTAGGGATCCTCAAGATAATGCTCATGGGCCCCGGCGATCTGCACATACTGCTCGTTGCCCTCGGGCCTCAGGCGCTTGTCACGCTCTTCGCGGTACTTGCGGCGCAACGCGTCCTTGTCGATCCGGGGACGATCCGCGGGTTGCGGCGATGCTGACATGGGTGAACCTCTGGGAAATGTGAATGACGATCCGGGCATGATAGCTGAACCGGACGGCTGCAACACCCGCCTTCTCGAACAGGTCCATGGGAACAACGCGTCGTGGCGGAACCCGGATCACGCAAAAGGCCCCCGTCAGGCCCGGGATTTCCGGTTGCATCCGCCTCGCACCTCGGGAAGAGTCGTCCGGCTCAACCATTGGGATCCACCACCATGACCAACGCAAGCCCGGACGCCTTCCGCGCCGAGACCCGCGCCTGGCTCGAGGCCAACTGCCCGCCCTCCATGCGCACCCCCGTGTCCGCCGATGACGAAGCCACCTGGGGCGGCAAGAAGTTCGTCTTCAAGAACCCCGAGGCCAAGCTCTGGCTCGACCGCATGGCCGCCAAGGGCTGGACGGCGCCCACCTGGCCCCGCGAATACGGCGGTGGCGGCCTGACCCCGGGCGAGAACGCGATCCTGCAGTCCGAGCTGCGCCGAATCCATGCGCGCCCGCCGCTGTTCTCCTTCGGCCTCTGGATGCTGGGCCCCGTGCTTCTTGAATACGCAAACGAGGAGCAGAAGAAGGAGCACATTCCGAAGATCGTCCGCGGCGAGATCCGCTGGTGCCAGGGTTATTCAGAACCGGGTGCCGGCTCCGACCTCGCCGGCCTGATGACCAAGTGCGAGGACAAGGGCGACCACTGGCTCATCAATGGCCAGAAGGTCTGGACCTCCTATGCCAACCACGCCGACTGGTGCTTCTGCCTGGTGCGCACCGACACCAGCGTCAAGCACGAAGGCATCAGCTTCGTCCTGATCGACATGACGAGCCCGGGCGTCGAGACACGGCCCATCAAGCTGATTTCGGGCGACTCGCCCTTCTGCGAAACCTTCTTCACCGACGTGAAGGTGCCGAAGGAGAACATGGTCGGCCGCAGGAACGGCGGCTGGGAAATTGCCAAGCGCCTGCTGCAATACGAGCGCACGAACATCTCGGGCTTCGGCTCGGGCGCACGCCTCGACGTGGTGGACATCGCCAGGGCCAGCATCGGCACCGACGCCGGCGGCACGCTCGAGGACCGCGACCTGCGCGCCCGCATCGCCCGCCACAAGATGAACGAGCGCGCCTACGCCCTCAGCGTCCAGCGCGCGACGGAAGAGGCCAAGGCCGGCGCGAATGTCAGCCACATGGCATCGATGTTCAAGGCCGCCGGCGCAACGCTGAACCAGGAGCGCA
>JAGWXR010000040.1 GCA_018969785.1 Alphaproteobacteria bacterium
CTCACGTACCACTTTAATCGGCGAACAGCCGAACCCTTGGGACCTGCTCCAGCCCCAGGATGTGATGAGCCGACATCGAGGTGCCAAACGACGCCGTCGATATGGACTCTTGGGCGTCATCAGCCTGTTATCCCCGGCGTACCTTTTATCCGTTGAGCGATGACCCTTCCACACGGGATCACCGGATCACTATGACCGACTTTCGTCTCTGCTTGGACCGTCGCCCTCGCAGTCAGGCAGGCTTATGCCATTGCACTCAACGGCTGATTTCCGACCAGCCTGAGCCTGCCATCGCGCGCCTCCGTTACTCTTTCGGAGGCGACCGCCCCAGTCAAACTGCCCGCCATGCAGGGTCCCGGACGTCGTCAAGACGCCGCGGTTAGACATCAGAGAAGATAAGGGCGGTATTTCAAGGGTGGCTCCATCCGAGCTGGCGCCCGAACTTCAAAGCCTGCCGCCTATCCTACACATGCCGTCCCTAATGCCAATGCAAAGCTGCAGTAAAGGTGCACGGGGTCTTTCCGTCTGACCGCGGGTACCCCGCATCTTCACGGGGAGTTCAATTTCGCTGAGCATACGCTGGAGACAGTGGGGAAGTCGTTACGCCTTTCGTGCAGGTCGGAACTTACCCGACAAGGAATTTCGCTACCTTAGGACCGTTATAGTTACGGCCGCCGTTTACCGGGGCTTCGATTCAAGGCTTGCACCCCTCCTCTTAACCTTCCGGCACCGGGCAGGCGTCAGACCCTATACGTCGTCTTACTAACTTCGCAGAGCCCTGTGTTTTTAATAAACAGTCGCCACCCCCTGGCCTGTGCCCCTCCACCATGCTTGCGCACAATGGAGGCTCTCTTCTTCCGAAGTTACGAGAGCAATTTGCCTAGTTCCTTCAGCGTACTTCTCTCAAGCGCCTTGGTATTCTCTACCAGTCCACCTGTGTCGGTTTGGGGTACGGTCTGTACGGGAGGGCTCTTTCCTGGAACGCCGCACCCTGCCCGGTCAATCCAATGAGACCGAACAAAACTTGGCATCCGTCACACTCTCCCAGGCCCACGAATGTTCACGTGGTTCCCATCGGTTACGCATTTTCTGCCTCACCTTAGGGGCCGGCTAACCCTGCGCAGATTAACTTGACGCAGGAACCCTTGGACTTACGGCGACAGGGTCTTTAACCCTGTTTGTCGCTACTCATGTCAGCATTCTCACTTCCGATACCTCCAGCAGTCCTCACCGGACCGCCTTCACAGGCTTACGGAACGCTCCGCTACCGCTCAGAAGTCAGATATCAGAGATCAGATGTCAGAAGGTCTCGTGATCTTGGTGGCTAGCCCGTTCAGCATCCGCGCGATCTCTTGATACTCATCACGCCATGATTGCCAACGTGGCTCGTCAATGTAACCGAGATCCAAACAGTAACGCGCCCAAAGACGCATCTCGTCAGCCGAACCAATCGCCATCACCACAAACCGCCTGAAGTCGGCCGGGGAATACCTCTGCCGGCCAAAGCCTTCTGCAATGTTGGAACAAATCGATTTCGACGCCCGCCGAACCTGGTCGGCAAGCACGAACTGTTCGCTTCTCGGAAAGTCCAAGCTCAGCCGGTGGACCTCAAGAGATATCCGGTACGCTCGCCTGAAGACCTCAAGATCTTCAAACGACTTCACCCGGCTCTCATCCACGGCTTAAATTGCCTTTCTGATATCTGGTCTCTGACATCTGATATCTGAACCCATGACTTCGGTGCACAGCTTGAGCCCCGTTACATTTTCGGCGCAAGAACCCTTATCTAGACCAGTGAGCTGTTACGCTTTCTTTAAATGATGGCTGCTTCTAAGCCAACATCCTGGCTGTTTTGGGATCCTCACATCCTTTCCCACTTAGCTGTGACTTGGGGACCTTAGTCGATGGTCAGGGTTTTTTCCCTCTTCACGACAGAAGTTAGCTCCTGCCGTGTGTCTGCCAGAGACGCGCTCTTCGGTATTCGGAGTTTGGTTAGGTTTGGTAGGATGATGAGTCCCCCTAGCCCATCCAGTGCTCTACCCCCGAAGGCGTAAACTCTGACGCGCTACCTACATAGCTTTCGCGGAGAACCAGCTATCTCCGAGTTTGATTGGCCTTTCACCCCTAGCCACAAGTCATCCCCTACTTTTTCAACAGGAGTGGGTTCGGCCCTCCAGTAAGTGTTACCTCACCTTCAGCCTGCTCATGGCTAGATCACCCGGTTTCGGGTCTAATCCGTCGAACTCTGGCGCCCTGTTCAGACTCGCTTTCGCTGCGCCTACGCCTCACGGCTTAAGCTTGCTCGACAGATTAACTCGCTGACCCATTATACAAAAGGTACGAGGTCACCCCGAAGGGCTCCCTCTGCTTGTAAGCGTTCGGTTTCAGGTCTCTTTCACTCCCCTCGACGGGGTGCTTTTCACCTTTCCCTCACGGTACTTGTTCGCTATCGGTCGCTAAGGAGTACTTAGGCTTGGAGGGTGGTCCCCCCATGTTCAGGCAGGATTACACGTGTCCCGCCCTACTCAAGGATCTGCATGTCTCTACCCGTACGGGGCTATCACCCACTCTGGCCGCTCTTTCCAAAGCGTTCCGGTTCTCATCTGCAGACCACTGGCCTCTTCCGCTTTCGCTCGCCACTACTCACGGAGTCTCTTTTGATGTCCTTTCCTCCGGGTACTGAGATGTTTCAGTTCCCCGGGTTCGCCTCCCTTGCGGGATCACCTTGCGGTGGGGTTTCCCCATTCGGATATCCACGGATCAACGGGCGCTCGCCCCTCCCCGCAGCTTTTCGCAGCGTGCCACGTCCTTCATCGCCTCTTAGCACCAAGGCATCCACCAAACGCTCTTACTTTATCGCTTGATTGCTCAATTCTCTTCATTTTACCCATGCCCAGGAACGGTGCCAGACGATGTCGTCAGTCCGCATCATGCCCTGGGCAGTCAGTTGTATTAGACCAGTGCAGATTCACATGAGCCATTCACGGACATCCCGACACCGCCATGCCCCCAAACAAGGAACAAAGCGTACAAGACCCGCCATGACATCGCCCACCACCAGCCTGGTCCAATAGCCCGGACCACGCTTCAAGCGGCAAGCAACATCACTTGCTCACACAAATCCATCTTCACAATGTCAATCTTTCCTGCCTCGCAGCAGAACTTTCCTGCCCGAAGGCAGAAGGCAGGAAACGAACAAACCGTTTCCTGGCTTCCATCCTCGCAACAATGCCAGGCCGCGCAAAATGGTGGAGTCGATCGGGATCGAACCGACGACCTCAAGCTTGCAAAGCTCGCGCTCTCCCAACTGAGCTACGACCCCGTTCAGATATCAGATGCCAGATATCAGATATCAGAACCAATCTGACATCCCATATCTGGCATCTGACATCTGAATGGTGGGCCCGGGTGGAGTTGAACCACCGACCTCACGCTTATCAGGCGTGCGCTCTAACCACCTGAGCTACGAGCCCTCTCCAGATACCAAATGACGGATATCAGATGGCAGAACAGCCAGTAACCCAAGACACGCAAACCTTCTCCAGATGATCGACAACAGACACAACCGCCAATGCGACAAAGGCCAATCCGACATCTGTCATCCGTCATCTGACATCCGAACCGGGAAAGGCAATGAGGACGGCGCAAAGGCCAGGATTTGCACGCCTTGACTGGCATGCGTGTGTCTAAGCTCAGGCGTGGACCGAACAGCAAATCCCATCGCTGGGACATGCCCTCTGGCATCCAACATCTGAATCCTTAGAAAGGAGGTGATCCAGCCGCAGGTTCCCCTACGGCTACCTTGTTACGACTTCACCCCAGTCGCTGACCTTACCGTGGCCGGCTGCTTCCCTTGCGGGTTAGCGCACCGTCTTAAGGTAAAACCAACTCCCATGGTGTGACGGGCGGTGTGTACAAGGCCCGGGAACGTATTCACCGCAGCCTGCTGTTCTGCGATTACTAGCGATTCCACCTTCATGCGCCCGAGTTGCAGAGCGCAATCTGAACTGAGATGGCTTTTTGGGATTTGCTTGAGTTCACACTCTCGCTTGTGCCCTCTGTCGCCACCATTGTAGCACGTGTGTAGCCCAGCCCGTAAGGGCCATGAGGACTTGACGTCATCCCCACCTTCCTCCGGCTTACCGCCGGCAGTCCCTCCAGAGTGCCCAACTGAATGATGGCAACTGAAGGCAAGGGTTGCGCTCGTTGCGGGACTTAACCCAACATCTCACGACACGAGCTGACGACAGCCATGCAGCACCTGTGTCCGCGCCCCGTGAGGGGACCCCACATCTCTGTGAGTAGCACGGCATGTCAAGGGCTGGTAAGGTTCTGCGCGTTGCGTCGAATTAAACCACATGCTCCACCGCTTGTGCGGGCCCCCGTCAATTCCTTTGAGTTTTAATCTTGCGACCGTACTCCCCAGGCGGAGTGCTTCACGCGTTAGCTGCGGCACCGACACGCAAGCGTGCCGACGCCTAGCACTCATCGTTTACAGCGTGGACTACCAGGGTATCTAATCCTGTTTGATCCCCACGCTTTCGCGCTGCAGCGTCAGAAACGAGCCAGTGAGCCGCCTTCGCCACCGGTGTTCTTCCCAATATCTACGAATTTCACCTCTACACTGGGAATTCCACTCACCTCTCTCGTCCTCAAAGTCATACAGTTCCAAAGGCAATTCCCAAGTTAAGCTCAGGCATTTCACCTCTGGCTTGTAAAACCGCCTACGCGCGCTTTACGCCCAGTAATTCCGAACAACGCTAGCCCCCTTCGTATTACCGCGGCTGCTGGCACGAAGTTAGCCGGGGCTTATTCTCCTGTTACCGTCATCATCGTCACAGGCTAAAGAACTTTACAATCCTAAGACCTTCATCATTCACGCGGCATGGCTGCGTCAGGCTTTCGCCCATTGCGCAAGATTCCCCACTGCTGCCTCCCGTAGGAGTTTGGGCCGTGTCTCAGTCCCAATGTGGCTGATCGTCCTCTCAGACCAGCTACAGATCGCAGGCTTGGTAGGCCATTACCCCACCAACTACCTAATCTGACGCGGGCTTATCCCAAGGCGATAAATCTTTGGCATCGCTGCATCATACGGTATTAGCCCAAGTTTCCCTGAGTTGTTCCGTACCTTGAGGAAAATTCCCACGCGTTACTCACCCGTCCGCCACTCCCCTTGCGGGGCGTTCGACTTGCATGTGTTAGGCCTGCCGCCAGCGTTCGTTCTGAGCCAGGATCAAACTCTCAAGTTCAGCAAATAGCTGATCTAGCCATCGCCAATACCCAAAACCGTCCGATCCCTCTCAATTACTGTATTGCAGGGCCATCGCTGGCCCCGTCGCAATTAAAAACCCGCCCCATCCAGTCTCCCGGACAGGACATAGGTCCCTATCCGGTCCAAACCCCAGCCCCAAGTCTCCCCAGAACCAAAATCCAGACCGTCACAATTAAAGAAAGAGAACCAAGACAGCTCAAAGTCATTGGCCATAACCAATACGACCCTTACGCCGCCCTCATTCCCCTTCCCGGTAAACAACAATGTCAAATCGCAGCCACCCGACGAAGCAATATCCGAGCGAATGAACGCCCGAGACGCTGCCTGACCCGACGAGGGAAAACCGCACAATCTGGTGCGCCGAAGCGCTACCGCTCATGCAGGACGGGTAAGTTAAGCCTACCCTACGAGGGTGTCAATCGACCCGTGAAAATAAATAGTGGTCCGAATTGCCGCACTTAACCAAAGGCCGAAATCCGCCTCGCGACGGGGCAAAACCGCGTGCATCCTGCAGGCGCATGGGATGCAACTGCGGCGTGATTGACTTCCCCGGGCGGGGTCGCCAATCGAATCGGCGCCATCAGGCAGGAATGACGGGGGCATGGGACAGGGATCACAGGCAGGCGGCCTGAAGCGCGGCAGCTATCGCTGGGCACGTGGTGCCGCGGCCATGGCCGGCGTGCTCGCGCTTGCCTTCTGCCTGGTCATCGCCCTCGTGATGCTTGCGCCGCGCGGGGAAGACGCGCCGGCGCCGGGAGCGACCGGTGCGGCCCACAGCCTGCCAAAGGTGCCGCAGAAGGACATTCGCACCATCGAGATGGAGCGCGGCGATACGCTGGGCGGCCTGCTCCTCGAGGAGGGTGCCCGCGCGGAGGACGCCACCGGCGCTGCGGCGGCGCTCGCGCCTGTGTTCAACGCCTCGGCCCTGCGGGGCGGGCAGAGCCTGACGCTCGTCTTCGAGGGGGTCCATGCCGACACGTCGGAACCGGTGCTGCGCTCGATCGCGTTCCGGCCCAGCGTGGAGCGTGACATCGCCATCGAGCGGCAGCCGGACGGGCGCTACGCGGTGCGCGACACCGTGAAGACGCTCACCGCGAAGGGCGCGCGCGTGCGCGGCACGATCAAGGGCAGCCTTTACCAGTCGGCCCTCGACGCGGGCGTCCCGGACGGTGTCATCGTGGACATGATCCGCATCTATTCCCACGCCGTCGACTTCCAGCGGGAGATCCGTGCCGGGGACAGTTTCGATGTGCTGTTCACGACCTACACCGATGAAGCCGGCCAGCCGCTGAAGAGCGGCGCGATCGACTTTGCCCAACTGACGCTGTCGGGCGAGGCCAGGCCTCTCTACCGGTTCACGTCGGTGACCGAGCAGTCCACGGACTACTACACGCCCGACGGCAAGAGCGGCCGACGCCTGCTCATGCGCACGCCGATCGACGGCGCGCGCCTTTCGTCGGGCTTCGGCATGCGCCGCCATCCCGTGCTTGGCTATTCGAAGATGCACAAGGGCGTCGACTTTGCCGCGCCCACCGGTACGCCGATCATGGCGGCGGGCAGCGGCACGATCCGGATGGCGCGCTGGTTCGGCTCTTTCGGAAAATATGTCCGCATCTCCCATGGCAATGGCTACGAGACGGCCTATGCGCATCTCAGCCGCATCGCACCGGGCGTGCGCGAGGGGGCCCGCGTGCGCCAGGGCCAGGTCATCGGCCATGTCGGAACGACCGGCCGCAGCACAGGCCCGCACCTGCACTACGAGGTCATGGCGCGCAGCCGCCAGATCAACCCGATGGATGTAAGACTGCCCACCGGCACCACCCTCGCGGGAGCAGAGCTTGCCGCGTTCAAGGCGATGGCCGCACGCGTCAACCTCGTGCTTGACAAGTGGGGGGAGACACCTGCTGTGGTCGCGCAGGGCGAAATCCTTCGCGCGAAACTCCTACCCTGATATTCGTGATCCGATGAAATTCCTGCTGATGACCGCGGCCGCGCTCGCCGCTGGCGCACCATGGCGCTTCGATGTGCAGACCGATCCGCTTGGCCAGAGCGTCTATGTCGCCGAGGCCGCGGGGAGCGAGGACCTGCCGCAGGCTTTCCTGCGCTTCTCGTGCGGCGGCATGCCGGGCGTGCTGCTGCAGTTCAACCTGGGCCAGGCGGCCCATGACGGCAGCGACTTCGCGGCCGGCGATCCGGCATGGGAAGACGTGACCTTCCTGTTCCCGGAGGGCGCATATCCGACCGCCACCAAGCGGGCGGCGGTTGCCGACGGGATCGGCACGTTCGAGATCAAGGGCAGCGAGGCCATGTTCATCGCGCGGCAGCTCAGGAGCGGCGGCGAGGTGACCCTGCAGCAGGGCGCGCTGAGCACGCGCTTCAGGCTGGATGATGCGGCAGGACCGATCAGCGAGGTGATCGCATCCTGCCCCTTCAAGTACGAGGATCAGTGAAGCGTCGCGTTGCGGCGCTGTTCGTTGATCAGGAGTCCGCCTGCGTCCGCCGAGACGCGTACCGCGTCCCCGTCCTTGATGCGACCCTGCAGGATCTGCTCGGCGAGCGGATCCTGGAGATGCTTCTGGACGGCGCGCTTCAGCGGCCTTGCGCCGTAGACCGGGTCGTAGCCGGCATCGGCCAGCCACTCGCGTGCAACCTGGTCGAGGTCGATCGAGATCTTGCGCTCGCCGAGGAGGCGCGCGAGGCGCGCAACCTGGATATCGACAATGCGGTCCATCTGCGCGCGACCGAGCCGGTGGAAGAGGATGATCTCGTCGAGCCTGTTCAGGAACTCCGGGCGGAAGCGGGCGCGCACGATGTCCATCACCTCGTCGCGCACGGCGCCGGTGTCCTCGCCCTCGGCCTGGGCTGCGAGGATGTCACCGCCGAGGTTCGAGGTCAGGATGATCACGGTGTTCTTGAAATCAACGGTGCGGCCCTGCCCGTCCGTCAGGCGGCCGTCGTCGAGGACCTGCAGGAGCACGTTGAAGACATCGCCATGCGCCTTCTCGATCTCGTCGAAGAGGATGACCTGGTAGGGCCTGCGGCGCACGGCTTCGGTGAGGGCCCCGCCCTCCTCGTAGCCGACATAACCCGGCGGGGCGCCGATCAGGCGGGCGACCGAGTGCTTTTCCATGTATTCGGACATGTCGATGCGGACCATCGCGGTGTCGTCATCGAAGAGAAATGAGGCCAACGCCTTGGTGAGCTCGGTCTTGCCGACGCCGGTTGGCCCGAGGAACAGGAACGAGCCAATCGGGCGGTTGGGGTCCTGCAGGCCGGCGCGGGCGCGACGCACGGCTGCGGAGACCGCACGCACGGCCTCTTCCTGGCCAACCACGCGGGACCCGAGCGTCTCTTCCATCCTGAGCAGTTTCTCGCGTTCGCCGGCCAGCATCTTGTCAACGGGAATGCCGGTCCAGCGCGAGACGACCTGCGCGATGTGTTCCTCGGTCACGGCTTCGGTGACGAGCTGGGTCGTGCTCTGGTCCTCGATCTTCTTCAGGTCCTTCTCAAGGCCCGGGATGAGGCCGTAGGCGATTTCGCCGGCCTTGGCGAGATCGCCGCGGCGCTGCGCCAGCTCGAGGTCGTGGCGGGCGCGGTCCAGCCTTTCCTTGATGGCCTGGGCCTGGCCGAGCTTGGCCTTTTCCTGCTTCCAGCGCTGGGTCAGGCTTGCCGACTTCTCCTCGAGATCGCCGAGCTCCTGCTCGAGCTTGACGAGGCGGTCCCTGGAGGCGGCATCGGTCTCCTTGCGCAGGGCCTCGCGCTCGATCTTGAGCTGCATGATGCGGCGGTCGAATTCGTCGAGCTCCTCGGGCTTGCTGTCGACCTGCATGCGCAGGCGGCTTGCCGATTCATCAACGAGGTCGATTGCCTTGTCAGGCAGGAAGCGGTCGGTGATGTAGCGGTTCGACAACTGGGCGGCAGCGACGATGGCGGAATCGGTGATGCGAACGCCGTGGTGCAGTTCGTATTTTTCCTTGAGGCCGCGCAGGATCGAGATGGTGTCCTCGACGGTCGGCTCGGTCACGAAGACGGGCTGGAAGCGCCGCGCGAGGGCGGCGTCCTTCTCGACATGCTTGCGGTATTCGTCAAGCGTGGTTGCTCCGACGCAGTGCAGTTCGCCGCGGGCAAGCGCGGGCTTCAGCAGGTTCGACGCGTCCATCGCGCCGTCTGCCTTGCCGGCACCAACGAGGGTGTGCATCTCGTCGATGAACAGCACGATGCCGCCTTCGGCGGCGGTGATCTCGGTCAGGACAGCCTTCAGGCGTTCCTCGAACTCGCCGCGATACTTGGCACCCGCGATCAGCGCGCCCATGTCGAGCGACAGCAGCTTCTTGTCGCGCAGGGATTCAGGCACGTCGCCATTGACGATGCGCAGCGCGAGGCCCTCGACGATTGCCGTCTTGCCCACGCCCGGCTCGCCGATGAGAACGGGGTTGTTCTTGGTGCGGCGCGAGAGAACCTGGATCGCGCGGCGGATCTCCTCGTCGCGCCCGATCACCGGGTCGAGCTTGCCGGCGCGCGCGGCTTCTGTCAGGTCGCGGGCATATTTCTTCAGGGCGTCATAGCCCTGCTCGGCACTGGCCGTGTCGGCCGTGCGTCCCTTGCGCAGGTCGTTGATGGCCTCGTTCAGTTTCTGCGGCGTTGCGCCTGCCTCCTTGAGGATCCGCGCGGATTCCGGCGCGGTGCCCACGGCGAGGGCCAGCAGCAGGCGCTCGACGGTGACGAAGCTGTCGCCCGCCTTGCGCGCGATCTGCTCGCCCTCCTCCAGGACGCGTGCCATCTCAGGGGCGATGTACAACTGGCCCGCGCCCGAACCTTCGACCCGTGGCTGCTTGCCGAGGAACGCCTCGGTGGCCTTGAGTGCCCGCGCGGGGTCGCCGCCGGCACGGCGGATGAGGCCTGCGACCAGGCCCTCCTCGTCGTCGAGCATGATCTTGAGCAGGTGCTCGGGGGTCAGGCGCTGGTGGCCGGATCGCTGGGCGAGGCCCTGGGCGTTCTGGAGGAAAGCCTGGGCACGTTCGGTGAATTTCTGCAGGTCCATGGGCGCGTGTCTTTGATTGGGCCTTGCCGGTGACTGGCGGCCGTGAGGCTATAGCCCCGGCACCTTACCAAGAAAGGCCGTGTTGCGGTTGTTGACCATCGATTTGGGGTGGAAATTTCGTTCTGCAAGCTCTTGCAATTCCATCAATCCGCCCAAGATCCAGATATGGTGCCCTGCCCGACACGGTGGCCCGGGGCCTCGTGCAGCATGGCCAGCGCAAGGCGGTCCGCTGCCTGTCTGGCTTGTCCCGGGTTCCGGTGACAGGATGGCAATGCGTTCTGCTCCGGTGCGCCCAGTAACGTGTCACTTCATGACCACAGTGCGGCGGCGGCAGCATTTGTAGAATCACCGTTAACTCTCTTACCCTCGTCAAGCGATTCGCGTGCGTCCGGTGTCGCGAACATGTGATCAACACGGGGGATAACCCATGAGCCATAGACTTCTCATGTCCAGCGTCTGCGGTGCAGCGCTGCTTGCTTCAGTCATGCCTGCCAGTGCAGACACCCCGTTCACGGGCGTGGTGCAGTTGAGCGTTGGTGCCGGATCCACCAGCGGTGGCGGCATTCTCGCATCGGCAGTCGAGGATCCTGTCAACGTGGACCTCAAGGCGAAGGGCCTGTGGAACCTGGGGGGCGAGCTCGACGTTCAGGTGGACCTGTTCCACGAACGCGCCAGCAACCTTTTCGATCTTGACGGCAAGGACAGCGGTGCCAACCTGGGCGGCACCGTGCACCTGATCCATTCGGTCGAGAACCGCGCGCGCCTGGGGTTTGCCGGCTCGCTCTGGAGCAACGACACACTGTTCGGCTCGGGTGACCGTTCGGAAGCGCGCTATGGGCTGGCAGCGGTTGAGGGGCAGTTCTTCGACACGAACTGGACGCTGTCAGGCCAGATGGGCCTGTTCGACCAGATCGGTTGCGATGCGCCCTGCGCCGGCACGATCGAGGACGGCACCTACATCCAGGGCAAGATCCGCTACTTCCTCAACGACAACACGAGCCTCAGCCTTGCCACCACGCAGATGTGGGGCAGCCTGAACACCAACGACCCGATCTTCGGGGGCAAGGCGCTGTCGGATTCGACCTCGCATACGCTGTGGCGCCTGGAGGCCGAACACCGGCTTGCGAACACGCCGCTGTCGGGCCTTGTCGCCTTCTCGCACGAGCGCAACGAGACCGAGTTCAACAACATCACGCTGGACACGAACACGGTGTGGCTTGGCGTTCGCTTCTATCTTGACCAGCCCACGCTCAAGGCCAATGACCGCGCGGGGGCCGAGTTCGAAACCCCGACCTTCGGCAACAGCCTGGAAAGCGCCGGCGTGACGAGCGCGGCAGCGCCGCCGATGGTCGTGTCGCCTGGCGGACCCGCGCTGTAACTTCCTTCTGCAGCGGAATTCGGGGGCCCGGTCATTGCCGGGCCCTTTTTCGTTTCAGGCGGGCGGCAAGCGTGCCGCGCAGTCGCGAATGGCGGCGATCGTTTCCTGGCTGGCGGCCTTCCAGTCGCGCCATTCCTGCGCGGTCTGGCTGTACAGATGGAGATCTGCGTAGGCGCCGGTGCGCCGCAGCAAGCGATGGTTCTTCACGGTCTCGCGCCGCGTGAAGCCCGTGCCTTCGAGGAACGCGATGATCGTTCGGTTCGTCGACAGGGCGGTGCCCGTCACAAGGCTCAGCTTCATGTCCTCGAAATAGAGATCGCGGACCGGGACACAGGCCTCGAGGATCACGCCGCAATGGCGATAGGCCTCTTCGCCGACGACGATATTCATCAGGACCCGGCGAATGTCCCAGTTGAACTGGGAGTTGGCGATCGCCACCAGCAGATCGTTGCGCTTGTCGAAGATGCCGTTCACGCGGTTTGCCTGCTGGTCGAACGAGGCGAGCCAGTTGCGGACTTCGTCCCTCGAGAGCGGTCGCTGTTCGGCGTTCAGGCCTTCGGCGACTTCTGACTGGGCGAACCAGCTTCCGATGCGCTCGGAGGCGTCATCGGGGCTGAGGCGTCGAATGTAGAAGTTTGGCGTCTCCATCACGACCTGGGGCCTCGTGAGGGAAACGGCGGGTTGTGCGGACATGGGGATCGGCCTGCGACTCATTGCGGGTGGCCGATCCTAGGATGTGACGGGCCGGATCCACAGACCCGGGTGTGCGCCGTCAGTCGTAGCGACCGGCGTTTTCCTCGTTGTAGGCTTCGTCGTGACCGGAGGACCCGCCGGCTGAGGCCATGGTCTCGCCGCGGCCGTTGCCATTTGGCTGGTCATACACGCTGCCGTTGCCTTCCGGCTGGCCGGCGGCGGGCTGGTTGCGATAGGGGCCGCCATAATGGCCAGCCTGACCCTGCTGCTGGCCGCCATAGGGCTGGCCCTGCTGCTGCCCGTGCTGCTGGTGCTGGCCGTGCTGCTGGCCCTGCTGCTGCACATGGGCCTGGTAGGCCATGATCAGGCGGTAATAGTGCTCGGCATGCTGGAGGTAGTTCTCGGCCATGACGCGGTCGCCGGCCGAATTCGCGTCGCGTGCGAGCTGGAGGTACTTCTCGTAGATGTGGTTGGCGTTGCCGCGGATCTTCACGTCAGGGCCGTTCGAGTCGATCGTGCGGTGAATGTTGAAGACCTGGTCCTGATTCTGCTGTCCACCCTGATGGCGCGGGCCGCCACCACCGCCGCCGCCGCCGCCGCCGCCACCGCCGTGGTGCTTGCCACGGCCCCGGCCGCGGCCGCGCTTGTTGTTGTTGCTGGATCCCTGTCTCATGTTCATTGGGAATTCCGTCTCACTTTGTCGTTGAAAATAAAAAAACCTGTTTGCCCGATGACAGCCCAAGCTGCTGTCCTGTCCGCCTGCCTTGACGTCGTCCGGATTGAACGGGTTGCCTGGTCGTCCGGTGGATCGTCCAAGGCCCCTGAAGCCATGCGATCCGGTCCGGGAGGACCTTCTCCTGCGCCGCGGAAACAAAGACCCTTGTGGCCCGCGCGCGAAAACTCAACCGTCGGGGTGGACCCTAGTCGAAAGCCCCGTCCAGGTCCAAGTGAATTTTCGCCGTTTTCCCGCGTTGCGGGCTCAAACCGGCCTTGCCGCCACGAGAACACGGTCGTTTCCGGCAAGATCCTTAACGACGCGTTGCACCACAAAGCCCTGATTCAGAATGACTTCTGTGACTGCGCGGGCCTGGTCCCAGCCGATTTCGAGCACGGCCTGGCCACCCGGCGCAAGGAGGGCCGGCAGCGCGCGCGCGATCGTGCGATAGGCGTCGAGCCCGTCAGCACCGCCGTCGAGCGCGAGGCCGGGCTCGAAGGCTGCCACATCCGGTTCGAGCGTGCCGATCACGCCCGAGGGAATGTAGGGCGGGTTTGAGACCACGAGGTCGAAGGGGCCGGCCTGCAGCGTCGCGAAGTCGGCGCAGGCAAAGTCGAGGCGGTTCGCCGTTTCCAGGCGCGTGGCGTTGCGGCGGGCCACGTCAAGGGCAGCCTGCGACACATCCACGGCCAACCCGCGGGCGTCTGGCCACTCAGTGAGCAAGGCCACGATGAGGCAGCCAGAACCGGTACCCAGGTCGACGATGCTGCGCGGTGGCCTCTCGCCGAAGGCCTTCAGTGCCGTCTCGACGAGGGTCTCGCTGTCGGGACGCGGGATGAGGACGTCAGGCGTGACCTCGAAGTCGAGCGACCAGAACTCGCGGCGGCCGACGATGTAGGCGAAAGGCTCGCGCGTGGCGCGGCGGGTGATGAAACTCTCGAATTCGGTCGCGTCGCGGGCGGCCCGTGCCAGCAGGCGCGCCTCGCGGGCAGGTTCGTCCAGCCCGGCGGCTGCCAGGCGGGCAGCGGCGGCACGCAGGATTTCATGACCCGGCTCGCGTTCCATGCCCTCCTGTTAGCAGCCTGTTCACCATGATGCCAA
>JAGWXR010000195.1 GCA_018969785.1 Alphaproteobacteria bacterium
GCAAGAAGTTCCATGGGGCCGTTATTTCTTTTCGTGGCGGCGTTGCCGGGTGCGGGTTGGCGGCAATTCGCTTTCGCCGTGCAATGGTGGGCGCTGCTGGGATTGAACCAGCGACCCCTACCGTGTGAAGGTAGTGCTCTCCCGCTGAGCTAAGCGCCCTTTGTCCCTGACGGATCGCTGCTATAGGGGGGGCTTGGGCTGCAAGTCAAGCGCTGCGGGCGAGCCGCACGAGGGCGGCCTCGAGGTCCTGGAAGTGGTCGACCACCGCATCGGCGTCAAGTTCGCCCGCCGGGGTCTCGGTATAGCCAAAAGACACGAGCACCACGGGGATGCCGGCGGCGCGGGCCGTGCGGGCATCGGTGTCGCTGTCGCCGACCAGCACCGCATCCGAGGCCTTGCCGCCGAGGGCCTCGACCGTGTCGGTCAGGTGGCGCGGGTCGGGCTTGCGCCAGGGCCTGGAGTCCGCGCCGAGGATCACGGGGAACAGGTCGGCCAGGCCCAGTTCGGCGATCAGTTTTCGCGACAGGTGCTCGGGCTTGTTGGTGCAGATCCCGATGCGGTGGCCGCGGGCCGAGAGGCTGCGCACGCAGGCTTCCATGCCTTCGAAGGGTCGGCTCGTGACGGCGATGTTTGCCTCGTAATAGGCGAGGAAATGCTGGAGGAGTTCGCCAGCGCGGGTGGGGTCCGGCGGGATCCGGTGCCAGGCCAGGGCCTTTTCGATGAGGACGCGGGCGCCGCGGCCGACCATCTGGCGGACCCGCTCAAGCGGGACCGGCGGCAGGCGCTCGCGGATCAGGACGGCGTTCAGGGCGGCGGTGAGGTCCGGGGCGGTGTCGACGAGGGTACCGTCGAGGTCGAAAACAATGGTTTCGGGAGGTCTCAAGAGCCGATCGCCAGCCTCTGGGGGTACCGCATGATGTGAGGGAATCGCGGAATTCCGGCAAGAATACGAAACATTTTTTTATTTCAAAATGGGATAAAAGGGAGGCATGCCTAGGCCTGAGAAAGCCTTGTTTTTCCTGATTTTTGGGGCATCCCTTTGACGTCTTCCCCGTCGCGCCAGCGCCGAACCGACCTTGCCGCCGTCATCCTTGCGGCCGGCAAGGGCACGCGCATGAAGTCGGCCCTGCCCAAAGTTCTGCACCCGGTTGCCGGGCTGCCCATGGTCCATCATGTGCTTGGCGTTGCGCGGGCGGCCGGGGCGAGCCGGACCGTGGTCGTGCTGGCCCGGGGCATGGATGCGGTCGCTGCGGCGGTGGCGCCTGCGCACGTTGCCATCCAGGACCCGCCGCTTGGAACCGGGCATGCCGTGCTTGCCGCCAGGGTGGAGGTCGCGGGTTTTTCAGGGCGTGTTGCCATCCTTTTTGCCGACACGCCGCTCATCACGCCGGAGAACATCGAGGCGGTCGAAGGTGCCATGGATGCGGCCGGCGCTGCGATCGGCGTGCTGGGCTTCACGCCCCCTGATCCTGCAATGTACGGGCGACTCATCCGGAATGCGGATGGCTCGCTCGAGCGCATCGTGGAGTTCAAGGATGCGACTGCCGAGGAGCGCCGGGTCGGGTTCTGCAATTCGGGGATCATGATCGTCGAGGGCGAGCACCTGTTTGCGCTGCTCGACCAGGTCGGCAATGCGAACGCACAGGGCGAGTATTACCTGACCGAGATCGTTGCCATCGCCCGGCGGCTGGGCTTGCGGGTGGCCGCTGCCGAGGCTTCGCCTGAAGATGTCATGGGTGTCGACCATCGCGTGGCGCTTGCGAAGGCGGAGGCCGTGATGCAGCGGCGCCTGCGCGAGAAGGCGATGCTTGCGGGCGTGACCCTGACCGATCCGGACAGCGTTTTCCTGTCGATGGATACCCAGCTGGGTCGTGATGTGGTCGTGGGGCCCAATGTCGTCTTCGGTCCAAAGGTCCGCGTTTCAGACAACGTGCAGATCAGGCCGTTCTGCCACCTCGAGGACTGCACGGTTGGTGAAGGCGCACTGATCGGTCCCTATGCGCGGTTGCGGCCTGGCGCGCAGATCGGGCGTGACGTGCACATCGGCAACTTCGTCGAGGTGAAGAAGGCGGTCATCGAGGATGGCGCGAAGGCGAACCACCTTGCCTATATCGGCGATGCGCGCGTGGGAGCGCGATCGAACATCGGCGCCGGCACGATCACCTGCAACTATGACGGTTTCGACAAGCATGTCACCGATATCGGTGCCGAGGTCTTCATTGGCTCGAACACGGCGCTCGTGG
>JAGWXR010000196.1 GCA_018969785.1 Alphaproteobacteria bacterium
ACGGCATCAAGTTCCTTGACCGCCTCGTCAAGCGACGCCCGCGCCATGAGCACCAGCGCGCGCTGGAAGCGGTATTCAGGCTTGTCCTGCAGCGACAGCGCCTTGTCGAGGTCCGCCAGCGCCGGCGTCGTCTTGCCCTGCACGAGATAGGCCGCTGCGCGCCACGCCATGTAATCGCTCTCATGCGGATGCTGCACACGCCCCGATTTCAGGATCCGCGTGCAGACCTCGACCTGCGCCTGCGCGTCGGCCGCCTCGAGGCCCATGCAGGTCCTCACGTCGTGCTCCGTCAGCTTCCCGCCGCGCGCAGGCGCCGCCGCGGCAACCGGCGACAGCGCCAATGGCCCACCGCCTGCAAGCAAGCCCGCAGCCACCACGAGCCGCAGCACAGATGCGCGCCCCATCACTTCGCCTCCTTGCCGGCCGAAAGCGCATCAAGCTGCGTCCGCGCCTGTTCATTCCCGGGATCGGCCGCAAGCACGGCCTCGAAATCTGCCCGCGCCCGCGCCGTCTCGCCGGTCGCCGCCAGGAGCACACCCCGGTTGACCAGCGCCACCGCATCCGCGCCGTCGAGCGCAAGCACGCGGTCGAAATCGGCCAGCGCGCCCGCGCTGTCACCCTTCTGCAGGCGCACCAGCGCGCGGCTGTTGAGAGCCCCGGCCGACGTCGGATCAAGCGTGATCGCCCGGTCAAGGTCCTTGAGCGCGGCATCAGGCTTGCCCTGCGTGAACAGCAGCGCACCGCGCGCCTCAAGCGCCCGCGCAAACGCCGGCATGATGGCAAGCGCGGCATCGAAGTCAGGCCCGGCCTTGTCGCCCTGCTCCAGCTTCACATAGGCGGCCCCCCGGTTGAAATGGGCCGCCGCCTTCAGGTCAGGCCGGATATTGGTCGCGATCATGGTCGTGCAGGCGCTGACCAGCTTCTGCCAATCGCTTTTCGTCTTCCCGAAACAGGTATCGGCAGCCGCCTGCAGGGCAGGGCTGGCCTTTGCAGCCATGGCGGGCACGGCTGGCACCAAGCCGGCCACGACCGCAACAAGCATCACGCCGAAACGGCGTCCACGATCGGACATTGTGTGGTTCTCCCCGTGGGCTCAAAGACCCTGCCGATGGCCCTGCAGCACCGCCGCAACCTCGTCGATCGAGCCGGACGGCGCACCAGCGTGCCCCCGGTGGCGCGGGCGTCCGCCCTGGTTCACCGTCCCCGAATTGGCGTTGGCTTCGCTGGTTGCTGTCTGGTTGCCGTGCGAGAACTGGTCGTTCTGCACGCTCGTCCCGGGGGAGTTGTTGATGATGATGCAGCTCGAGTTCGCGCCCGCAGACGCCGCGCTGCCATTGGAACCCGGGCCACCCGAGCCGCTGGTCCCGCCACAGACGATCGCGCCGGCGCCGCTGCCGTTGCCGGCGGGGTCCTCGATGTTCTTGATCGCAACCGCGATGGCAGCGCGGTTCTGGTAAGAGAAGTTCCACGGCACGCGCCCCATCAGCGGATCATCGGCGCGGGCAGCACCCGCAAGCAGGATTGGCAAACCCGCAACGGCGGCAAGCACGAAATGGCGGACAGTCATGGCAATGTCTCCTTGGTTGTGGAAGGCGGTGCCCCTCCAGGGGGCACCGCCAGCTTTGCGGAAAGCGTCCGCTCTTACGGCCTCAGGTCCCGGCCGACATTGATCGAGACGTTGTTGCCAACGGCGGTTGCAACCGAGCTCACCCACGGCGTCGGCACCTGCACCACGTTGCCGAGGTTGCCCTCGGTCGGGGTCAGCGTCGCCGTCGTCAGCTGGCGCATGTTGTCATAGCCAGAGGCCTTGACATCGGTCACCCGCGAGGTCGCCTCGACATTCGCCAGCGCGAACTGCGTGATGTCGCCGATGAGCACATGGTTGCTCAGCCGGTCACCGCAACGATGGCCGCAGGACGAGCCGCCATCCACGTCGGACGCCAGCGTGACCGACAGGTTGTTGGCAACAGCCGTCGCCGAACTGTCGACGCTGACATTGCGCACATGCGTGACAGTCGAGTCAGCCGAGATGTCGGCCTTCGTCAGCGCACCCATCGCAGCACCCAGCGTGAACAGGCCCGCAATGCTGGTGTGGAGGTTGCCCTCCGGACCATGGTTGTTCCCGCCATTCGGCTGGCTGGTCGAAGGCAGGCCATCCGCGAAGGCCGAGACATCGAAGCCGTTGTCGCAGCCCGTGTTGCAGCCATAGCGCTTGTCCCTCACGTTGGCGACGA
>JAGWXR010000041.1 GCA_018969785.1 Alphaproteobacteria bacterium
ACCACAGTGCCGCCTTGTCGGCCGCACGCGGATCACCCGCCGGCACAAGGGCCGATGGCTCGTGGCTGTCGCTCATGTCCCCATGTCCTCAAGGCCTCGAAGCCTGACGCAACCGCAGGATTATGACCCAAATATGACGGAACAACCGATGAAATCATTGTCCCCGCAACAACTTGTTTCGCAGTGCAGCAGGCTCCGGGCCGCGCGCGCCGACACCGAGCGCCAGTGGCGCGAGATCGCCGCCTACATGCGCCCGCAGCATCTGCACGGCCTCATCGACGCGCAAGGCGCGGCCCGCCGCTCGGTGCTGCTGCTCGATTCTACCGCAAGGCTCGCCGTCGAAGGCTTCGCCGCCGGCATCTATGGCATGATGACGAACCCGGCCAGCCGCTGGTTCGCCCTCAGGCTTGCCGACGAGGAACTGAACGCCTTCGACCCCGTGCGCGACTGGCTCTGGGACGCCGAGAC
Source organism: Alphaproteobacteria bacterium (assembly GCA_018969785.1). Classification (GTDB taxonomy): domain Bacteria; phylum Pseudomonadota; class Alphaproteobacteria; order Micropepsales; family Micropepsaceae; genus SZUA-430. Next base: position 469 of record JAGWXR010000041.1, read on the forward strand.
AAGGCTCCTGGCATCGTTCGGCCCGCAGGCCTCGCGCTTCTACGCGGTCCTGCCCGAACTCTTCGCCGATCTCGCCTGCTTCGGAACGGCCATCTTCTATTCCGAGGAGATCGGCCGCACCGGTCGCTTCAACGACGCGGTCCGCCCGCTCGCCGAATGCTACATCGCCGAGAACGCGCATGGCGAGGTTGACACCATCTTCCGCCGCTTCACGCTCGAGCCGTCACAGGCCGTGGCGCTCTTCGGCGAGGCGGTCTCGCCGCGCACGCGCCGGGCCGCCGAAAGCGGATCACGCGACCGCGTGGCCTTCCTCCATGCCGTCTTTCCCGACACGGCGGCGCAGGCGACCCGTCCCTTCGCCTCGGTCCATGTCGAGGAAGAGGGCGCAACGCTGGTCGCGCGCGACGGCTATTTCGAGATGCCCTACCAGGTACCGCGCTGGACGCAAGGCGCGGGCGAGCCCTATGGCCGGGGCATCGGCGACCAGGTCCTGCCCGACATGCGCCTGCTCGTGCGCATGGAAGAAACCCTGCTGCGTGCGGCCGAGTTGATGGCCGACCCGCCGATGGCCGTGCCCGACAAGGGGCTGGCCCGCGGCGCGCATGTAAGGCCAGGCGGCATATCGTATGGCGCGCTCGACCACGATGGAGGCTTGCGTATCAAGCCGATCTACACGGGCGCCAACCCCTCGATGGCGCTCGACCTGATCGAGCAGCGCCGCCAGGCCGTGCGCGACGCCTTCCAGCTCTCGCTCATGCAGGTCATGGCAAGCCCCAACATGACCGCCACCGAATTCATGGCCCGCCACGAGGAGAAGCTGCGCCTGCTCGGCCCCAACTTGGGCCGGATCCAGAGCGAGTTCCTCTCGCCGCTGATCCGCCGGCGCTTTGGCATGCTGATGCGCGCCGGCATGCTGCCCGAGCCTCCACCCGGGATCAGGGGACAGGAAATGAGGATCGAATATGTCTCGCCGCTGGCGCGCGCCCAGATGGCGGCCGAGGCCCAGGCCGTCGGCCGCCTCTATGACAGCATCGCCCCCGTGGCCGCGCTCGACCCCGCCGTCGCCTTCAACATCGACCACGACGAGGCGGTGCAGGTCATGGGTCGCGGCTGGGCCGTGCCCGCGCGCATCATGCGCGGCATCGACCAGGTCCGCGCCTTGCGCGCGGCCGTCGTGCCTCAAGCCTAGTTCCCGCGCACGATATTCTTTCGCGACGCCTGCGCCAGCAGTGCACGCCGCGCCACAACCAAAGGAGAAACCGATGAAGTCCCTGCCTGAAATCCTGTCCCTTCTCTGGGGACCGCAAGCCGCACCGCGCGTGGCTGCCGACTATCGCGAAGCCTGCGCGAGGCATCCCCTCTTCCTGCGCGACCTCGCCGTCTTCTGCAACGCCGCGGCGCCCATCGCCGGCACCCGCGAATTCGACCGCGGCGTGGAAGAGGGCAAGCGCCGCGTCTGGCTGCATGTCGCCCGCCTCGCCGCCATCCGCCCCGAAGACTTTCTGTCCATCACCGACCAGGAGAACGACCATGACTGATCCCGCCGCAACGCCCGCAGCCGAAAGCCCCGCCGCGCCTGAGGCCCCCGAGGCCTATGCGCTGAAGCGTCCCGACCTGCCCGAAGGCGTCCCCTGGGACGCAGCCTTCGAGAAGGCGGCCCTGCCCATCGCGCAGGGGCTCGGCCTCACGCCGCACCAGCTCCAGGGCCTCGTTGATTTCTACGCCGGCCACCAGGCCGAGGCCTTCGCCGCCGCCGGACGCGCACGCCAGCTGGAAGAAACCCGCGCCAGCGAGGCCCTCAGGGCCGAGTGGGGCCCCGACTACACGGTGAAGCTGTCACAGGCCGCGCGCGCGGCGCGGTATTTCGGCGGCGAGGAACTCGTCAGCCTGCTCAACGAAAGCGGTCTGGGAAACAACCCGCAGCTCATCCGTGCCTTCGAGAAGGCCGGCGCCCTGCTCGGCGAGGACACGCTGAAGGGCACAGGCGAAGATGCCGGCCGCGGTCTTGCCCCCGCGGACGCGATGCGCAAGGCGCGCGAACTGATGCAGAGGCCCGGCTACCTCAAGCGCGACCATCCCGACCACTTCGACCTCGTTTCCGAGGTCAGCGCGATGTTCGAGCGTGCGCTCGGAAAGGCTAGCCGGTAGGCGCCGACGCGTCCGGCGGCACGTCGTCCCCGGATCCCTTCTTGCGCTTGGTCAGGCGCGCCTTGCGCGCCTCTTCCTTTTCGGCGGCACGCCGTTGCGCCTCGGCCTCGATCAGGGGCAGCAGGGCATCGGCTGATTTCTTCTGGTTCGCGTTTCCTGACGCCTGCAGGCGACGCGCATTGGCAAGGAACGAGTTCAGTTCGGCATCCGACATGCCGGGAATGCGGCCACTGAGGTCATGGATGACCGGAACCTTCGCGGGTTCGCCCTGGTTATCCTTGTCGCGGGACTTGTCCCTGTCTTTTTTTGTCCCGTCTTTCTTCATTGCATGCGCACTCCTGAAAAAAACGGGGCGGTGCCAGAACAACCTGTCCGGCCACCGCCCCGAAAACCCGAATGAACAACCAGGCGTCAGGCCAGGCGCAGGTTCACCGCCTTGGGTCCGCGCGTATCGGCTTCGGTGTCGAAGCTGACGCGCTGGCCGTCGCGCAGGCCGCGAATGCCGGCCTTCTCGAGGGCAGTGGCGTGGACGAATACGTCCTTCCCGCCGCCATCCGGCGTGATGAAGCCGAAGCCTTTGGTGTCATTGTAGAATTTAACAGTTCCGGTAAGCGAGGCCATGGACAGGTCTTCCTGATGTATGCGTTAGGCCAGGGCGACATGCCCTTGCCGTGTGAACCAGTCGTACAATGGCTATCGCCTGAATTGGGACCATGATCTGCGCAGCCACCATGCCGCTGAGCGCAAGTGTCCAGGCATTCCCGGTCCGCACCTCAAATTGTGCAGCCGTCACATTTGGCACCGTACAGGGATTGCAGCGCCAAAGCAAGAAAACCGTAGGGTAGCAAATTCGGCTGCTGCGGCCCTTCGCCGGCGCTTTGCCGGCAGCACCCACCCCTCAAAAGAAGGGGGCGCGGCTGCCGCGGGCTGAGCCCGCCCCCACTGCCTGAACGCCAGGCCGCACCGGATGTTGCGACCCACATCCGCGACGGGGCCCGCCGCCAAAAGGCGCCGCAGGACCCGTCACAAGCAAAACCACAACAGAAACAGACAATTGCGGAGACATTCTCATGTCGACACAGATAACCACGGCCTTCGTCGGCCAGTACGCGGCGAACGTCACGATGCTGGCCCAGCAGAAAGGCTCGAAGCTGCGCGAGGCCGTGCGCCTCGAGCACGTGACAGGCAAGCAGGCCTTCTTTGACCAGATCGGCGCGACCGCCGCCCGGCGCCGCTCCTCGCGCCACGCCGACACGCCGCGCATGGACACGCCCCATGCCCGCCGGCGCTGCGCGATCGAGGACTTCGACTGGGCCGACCTCATCGACCGGGAAGACCGGCTGCGCCTGCTCATCGACCCCACCTCGACCTATGCCCGCAGCGCCGCCAACGCGATGGGACGCGCCATTGACGAGGTCATCGTCGATGCGATCCGCGGCACCGCCTTCACCGGCGAGACCGGCGCCACGCCCCTCGCGCTGCCCGGCACGCAGAAGCTGCCGGCAGCCGGCACCGGGCTGACCATCGCCAAGCTGCTCGCGGCCAAGCGTGCGCTCGACACGGCGGACATCGACGGCGAGGACCGCTTCATCGCCGTCACCTCGCGCCAGCTCGAGGACCTGCTCGGCACGACGCAGGTCACCTCGGGCGACTTCAACACCGTGCGCGCCCTCGTGCAGGGCGACCTCGAGACCTTCCTCGGCTTCCGCTTCCTGCGCGTCGATGGCGTGCGCATCGACGGGACGAAGATCATGCCCTTCATCACCGGCAACGAACGCGCCTGCCTTGCCTGGCAGCGCGACCAGGTCGTGCTCGGGATGGGCGCAGAGCCCGCGGCCCGCATCACCGAGCGCCCCGACAAGAACTACGCCACCCAGGTCTTCTACTCGATGTCCGCCGGCGCCACCCGCATGCAGGAAACCGGCGTCGTCGAGATCGCCTGCATCGAATGACACGGAAATAAAGGAACACGAAACCATGCCCCGCTTCTTCGGAGCCAACACGGCTCCCCTTGGAACAACACCCCCCGGCCTCGTCGATGGCTCCGTGCAGGGAGGGCGCGTGCGCGTCTACCGCGAGCGCATCGTTCTGGCCGGACAGACAACCGCCGACACCGTCGTCCTCGCCCAGCCCTCGGCCGGAGAGACCTTTCTCTGCGGCACGCTGACATCCGACGTGTCGCTCGGCACCGCGCTCGTTGCGGTGGGAACCGCGGCCACGCCCGGCAAGTACCGCACGGCCGCCGCGCACACGCTGACCGACCAGCCGGTGAATTTCGGCCGCGTCGCCGCACAGGCCGCCAAGCTGGCACTCGACGAGACAGTGCAGCTCTCGATCAGCACCGCCGCGCTCCCGGCAACAGGCACGCTGATCGTCGATCTCTACTTCTCGCAGTCCTGACGGACCATGCCTGCCTCCCGGCCCCTCGCCAAGGGCCGGGAGGTTCCCCCGCCACGAACCGCCAGAAAGGAACCGCCGCCATGCCGGCCCTGGGAGAATATTCCGAAGTCGCCATCTGCAACCTCGCGCTCGCCGAAATGGGCCGCGGGGTCGAAATCGTCTCGCTCGACGAGCCGAGCCAGGCCGCCCGCGCCTGCGCCCGCCGCTTTCCCTATGCCCGCGATGCCGTGCTGCGAAGCTTCGACTGGAACTTCGCAGCCCGCAGGGCAAGCCTGCCGGCGCTCGCGACCGCACCGGCCTTCGGCCGCGCCGCCGCCTTCGCCGTGCCCTCCGACTGCCTGCTCGTGCGCAGGGTCCACGACCTCGCCGACGACGCCTGGGAGATCGAGGCCCGCACGATACTCGCCGACGCGCCCGCACCCTTGCGCATCACCTACACCGCAAGGATCACGAACCCCGTGTTCTTCGACGTGCTGTTCACCGATGCGCTGGTCACCCGGCTGGCCGCCGACCTCGCCGTGCAGCTCGCCGACAGCCCGGCCCGCGCGACAAGCCTGCACCAGCTCTTCCGCGAAAAGCTCGCCCACGCCCGCGCGCGCGACACCGACGAGGGCACGACCCCGCGCGAGCCCCGCAGCGCCTGGCTCGATGCAAGGTTCGAGCCCGGCTTCGTCCCCCTCTGACACGAGACATCATCCATGCGCTTTGCCTTCAACCAGTTTTCCTTCGCCGGCGGCGAGCTCTCGCCGCGGCTCTATGGACGCTCGGACCTCCAGAAATATGCAAGCGGCGCCGAGCTTGTGTCGAACTTCATCGTCCGCCCCGAGGGCGGCCTGATGCGCCGCCACGGCACACGCTTTGCCGGCGCCGCCCGCGACGCCACGGGCCCCTCCCGGCTCATCCCCTTCGTCTTCTCGACGGTGCAGGCCTACATGCTCGAGTTCTCGGGCCACGTCATGCGGGTCTGGAAGGATGGCGCGCAGGTCACCCATCCGACGCGTCCCGTCATGAACATCACGCAGGCCTCACCCGCGCGCGTGACCGTGTTCGATCACGGGCTCGTCGACGGGGACAGGATCATCCTCGCCGGTATCCGCGGCATGGGCGCGCTCAACAACCGCAGCTTTGTCGTGACCAATGCCGACACCGACAGCTTCGGCCTCGCGGGCGTCGATGCGACGGCCCTGCCGGCCTGGACAGGCGGGGGCACGGTCGCGCGCATCCTCGAGATTGCAACACCCTTTGCAGCCGACGACCTCGCGGCCATCGGCCATGCGCAGTCCGCCGATGTGCTCTATCTCGTCCACCCCGCGCATCCGCCCCACACGCTGACCCGCACCGCGCACGACGCCTGGACGCTGGCGCCCCTGCCGCTCGACCGCGGACCCTTCGCCCCGCAGAACCCCGACGACACGCGCCATGTGATGTGCGTGGCGCCGACCGGAAGGTCTCCCGGCGCCCAGGTGACCGTGCGCGCCTCGGCGCCGCTGTTCACGCCCGCCCACGCCGGCAGCACGCTGCGCCTGCAGGAGATCCATCTTGCCGACCCGAATGTGAGCCCCTGGGCACCCGGCGAGACGGTCACCGCGACACCCGGGCTCGAGGTCTCGAGCAACGGCCACGTCTATGCGCTCGCCGATGCGGGCAGCGGCAGCCAGACCGGCACCGTTGCGCCCGCGCACACCGAAGGCGACGCCTGGGACAACCCAGCCGGTGCGGCAAACCGGAAGAAATGGCGCTACCTCCATTCGCGCTGGGCGATCCTGCGCCTTGATGCCTGGGTCGACAGCAAGACGATGCGCGCGACGACCCTCACGCACCTGCCATCAGGCCTCGCACCCGCAGCCCTTCCCATCGCCGCGATCACCAATGCCGGCGGACGCTGCCGCGTGACAGCGCCGGGTCATGGCTTCGACGAGGGCGACATCGTGGCCATCGAAGGTGTCCCCGCACCCGCCACGGCCAACGGCGACTGGAAGATCGTCAACGTGACGCCTGCCACCTTCGAGCTCAACGGCGCACCGGCGCCCGCAGCCCCGTCGGGCGGCGGGACGGTCCGGCGCTACGCGACATGGGCCTGGGCCGAGGGCGCCTTCTCGTCAGCGCGCGGCTATCCCGCCTGCGTGGCACTGCACGAACAGCGCCTCGTCTACGCCAACACGCGCGCGCAGCCCTTCGGGCTCTGGGCCTCGGCCTCGGCCGACTTTGCGAACTTCCTGCCGGGTTCACGCGACGACGAAACGATCGCCTACAACATCGCCGCCAACCAGGCCGACCCCGTGCGCTGGCTGACCTCGGCCTCCGACCTGCTGATCGGCACGCTCGCCCAGGAATTCGCAGCCTTTGGTGGCGGGCTCGGCGACCCGATCACGCCGTCGAACACCCGCATCGTGCCGCAGTCCGGCGAAGGTGCCAGCGACGTGCAGCCCGTGAAGGTCGGCCTCGAGACGATCTTCGTCAACCGCGCCGGCCGCAAGATCGTCTCGCTTGCCAGCAGGCCCGACGCCGGCGGCTACGTCGCAACCGACCTGACCGAACTGGCCGAGCATCTGGTGCGCGAGAGCCCGGTCACGCGCCTGGCCTGGGCCCGCAATCCGCTCTCGGTCCTCTGGGCGCTGCGCGCCGACGGCAAGGTCCTGTCGCTGACCTATCGCCCCGAGCAGCAGCTCTATGCCTGGGCCCGCCACGATTTCGGGGGCAGGGTGGAAAGCATTGCCACGATCCCCGGACCGGGCGGCGCCACGGACGACTTGTGGCTTGTTGTCTGCCGCACCATCGCCGGCGAGGAACGCCGCAGCATCGAGATCCTCGCCCCTCCCTTCGAGCCCGCCGATCCCGATGACAAGGACGACATGGGCTATCTCGACAGCGCGCTGCGCTATCGCGGCGCACCGGTCTCGGCGCTCTCGGGCCTCTTCCATCTCGAGGGTGCGACGGTCGCGGTCGTCGCCGATGGCGCGCTGCATCCCTCGCGCGTCGTCACCAACGGCGCCATCCTGCTCGAACGGCCGGCGATGAATGTGTGGGTGGGCCTTGCCTATGAAAGCAGCCTGCGCACGCTCAGGCTCGACGTGCTCGGGGCGGGCTTCTGGCCTGGCCGGTCGCGCCGGGTCAGCGGGATATGGGTACGCGTCCACAACACGATCGGCGGCGAGGCGGGCCTCTCAGGCGCGCCAACCCGCGAACCGCTCGTCCGGCGCGAGGCGACAGACCGCATGGATGCATCCCCGCCCTTGCGCTCCGGCGACATCGCCATCCTGCCTTCATCGGACTTCGACCCCGCCACGCGCATCACGCTCGTGCAGGCCGAGGCGCTTCCCCTCGATGTCCTGTCCCTCTCGGCGATGGTGGCCATGGGCGAAGCCGCGGCCTGAGCCGTCAGCGCTCGTTCGGCATCTTCCAGACCTCGCGCAGGCGCGAGGCATCGTGGACGCTGACATTGTGCCATGCCAGGCGGTTGCGCGCGGCATCGACGACCACAAGCTGGTCCTGCGAGCCCACATGCGGGGACAGGGTCATCTTGATCGTGTTGGCGTTGCGCTCGCTCTGCAGCACCCAGACCTGTGCGTTCAGGCGGAAATGGGCACCCAGCTGCTTCATCGCCGCCTCGAAGTCACGCTGCGAGCCGGCACGCACCTGCACGAGGACCAGGAAGTTCGAAACCTGTCCCTCGGCCGGCATGCTCGCCGCGGGCGCGGCACTCTCTGGGGCTGCTGCAGCTGCAGCAGCCTTGCGCCCGCCACCGGCATCGCCGCTCTGCAGCCCGTTGGCATCGAAGCAGCGCACGAGCGCCGCGTGGCTCTGGGCGGCGACGAATGCGCCCTCATCGCCCATCCGCACGAGTGATTGCGGGGACAGGCGTCGCTCGAGCGCAAACGTCTTCATCTGCTCGTGGCTGTAGGGCCCGAACGTCTGGTTCTGCGCGCTCACATACCAGGCGACTTCCATGCACCGTTCCGGGAACTTTCCGAGCCGGTAGAAAAAGCTAAAAATTATAAGGATCGATTAATGACGACACTCACCTCATCCGCCCGCGTTGCCTATTTGGGTGACGGCGCGGGCCGGAACTTTCCCGTCCCCTTCCGTGTCTGGTCCCTGTCTGAATTGGCCGTTGTGCTGCGTTTGCCAGGCAGTCTCGCCGACCAGGTGCAACAAATGGGCATCGACTTTGCCTGGGATGGCAGCCCGCTGCCGGGTCCCGGGGCCATCGTGTTTACGTTACCCCCGCCTGCCGGCGCCCGCGTCGTGATCGAGCGTCAGGCCGAACTCGTGCAGGAGCTCGACCTTGTCGCTTCCGGCGCCTTCGCGGCCGAAACCATCGAGACACAGTTCGACCGCGTCACCGCACAGATGCAGTCGCTCGCCCAGCGCCTCGACCGCGTGCCGCAGCTGCCGGCGGGCAGCGCCATCGAGAGGCCCGCCATGCCCGAGCCGGCTGCACCGCGCGCCGGACAGCTCATCGCGATCGCCGCCGATGGCAGCGGCTACGAATGCAGGGTGCCCGCAGCCCTCGGGTTGCAGACAGTCTCGGCCTTTGCGGCAAGCCTGCTCGACGATCCCGACGCCGCCACCGCACGCGCGACGCTGGGCATCGGCACTCAGGTCGACCTCAACCTCCTGCCGACCGACACGACCGGCGGCGCCGCAGCCGACCATGTCGCCTTTGTCGATGCCTCGGAGGCTGGCGCCTCGAACAAGGTGCCCGTGCCAGCCTTCATGGCCAACGCGGTCGCAGCACTGGGCCAGCTGGCCGTCGCCGCCGACCATGAACTCCTCGCGCGCAGCCCGGCCGCGGGCGTGGCCGCGCGCGTGGCGGCAAGCCTGGTGGGCGCGGGGAAGCAGACCATCTGGATCCCGGCGGCAGCACTCCTGCCGCGCCTGACGGCGGGCGCGGGCCCGGTGACCACAGAACTGCCGGGCAATCGCCTCGTCCTGCGCACGCTCGATTTTGATCCGCTCGTGCAGGAGCATGCGCAGCTTCTCGTGCAGATGCCAAAGGCCTGGAACCGCGGGCCGCTCACCGCCGCGATCCTCTGGACGCATGCATCCTCAGGTGCCCCCTTCAATGTCGTCTGGGGCCTGCGCGCGCTGGCTGCCGGCGACACGGGCCTGCTGGCGACAGCCTTCGGCACGCCGGTCCTTGTCACCGACACGGGCGGCACGCCCGATGCACTCTATCGCAGCGGCGAGACCGCAGGCTTTTCCCCCGCAGCCACCGCGCCCGAGACAAGCCTTCTCGCCATCGAGCTCTTCCGCGCTGCCGCCGATCCCGCCGACACGCTGCCCGTCGACGCGCGGCTCGTCGGCCTCGCGCTGCACTATGTCACCGCAGCGAACACGGACGCCTGACCCATGCTCAAGCTCAACGCGCTCGCGGGCTTCGGCGTGGCCGCAAGCGCCCCCGATGTCACCCCCGATGCCTTCACATGGCCCAGCATGGACAATGCCGGCTTCACGGCCACGGCGATGACGCCCGCCACTGCGATCACCGGCATCTCGATGCCCGTCATGCTGCGCGCACGGGTGAGCACGCCACTCGCGCCCACGCGCACGCTGACGCTCCTGCGCGACGGCGTACCGCTTCTCGTCGCGACAGCGGGCACCTCCGCCGAGGCGAGCTTCGCCAACGGCCAGCTGCTGCAGGTCGAACTCGCCAACGCCCTCGACCTCTCGCTGTGGTCGGGCACCCTCACGCTTGAAAACCTGACGGATGCCGGCGCCGTGCTGGCCGCCTGCACCTTCAGCCTCCTCGACACCGGCAGCGGTGGCGGTGGAGGTGGAGGTGGAGGAGGGGGCGGCGGCGATGGTGGCGGCACGCAGCCCTGACAGAACCAGTTCAGAAAAACCCAAGGACACACATGCTCAACAAGCAATCCCTCTCGAGGCTCGACGGGGTTCACCCCGACCTGCGCCGCGTCGTGATGCGCGCCGCCGAGATCTCGCCCCTCGAATTCGTCATCACCGAAGGCCTGCGCTCGCTCAAGCGCCAGCGCGAGCTGGTCGAGGCGGGCGCCTCGCGCACCTACAACTCGCGCCACCTCTCCGGCATGGCGATCGACTTTGCTCCCATCGTGGGCGGAGGCCTCACATGGAAATGGCCGCCCTTCCGCATCGTCGCTTCAGCCTTCAAGCAGGCCAGCCGCGAGCTGGGCATCCCCATCGCCTGGGGCGGCGACTGGCGCGACTTCAAGGACGGCCCCCATATCGAGCTCGACCGCAGGGTCTATCGCCCATGATCGAGAAATTCATCGCCCCCGCCACGATCGTCTATGTGCTGAGCGCGTCGGTTGCCAGTCTCTGGTGGGCAGCCGACCTCTCGCGGCGTGTCGACACGATCGAGCACTCGACCGTCACCGCCGAACGCCTCGCGCGCCTCGAAGCCGAGGTCCACGCGCTCGGGCAGGCCACGCGCGACATGCGCGAAAGCCTTGCCGATCTCTCCCGCGCCATCCGCGCGCGCTAGCCAGCAACCAAAACCAAAGGAAAACCGGAAATGACCAACACCAAGCCCTGGTGGCAGTCGAGGACTGTCTGGGCCGCCGCCGTCAGCCTGCTGGCGGGCCTGTTCCATCTCGCTGGCCTCGATCTTGACGCGAGCCTGCAGGACGAACTTGTCACCCTTGTCACCGCCTGCGCCGAGATCGCGGCCGGCATCACTGCCTTCATCGGCCGCCTCAAGGCCGACGCACGCATCGGCTGGAGGCGCGCATGAAGACGATCGTCAATGTGCTTGTCTGCGCCACCACGCTCGTCTTCGCAACCGCCTGCGCGCTGCTGGCGCCCTTCGGCCTCGACGGCAAGGCCCGCAGCGCCGCCGCCGTGATGCTCGAGACCCACGCCGTGCTGCAGCAGGCCGTGCTCATCTACGGACACCTGCCACCCTGCACGACGCCACCGCTCGCCCATGTCTGCCGCGAGCCGCGGCACTGGATTGCCATCAGGCAGGCCGAGCGCCTTGCCACGGAAGCAATCCTCGCTGCAGCCCCCGTGCTCGACGGCACCACACCCGACACCGGCGAGATCCTGCGCGCCATGGAAGCGATCGACGCGCTCACGCGCGCACTGGGCGAGGGGCGCCGCGCCGCCGAAACCCGAGACAGGAAGGAGACTGCGCCATGACCCGCGACGCAACACTGCGCCTGCTTGCAGCGCTGCTGGCGGACCTGCCGCAGGCCATCGAGACCGGCGACCAGCTCATCCGCCTCATCAACCGCGCTTACGCTGAGCTGAAGGACATGAAAAGGGACGTGACTGCTGAAGACATCGACGCCCTGCTGAAAAAAATCCGCGCGACAAGCGCGCGGATCCAGTCACTCGGGTAAATGCAAGCCACGTCGGTGGAAGGTGAGGCCGGGAGCTCAGGCCCCGGGCTTGCCCAGGGGTCGCATCGTGATCTCGACGCGCCCAACCCTCAGGCCGAATTTCGACACCACCGCCTTGTTGGTGATGCTGCCGTCGGCATTCAGATACATGATGTCCCGGAAACGCACATCGATCGCGCCGATGCCGGTGTGCAGCGTGACATGATAGTCGAGCCGCACATTCGGCCCGTCCTGTCGCACATCGGCAATGCCGATCACGTCTTCGCGTGTGCCCTCATAGACGCCCTCGGCAACCTTGGTCAGCACCCACGTCTTGCGCTCCTGCAGTCCATCGGCGAAGGTGAAGTCCTCGACAAGCGTCAGCTTCTTGCCGTCCCAAGTGCCATCCATCAGCACCGAGAACTTCGTCTCGCCGCCGGTCAGGCTGTTGATGAACACGCCTTCGCCCTGCAGCTTGCCGCTGAGCGACTGCTCGACGATCATCGTCTTCGGCGCGGTGGCGGACGCAGCGAGGTCCAGGTTCTCCGGCTGCGATGCGCAGCCGGCAAGCACGGATACCATGGTCATGAGGGCTATCAGCAGGCGCATGGCGCTCTGTCCTTGTGAAAGTTCGGTTACCAGCCATTACGCAGCAGCGGCAATTCGGATCACACACCCCCGTCTTTCCCCTAGGGAAGCCATGGCGCCGCCGGGAAAAACCCAGTCCGACCGTCATGATCCGGCGACGAGGCTGCAAGGGGCCGCTTGTTTTGGTCCCTTGCATCAGCTTGGCCTATGCTTCGCCAGCCCCCTCTTTTTGGCGGACCCGAGGGGTGTCGCAGCGGGACGGCAGCCCTCTCAGCGAGAGCAGCGCCAGGCACTTGGCGATGAGAAGCAGCAGGACTGTGATCATCAGGTTCCTCCTCCTTGGCCGTGGGGCAAATTGATGTAGATCGCAAGTACGGTCAGCGCGACGGCCGTGCCCAGGCTCGTGAAGCGCAGGACGATGGCGAGGATACGGGTACGTTCCTCGCGGCTAGCGATTTCACTGATCCGCCGAAGCGCCCCCTCGGCGACATGGTGATCGTGCGAGTGCGTATCCGCTTCGGCCTTTCGCTGCTCAGCCAGTGCCTTGCAACGATTGGCACGCCAGGATTGCCGCATGAGTTCCACGAGCAGAACCACGGTAAGCATGAGCAGCGCGATGTTCATGACTGTTGGCATGTGACCCTCCTTGGTTCGTTGAGTGGGTGTCAACGAGCTCCGGCGTCACGCCGTCAACCTTGGATGGCGAAGCCGCCGGAAGCCCGATGACCCGCAGAGCCTGACAGTGCAACGTGCCACGGGCAATGCAGGGGCCATCATTCGGCGGCACTTTTTCTTATCGAGGATATGCAGGCTTTATTCTGCATTATTCTTTCTTTCTTGGATGCACACCCCTCTGGCGCGTCCTGCAGGCTGTGATAGCTTTGATCGCGTTTTCCTTTCACGTCTGATTGATGGCAAGAGAAGGAGGCTCCGCGTGAACCGGATTGCAGGCAGAGGTGATGGACGCGAGGAAGACCCGGACGCC
>JAGWXR010000042.1 GCA_018969785.1 Alphaproteobacteria bacterium
TTCCCTTTGGCGAGCTTGCAAACTACGGCTACGCGAACCGCGTGCTGCTGCCGGTCGACATCACCGTGCCTGCGGGTCTCGTCCCCGGGTCGTCCGTCAGCTTCAGGGTCGAGGCCACCTGGCTCGCCTGCAAGGATATCTGTGTCCCCGAGAATGCAACGCTGGAGCTCACGCTTCCCGTGGTCGACGGCGAGCCGACGGTCAACCCGCAATGGCAGCAGGCCTTTGCCGGCGCGCGCGAGGCCCAGCCCCTGAAGGGCGGCCCCTTCACGGCGCGCTTCGACCTGCGCCAGGGTGCGGTCGTCCTCTATTTCGAGCCGCCAGCAGGGTCCCGCGTCGACCCCGAAGGCATCCTCTTTTTCCCCTTCACGCGCGGCCTCATCAAGGCCTCGGCCCCGCAGCTGCCGCAGGCTGCAGGCGAGGGCTTCGCCATGCGCCTGCCGCCCGGCTGGCGCCTGCGCGATCCGGCGCAGATCGAGGCCACGAAGGCGATCGATGGCGTCCTGGTCGTGCCCGCGCGCGATGGCTCGCCCGCGCGCGCCTTCGAGCTGTCGCTGGCCCGCGGACCTGTCCCCGAGACAGCAACCGCCCCCGCCGCCACGAGTACCTCGTTCCTTGAGGCGATCCTGTTCGCCGTGCTGGGCGGCCTGATCCTGAACCTGATGCCCTGTGTCTTCCCGATCCTGTCGATGAAGGCGCTCTCGCTTGTGCATTCAAGCCAGAAGGACCGGCCCTGGGTCGATGGCCTCGTCTATCTTGCAGGCGTGATGGTTACCTTCGCTGGCCTCGCCGGCGTGCTGCTCTGGCTGAGGTCGCTGGGCGAGGATGTGGGCTGGGGCTTCCAGCTGCAGTCGCCTTTGTCGGTGGCGATCCTCGCCTATGTCCTGGCGCTCGTGGGCTTCTCGCTGTCGGGCCTCTTCACGCTGGGCACATCGCTCCAGGGCACGGGGCAGGGGCTTGCCGGCAAGTCAGGCCTCGTCGGCACGTTCTTCACGGGCGTGCTCGCCGTCGTCGTGGCGGCTCCCTGCACGGCGCCTTTCATGGGCGTGGCGATGAGCTTCGCCTTCACGCAATCCGCACCCGTGACGATGGCCGTGTTCCTCGCGCTGGGTTTTGGCCTTGCGCTGCCCTGGGTGCTTTTCAGCGCGGTGCCAGCCCTCGTGCGCCTGCTGCCGCGTCCGGGCGACTGGATGGAGCGCTTCCGCCAGTTCCTCGCCTTCCCGATGTACGGCGCTGTCGTCTGGCTCGTCTGGGTGCTCTCACAGCAGGTGGATCCGGAAGGCCTCTTCCGCGTGATGATCGGCCTCGTGCTTCTGGGCCTCGGCGCCTGGGCCTTCGGCAACCTGCAGCAGCGGGCAAGCCTGACTGGCTTCATCCTGTTCATCGGCGCCCTCACCTCGGCCGCAGCATTGCTCGCCATGCCCTTCGGCCCGCCGCGAGCGTTGCAGGCTGCAGCCAGTGGCGAGGAGGGTGCGGCCAGCCACGCCTTCTCCGAGCCCTATTCGGCCGCCCGCCTCGAGGCGCTGCGCGCTGAAGGCAAGCCGGTCTTCGTCAATCTGACGGCCGCCTGGTGCGTGAGCTGCCTCTACAACGAGCGCGTGGCGCTCTCGACCGAGGCCGTCCGCAACGCCTTCAGCGAAACCGGCACCGTCTATCTTGTCGGCGACTGGACCAACCGGAACGCCGAGATCAGCGCCCTCCTGCGCCAGTATGGCCGCGATGGCGTGCCCCTTTACCTCTATTTTCCAGCCGGCGGCGGTGATCCAATCGTGCTGCCGCAGCTTTTAACGGAAAGCATCGTCATCAACGCACTGAGGACCGAGAAATGATCCGCACGACACTGGCCCTGGCGGCCTTCCTGGCCACCACGGCGATCGCCATCGCCGCCCCCGAGATCGGCAAGCCCGCACCGGCCTTCACCGCCGTGGATTCAAACGGCAAGTCCCATGCGCTCGCCGACTTCAAGGGCAAGACCGTGATCCTCGAATGGACCAATGACGGCTGCCCCTACGTCAAGAAACACTACAACGCCGGCAACATGCAGAAGATCCAGAAGGACCTGACGGCCGACGGCGCCGTTTGGCTCTCGGTGATCTCCTCGGCCCCCGGCAAGCAGGGCCACGTCGACGGCAAGGGCGCCAATGACCTCACGAAGTCCCGCAACGCGGCACCGACAGCCGTGCTGCTCGACCCCAAGGGCACGATCGGCCGCGCCTACGAGGCGCAGACCACGCCGCACATGTACGTGATCGATGGCAAGGGCGTTCTGCGCTACATGGGCGCGATCGACGACAAGCCCTCGACCGACGCCGCCACGATCGCCGGCGCGCGCAACTACGTCCGCGAGGCCGTCGCCGCCGTGAAGGCCGGCAAGCCCGTCGAGGTCGCCGCCACCGACCCCTATGGCTGCTCGGTGAAGTACCCCTGAAAGAGAGCCGTAGGCAGAAGGCGCCTCTGGCATCTTGCGGCGATTGGGGCAGGCTAGCGACGCTCGGCCTTCTGCAGGGCTTGCTCGAGCGCTTCGCGGATGAAGCGCTGGTATGGAATGCCGCGCGCACGCGCCCTCTGCTTCACGCTCTCGAGCAGCCGTTCCGGCATCCTGATATTGACCTGCGCGGACTTGCGGTCGAATTCGAAGCGCATGCTTTCGCCGCCCGAGAGATCATAGCGGGTCAGGTCCTCGGTCTCGACAAAGCCCTCCGCTGCCCGGTCCGTTTCAAACGACGGCAGGGGCTTGAGCGGCTTAGGGTTTTTCCTTTTGCTGCTCATAGTGATCGATCTCCTTCTTGTGCATGTAGCGCGCAGAGATCGGTCGGATGAACAGCGTACCGCTCCGATTGCGCGTGGTGAAAACAATGAACACATGGCGCCCGTTCCCCGTCCGGCCAACAGCCCGCAGGCGGGTTTCGATCGTTCGAGGGTATGGATCGGGAAAGACGTGCAACTCGCCCTCGAACACCGACTCGATGTCATCCTGCGTCAATCCGTGCTTGCCGCACTTGGGCCAGTTACCGCGATCCCAGAGGATTTGAGCCATCATCGCGAGCAAGAATGATATACAAATGTATATACAACAGGTGCTGCCTCATCGCAAGAGCCTGGATTGCGGCGATGCCACTGAAGGGCCTCATGCGATTGGTGCTCGTACCAACGACGGCTAGGTTTAAGCACCACAACTCGCCCGAAAGGCGAACGCGCCCGCAAAAAGCAGCAGATAACCTGTTGATATAAATAAGAAAAGACTTTCCCGGTCATTTTCTTTCGCGGCGCTCTTGACGCCTGCGGTAACGATCCCTAAATCCCCATCCGCGCATTGGCACTCGCTCATCGTGAGTGCTAACAGCCGTTCAAACCCTCTTTAAGCCAGATACTCAGGAGAGAACCTCATGAAGTTCCGTCCCCTCGGTGACCGCGTGGTCGTCAAGCGCGTCCAGGAAGACGTCAAGACCGCCGGCGGCATCATCATCCCCGACACCGCCCAGGAAAAGCCGCAGGAAGGCGAAGTCATCGCCGTTGGCCCCGGCGCCCGCGACGAGAAGGGCGAGCGCATTGCCCCGGAAGTGAAGGTCGGTGACCGCATCCTGTTCGGCAAGTGGTCCGGCACGGAAGTGAAGATCGGCGGCGAAGACCTGCTGATCATGAAGGAATCCGACATCATGGGCGTGCTCGAGGGCAAGGCCTCCTCGAAGAAGGCGGCCTGAGGACCTGAAGGTCCCGCCGTCTTTAAGGTCTGAACCAGACGCTCTCAATTCAAATCGAAGGAAGAAGAAACAATGGCAGCCAAGGAAGTAAAGTTTCACTCGGATGCACGCGCGCGCCTGCTGCGCGGCGTCGACATTCTCGCCGACGCGGTGAAGGTCACGCTGGGCCCCAAGGGTCGCAACGTGGTCATCGACAAGTCGTTCGGCGCCCCGCGCACGACGAAGGACGGCGTCACGGTCGCCAAGGAGATCGAGCTCGCTGACAAGTTCGAGAACATGGGCGCGCAGATGGTGCGCGAAGTGGCCCAGAAGACGAACGACATCGCCGGCGACGGCACGACGACGGCCACGGTCCTCACCCAGGCGATCGTCCGCGAGGGCATGAAGTCGGTTGCGGCCGGCATGAACCCGATGGACCTGAAGCGCGGCATCACGATCGCGGTCGAAGCCGTGGTCGCTGACCTCAAGAAGCGCTCGAAGAAGGTGAAGTCGAACGAGGAAATCGTTCAGGTTGGCACGATCTCGGCCAATGGCGACCTCTGGGTCGGCCAGAAGCTCGCCGAAGCCATGGCGAAGGTCGGCAACGAAGGCGTGATCACGGTCGAGGAAGCCAAGTCCCTCGACAGCGAACTCGAAGTCGTCGAAGGCATGCAGTTCGACCGCGGTTACATCTCGCCGTACTTCGTCACCAACGCCGAGAAGATGGTGGCCGAGCTCGAGGAGCCGTACATCCTGATCCACGAGAAGAAGATCTCGTCGCTGCAGCCGATGCTGCCGATCCTCGAGTCGATCGTGCAGACGGGTCGCCCGCTGCTGATCATCGCCGAGGAAGTCGAGGGTGAGGCGCTCGCCACGCTCGTCGTCAACAAGCTGCGTGGTGGCCTCAAGGTCGCGGCCGTGAAGGCCCCGGGCTTCGGCGACCGCCGCAAGGCCATGCTGGAAGACATCGCGATCGTCACCAACGGCGAAGTGATCTCCGAAGAGCTGGGCATCAAGCTGGAGAACGTGAAGATCAACCAGCTCGGCACCGCCAAGCGCGTCCGCATCACGAAGGACGACACGACCGTCATCGACGGCTCGGGCAAGAAGAAGGACATCCAGGATCGCGTCGCCCAGATCAAGGCGCAGATCGAGGAAACCACGTCCGACTACGACAAGGAAAAGCTGCAGGAACGTCTGGCGAAGCTCGCCGGCGGCGTTGCGGTGATCCGCGTCGGCGGCGCGACGGAAGTCGAAGTGAAGGAGCGCAAGGACCGCGTTGATGACGCGCTGAACGCCACCCGCGCTGCGGTGGAAGAAGGCATCGTCCCCGGCGGCGGCACGGCGCTGCTCTACGCCTCGAAGGTCCTCACGGGCATCAAGGGCGACAACGACGACCAGACCGCCGGCGTGAACATTGTTCGCCGCGCAGTCCAGGCGCCGATCCGCCAGATCCTCGAGAACGCTGGCGTTGAGGCCTCTCCGGTCGTCAACAAGCTGCTCGAAGGCAAGTCCAACACGGCTGGCTTCGACGCCCAGAAGGAAGAGTACTGCGACCTGATCGACTCCGGCATCATCGACCCGACGAAGGTCGTGCGCACGGCGCTTCAGGACGCGGCCTCGGTCGCTGGCCTCCTGATCACGACGGAAGCCATGATCGCCGAGAAGCCCGAGAAGAAGTCGGCCCCGGGCGGCATGCCGGGTGGCATGGGCGGCATGGGCGGCATGGACATGGACATGTAAGGCGCTTGCGAGCGTCCGCGTCGCGGACGCCGCAAAGCCTTATCCTCGCGCAAGCGGGGATCCATCCTCGCGCAAGCGGGAATCCAGACCACCACAAACGACAAAGGGCTCCGGTTCACACCGGAGCCCTTCTTCATGACTCAAATCCCCACAAGACTATCCGGCCACCTTCCGGTGCTTGCCGATCGCCTGCTGGTAGGCATCAAAAAGCCCGCTCAGCCGCTCGGCATCCTCGGGCGTAAGCGCCGCCGCTCCGCCATCGAGACGTTGCTCGAGCAGCTTTGAAGCCTCCGAAAGCGCCCGCGCCCCCGCCATCGCCGCCGCGCTCTTCAGCGAATGCGCGATCCGAATGGCATCCTTGTCCGTTCGTCCCTCGCGGGCCAGTTCGCCGAGCGTCTTGAGCTTGTCAGCCGCATCCGCAAGGAACGTGTCGATGAGCAGTTGCAGCGTCTCCTCACCCGCGTCGTCGCGGAACCGTGCGATCGTGTCTTCGTCAAGCGCATCGGCGGCAAGCACCGTGTCGACCGCGGTCGCGGCTGCCAGTGCAGGCTCGGCACCCAGCGCCTCGGCAATCGCGATGAGCAGCTCCTCCTTGCGGAAAGGCTTGCCCAGATGTCCGTTCATGCCGGCCGCGCGGCAATTCTCCACGTCATGCGCGAACGCATTGGCCGTCAGGGCCACGATGGGGATCTGCGCGCGGTGGTCATTGCACGAGCGGATCGCCCGCGTCGCTTCAAGCCCGTCCATCTCCGGCATATGCACGTCCATCAGGATCAGGTCATAGGGCCGCTGCCGCACGGCCTCCAGCGCTTCGATCCCGTTGCCGGCGAAGTCGGCGTTGAGGCCGAATCGTCCAAGGACAGAGCGCACCACAAGCTGGTTCGTCGCATTGTCTTCCGCGATGAGCAGGCGGGGCTTGCGCTCCATCGAATTGATCATGTCGAGGGCCTGCTCGAAACGCGACGCCTCGAGCGGCCGGCGCCCGCCGCCGCATTCTTCCGACGAGGCAATGTCGACGGGAAGCTCGAACCAGAACACCGAGCCTTTCCCCTCCGTGCTCTCGGCACCGACATCCCCGCCCATGCACTCGGCCAGCCGCTTGCAGATGGCAAGCCCAAGTCCCGTGCCGCCATAGCGGCGCGAGATCGAGGCATCCGCCTGGCTGAAGCTCTTGAACAGCCGGTCAAGCCGGTCAGCCGGAATGCCGATGCCCGTATCCGCGACCTCGATGCGCAGCCGCTGCTGCCCACCGGTGACGGTGGACACGACGCGCAGCGTGACATGGCCGCTCTCGGTGAATTTGACGGCGTTGCCGAGATAGTTGATCAGGATCTGGCGGATCCGGGCCGGGTCGCCCTTGACGAATCGCGGAACATTTTCATCGATGTCCACGTTGAGATCGAGTGACTTCGCCCGGGCGCGGGGCAGGATGATCTCGCGCGCATACTGCACCAGCGAGTGAAGATCGAACCCGACCATCTCCAGTTCCATCGCATGTGCCTCGAGCTTCGAGAAGTCGAGCACGTCATTCAGCAGCGACAGCAGGTTATCGGCCGAATCGCGGATCGTCAGTGCACTGCGACGTTGTTCGGCCGTGAGTTCGGTGTCGAGAAGGATGCTTGTCATGCCCATGACCCCGTTCATGGGCGTTCGAATCTCGTGGCTGATGGTCGCGAGGAACTCCGACTTGGTGCGGTTCGCGGCTTCGGCCGCATCGCGCGCCGCAGCAACCAGCTTTTCGGCCTCCTTGCGAAGCGTGATGTCCGCAATATAGCCATGGGCGAGGGTAACGTCGGGTTCGCTCGATGGCGTGATCCGGCCGCGCTCCAGCGCCCAGCGTACCGAGCCATCGGCATGCCTGATCCGGTACTCCATCTCATAGGGCCGACCTTCCGCTTCCGCGCGGACGATCTCAAGGAGCCGCGGATCACGCTCGTCGTCGAACTTCAGCATCTCCATCAGCGCCGGGTTCTCGTGGAAGGCGCTTAAAGGGTAACCGGTCAGCTTCTCGATGCTCGGGCTCAGATAGAGCAACTGCGCGCTGGGACGCAGCCTGTTCGTATAGAAGACCTCGTCGATGCATTCGACGATGTTGCGCACGCGGGCATTCGTCTCGGCAAGCTGCGTCTCGATCGCCTTGCGCTCGGTAACATCGACGAGGAATCCATCAATGAACACCGGAGCGCCGCGATCATCCCGCTCGCTCACGCGCCCGCGCTCAAGGATGTTCTTGACCTGACCGTCTGGCATCCGGATGCGATACTCGATTTCATAGGGACGTCCGTCGAGCCGCGACGTGAGCGTTTGAAGATAGCGATTGACATCTTCCTGAACCATGATGTCGATTGTCGGGCATGGCCGTCCCGTCAGATCCTCGGCCGCGATGCCCCACAGCTCTTGCGCGCCGGGGCTGACATAGCTGAGCGCCCGCGTGTCATCGAGCCGTACACGGAACATGACACCATCGAAATTCTGCGCCATGGCGGTCAACCGGCGCTCGCGAACCTTCAGGTTGTCGAGCATCGCGCGCTGCGGCGTGATGTCAACAAACATCGCGTCGAGGAACGGAGCCCTGCCGGGAACATCATCATCCCGAACGCGCCCGCGCTCCATGACCCACATCAGCCCGCCGCTTGGCGATCGCACCTGATACTCGATCACATAGGGTTCCCGGGTTTCGATCGCACGCATTAGTGCATCGCGATGCCTCTGGCGATCGCGTTTGCGCAGCATCCACCAAAGCACCAGGTCTGCACGCTGGCCAATCACGTGGGACGCGGGTACGCCGAACAGCCTGTCGCTATTCGTACTCATGTATTCGAGGGTCCACTCTGCGCCGAAGCGGACCCGATAAACCACGCCGTTCATGGCTTCTGCCTGGCTCTCATAGAGAAGCTTTGTGTAGGCAAGTTCGCTCCCTAGCCGACGGACACGAAACTGTACAAGTACGATGAGCGCAACGATGATGCCGACTGCCAGAAAGGCTGTCATGATGACAATCTTCTGCGTGCGGCGTTGATCAGAAATCTCGACAAAGCGGCTTGACCACCATGCCAGCTGGGCCATGTCGATGAATTCGCGCGTTTTGGTCAGCTTGATCGTCACCATCCTGTAACTGCTTGTCACGCTGACAAGGTTCGAGAGCATATTGTCCTTGCTGGCTTGAGATGTGCTCTCAATCAGCGGAAGGCTGTGCTGGTACATTTGCGCTTCGGCACGACGCGCTTCAGCCACTGTCGCAACCAGCCGCGGACCAATATCGCTTCCCCAAGAGCCTGATTTCTTTAGCGCAACGTCCAGTGCGCCAACATGGCGCTGGAATTGTTCATGCATCTCGTGGACGATTTTGGCTTCAAACGGCAACAGCCGCCTGGTCGTGGTTGTCGATACAGTCGTATACAGCCGCGTCAGAAGATCACCTGCCTGCACGACTTCTGCATCCAGCTTTCGCCATGTATCGGCATCTTCGATGGCGCGGGCATAGGTTTGACTCAGCTGGTCCATGAAATAGATATTTATGCCAATTGACCCAAGTGTAATCACGAGCAATGCGGAAAGGAGCACGGCATGGGTGCGCGCCCGTAGCACTTTGGCAGATTTCCTTATGATGGCATCAAGAAACATGGAGTTGCTCCACTATGCAGAGGCCGTCTGTGCGCCGGACGGACGTCGCGCGGACATCGCTGCATCCACGGTTTCAACCAGCGTCGACAACTGGAAAGGCTTGGTCAGCGTCCTGTCAGCCCCCAGACGGGATGCAATCTCGAGAATGTCGACGCTCTTGCCCCCGAATTTGGTCAGTCCACCCGAGATGGCGACAATCCCGACATCGGGACGCGCGCGGCGCATCGACGTGATGGTCTTGACGCCCTCCTGCTCGGGCATCACGATATCGCAGACAACAGCGTCATAGGTGGTTGCCGCGAACTTTTTCGATCCATCGAGGCCATCGAGCGCGAAGTCGACCTCATGTCCGCGCTGCGTCAGCGCATGCACCATGAGCTTGATGAAGAGTTCGTCGTCATCGATGACAAGAATACGGGACATGATGGATATGGCTCCTTGCCGAGTACGTCAATTGTCCCATAATCGCCTTTATCCTTTGTGAAGCATGATCCGCAGTCGCAGGGGTGCTGCGCGTGGGCCGTTCAGGAGTAAAGAATGCGTTTTCCAGACGAGGCGCCTTAACGCCGTGGCAAGATACCGGGGGTTCCACCCATGAATTATGCTGACTACCTGAAGCTCGGCACCCTGCTGTCGCTGCAGGACCCGGAGAGCAACCGGAAGGGCAAGCCCGCCCATGACGAGATGCTCTTCATCGTCATCCACCAGGCCTACGAGCTCTGGTTCCGCCAGATCCTCTACGAGCTTGATCTGATCCAGGACATTTTCGGGGGCAGGGTGGTGGATGATGCCGATCTCGGGCGGGCGGTCAACGCCGCCGAGAGGATCGTGCGCATCGAGCAGCTTCTGGTGGCGCAGGTCGACATCCTCGAGACCATGACGCCCATGGATTTCCTCGAGTTCCGTGACCTGCTGATGCCGGCATCCGGCTTCCAGAGCGAGCAGTTCCGCTTGCTCGAGATCCGCCTGGGCCTCAAGCGCGAGGAACGGCTGCCCTTCAATGACGCCAGCTATGACGCAAGCCTCGAAGAACCTGCGCGCGCCCGCGTGCGCGCGGCAGAAGAAAGGCCGTCGCTGCGCGAACAGGTGGATGCCTGGCTGTCACGCACGCCTTTCGTCGACCATGGCGGTTTCCACTTCCGCGACGCCTATGCCCGCGCGCTCGAGGAAATGCTGGCACACGACATGAAACAGATCACGGATCACCCGCATCTCTCGCAGGTCGAGAAGGACGTGCAGTTGGCCTCGCTGCAGAAGTCACGCGCCATGTTCGACGGCCTGCTCGATGACGCCCGCTACGAGGAGCTGCGTGCGCAGGGCACCTGGACGTTTTCCCGCCGGGCCCTCCAGGCCGCCTTGTTCCTGTTCCTCTACCGCGACGAACCGGCGGCGAGTGCCGCCTTCAGGATGCTCAAGGCGCTCATGGACATCGACGAAACCATGGCCCTCTGGCGGCTGCGCCATGCGCTGATGGTCTCTCGCATGCTCGGGCGCAAGGTGGGCACGGGCGGGTCGTCGGGCTACGACTATCTGCGGGCGACAGCCGACAGGCACCGCGCCTATAACGACCTCTTCGCCATCGCGACCTTCCTGATCCCGCGCTCGGCCCTGCCACCGTTGCCCGAAGACGTGCGTCGCGCCATGCGCTACCGCTACGAGGCCTGACATGCGCGACCTGAAGCACCATTTTCGCCATGCGCTCGGACGTGAGGGCGCCCCCTTGCACTTTGCGGCGCACAGCCATCACCCCTGGCCCGACGTCACGCGCGACGCGCAGCTCGAATACTGGGACGTCTCGGCCCGCCTTCTCGATGGCAAGTGGGGACAGATCTTCGAACACGTCATCCCCGAGGCGCAGGGCCATGTCGCCCATCACCTCGGCCTTTCCGATCCCGGCACGATCTGTTTCTCCTCGAACACGCACGACTTCCTGTTGCGCATTCTCTCCTCCATGCCGACAGGCCGCGTACTGCGCATCCTGTCGACCGACAGCGAGTTCCACTCCTTCACGCGCCAGGCCGCCCGTCTCGAGGAAGAAGGCCTGGTCGAGGTCACACGCATACCTGTTGCGCCCTTCGACAGTTTTGCGACCCGCTTTGCCGAAGCGGCCGCAAGCCGGCCGGACGGGGATCTCGTCTGGCTGAGCCACGTATTCTTCAACACGGGCCAGGTGTTGTCCGGTGAGGCCCTTCAATCCATCGTGGCTGCCGTGCCCCGGCGCGAGACCGTGATCGTGCTCGATGGCTATCACAGCTTCATGGCGATGCCGGTCAATCTGGCCCCGCTGGCCAGCCGCGTCTTCTACCTGAGCGGGGGCTACAAATACGCGATGGCGGGCGAGGGCGTCTGCTTCATGCATTGCCCGGATGGCTATATCCCGCGCCCACGCGCCACAGGTTGGTATGCAGAGTTTGGCGCCCTCGAAAAGCCACGCGATGGTTCGGTTGCCTATGGGCCCGGCGGCTCGCGCTTCCTGGGCGCCACCTTCGACCCTTCAGGCCTCTACCGTCTGAACGCGGTCATGCGATGGCTGGATGAGATCCGTCAGGACTGCACCACCATGACGGCGCATTGCACGGCCTTGCAGCAGCAATTCCTGGCCCGGCTTGCGACCTCACCACACCCCACCTGGAAACTGATTGAACCCGACCCCGCAAGACGGGGCCGTTTCCTTGCGTTTCGCACGCCCAAGGCACCCGCAATCGACGAAGGGTTGAAGGCCAGGCGCGTAATCGTGGATCACCGCGGAGACATTCTGCGCATCGGCTTCGGCCTGTACCAGGTCGAGTCAGACCTTGACCACCTGGTTGGGGCGTTGGCCAGTCTTGAAACGTGACCAGCTGGCCCCGTCATCGACATCCCAAAGCGTTTGTCCTAGCAACTCAGAGCCCGGCAGCCGCGCGCGCGTATCTGCCAGCGCATGGCGTGAGGACCAACGCACCCCCTCAAGAAGCTGTTGGTTGAGCAGCCACGGCCGTCGCACCCCGATCAGCCAGAAGCCCCCATCCTCGGTTGGACCCAGCACATAGGGCGCCTGCGCCAGCCGAACCAGCGCTTCGGCGACGTGCGCGCGCTGTGCCTCGGGGATGTCGCTGCCAATCAAGAGGGCAGGGCGATGGCCTGCATGCCGCAAGATGCGAAGCATGCGCTGGCCAAGATCGCCGTGCCCCTGGTCGACGCGCGGGATCCCGCGCGGCCACGCGGCAGCATCGAGGCGGGCAAGCGGCGTGGTCGCAAGGATGACATGGACACGCGACCAGCATGCGAACCGGCGGACGACAGCCGCAAGCGCATTTCGATGAAACCTCAACGCCTCCATCGCACCGATGTCGCGCGCCAGCCGCGTCTTGACCGCCCCGTGCGCCGGCGCTCGTGCAAAGATGAAGAGCAATGGTTTGATCATGGCGCGTGGGCGAAGGGTTTGGGCTGCAAGTCACGGTTCATCATGCACGCTCAGTCGACAAGGGAAATCATAAATGAGCCTGCCCGGGAGCAATGCTGGTCGCTTCATTGGTATGCCGCCGCGAATCGGCAAGCTCCAGAACCAAAAACAGTCTGAAGGGAATAGTAAAGTTATGAAAAAACAACCAACTGTGACGAGTGCACATTGCTGAAGAATTGGGGCTGGGCTAAGTCTCGTCTCGCTCAAACGGGAGGTCTTTGCATGTTGGCGCGGTTGGGATTGATGGCACTTGCAGTGATGGCAATGATTGGCGCGGCCCATGCAAAGTGGAACCCTGATGTCATCGCAAGGCTGCTCGCTGAGGCCGAAAAGGACGCGCCGATGTCCCAGGACCACCCCTTCACGGACAGATACGAAGGCTCATTCATCCTGGGTCAGACCGTCAAGGTGTTCGACGAGCGTGTTCTGCCAGCGGGTCCCACGCAGGAGAAGTTCTACGACAAGCAGAATCTGTTCACGAAGGCCGTAACCGCGCAGGGCAAGGTCACCCGCACCGCGTATCTCGCGCCTGAAGGGCGCTCCTCGCTCGAAGTCTTCCGCAATTATCGCAATGCCGTCGCGGCCAAGGGTTTCGAGCCTGTGTTCGAATGTGCCGGCGCCACCTGCGGCAAGGAATTCTATCGCCGCATTCACCGAAAGGAGAACCCAGCTTCAAGCTTCATGGGGAAGTCGTACAGCCGAGACCGGGAACAATTGCTGAAGGCTTTCGTCGATAAGACTTCAGATGTCCGGTATGCACTGTTCCGCAAGGCTGGAGCAGGCGGAGACGACTGGGTCGCCATCTACGCAGGTCTGAACATGGACTGCTGCGAGGGCCCAAGCAGTTCGATCATGAAGGACCGCGTCGGCGTTCTTGTCCAGGTGGTTCAGGCTGGCGTTATGGAAGACAGAATGGTGACCCTGAAGGCCGAAGACATCACCAGCGACATTGCCAGGCAGGGTCGAGCAGTTCTCTATGGAATTCTGTTTGATTTCGACAAGGCTGACATAAAGGCCGAATCCGAGCCCCAGCTCGCCGAGATGGCAAAGGCGCTCAAGGCCGATCCAAAGCTCAGGGTCTTCATCGTGGGGCACACCGACAACCAGGGCAAGCTCGACTATAACACGGGCCTCTCGCAGCGACGCGCTGAAGCGGTGGTCAAGGCACTCAGCACGGTTCACGGCATCCCCGCCAGCCGCATGACGGCAAGGGGGCTGGCGTCACTTGCGCCGGTTGCAACAAACCGTTCGGACGAGGGTCGCGCCAAGAACCGTCGCGTTGAATTGGTCGAGCAATAAGCTTCGCGTCCACAAGAACGAAATTGTCTTAAGCTCTCGTCCGGTCATAAAGCCGGGCGAGGCGCTTCGGCGACACGCCCATGAAGTA
>JAGWXR010000043.1 GCA_018969785.1 Alphaproteobacteria bacterium
TCGGCGGCGATCGCCAGCATCTGGTCGTCGGGGAGCCATGCCTCGAGAGGGATGACGGCCGCGGGATTGCCCTCGAAGAGCTTCTCGGCAAAGGCGTCGAGCTTCCAGATCCTGAGTTCCATGACTTCACTCTCCAACAAACGGGTTCACGGTGTGCGCGTGGTTCAGCGGGCCGTGGCCCCTGCCAAACCCCGGCGCGGTTTCGATGGCGATCCTGACATAGGCCCTCGCCCGGCCGATCGCGCGGATCATCGGCAGGCCCTGCGCGAGGCCGGCGGCGATCGCGGATGCGAGCGTGCAGCCCGTGCCATGCGTGTGGCGCGTTGCGATGCGGGGGGAGCGCCACTCGTGGCGGCCCTCGGGGCCTTCGTAGATGTCAACGATCTCGTCGGTCCCAAGATGCCCGCCCTTCAGCAGGACGGCTCGCGGCCCCAGGGCCATCAGGGGCAGGATCGCGGCGTGCATGTCCGCGAGGGACGTGACCGGGCGGCCAATGAGAACCGAGGCCTCGGGCAGATTGGGCGTGATCAGGGTGGCACGCGGGAGCAGTTTCTCTTTCATGGCGCCGACGGCCGTGTCAGCCAGCAGAAGCGCCCCGCCCTTGGCTACCATGACCGGATCTACAACCAGCGGCAGGCTGCCCGCACACCGCGCGAGCGCGCCGCTCACCGCCTCGATGACGGATGATGTTCCCAGCATGCCTGTCTTCACGCCGTCAGCGCCGAGGTCGGCGAGCACGCGTTCGATCTGGGCTGAAATGATGTCATCGGGGACGGGGTGGATCCCCGATACGCCCTGTGTGTCCTGCACGGTGATCGCGGTGACGGCGGTCATCGCGAAACAGCCGAGCGCCGTGATCGCCTTTATGTCGGCCTGGATGCCAGCGCCGCCGCCAGAGTCGGAGCCTGCGATGCTCAGCACGCGGCCACGCAGAAGATTCGGGTTCATGACGCGGAGTGTAAAGCAGCGGCCCTGCGGTTAGAAGACCGGGCGCGCTGCCTGTCAGGCAGCGCTTGCCTTTTCGATCACGCGCACGATGTCGCCCACAACCGTGCGTACGAGTTTTTCGTCTTCACACTCGCCCATCACACGGATGAGCGGCTCGGTTCCTGACTTGCGGATCAGCAGGCGGCCGGACTTGCCGAGGCGAGCCTCGCCATCCTGGATGGCCGCGGTGACTTCCTTGCTGTCGAGCGGCCTTGCGCCGGGGCGGAAGCGTACGTTCTGGAGGATCTGCGGCAGGGGCTCGAACAGGTGGGCCGCCTCGCTGGCGCGCTTGCCCGTTTCGGCGAGCACGGCGAGGACCTGGAGCGCGGCGATCAGGCCGTCGCCCGTGGTCGAGAAGTCGCTGAGCACCACGTGGCCGGACTGTTCGCCGCCCACGTTGTAGCCATGCTCGCGCATGTGCTCGACAACGTAGCGATCGCCCACGGCCGTGCGGACGAGCTGGAGGCTCATGGCGTCGAGATAGCGCTCGAGGCCGAGGTTCGACATCACGGTTGCGACAACGCCGTTGCTCTTCAGCAGGCCAGACTTCGACCAGGACCTTGCAATGAGTGCAAGGATCTGGTCGCCATCGATGATCTGGCCCTTCTCGTCGCAGATCACGACGCGGTCAGCGTCGCCATCGAGCGAGATGCCGAGGTCGGCGCGCGTTTCCTTCACGCGGTTGCACATCAGCGCGGGTGCGGTCGAACCGCACTCGCTGTTGATGTTGAAGCCGTTGGGGTCGACGCCGATCTTGATCACCTCGGCGCCAAGTTCCCAGAGAACTTCGGGGGCCACGCGGTAGGCGGCGCCATTGGCGCAGTCGACCACGATACGCAAGCCGTCGAGGCGCAGGCTCTTGGGGAAGGTGCGCTTGGCGAATTCGATGTAGCGCGCCTGGGCATCGTCGATGCGCTTGGCGCGGCCGAGGCGGCTGGGTTCGGCGAGGCCCTCGCGCAGGCTGCCATCCATCAGCTTCTCGATTTCGCCTTCCACCGTGTCGGACAGCTTGTAGCCGTCGGGCCCGAACAGCTTGATGCCGTTATCCTCGTAGAGGTTGTGCGAGGCCGAGATCATCACGCCGAGGTCGGCACGCAGCGAGCGGGTCAGCATGGCCACGGCGGGCGTGGGCAGCGGGCCGAACTGGAAGACGTCCATGCCCACCGAGGTGAAGCCGGCGACGAGGGCGGTCTCGATCATGTAGCCCGAGAGGCGTGTGTCCTTGCCGATGACGACGCGGTGGCGATGGTCACCGCGCGTGAAGTAGCGGCCCGCGGCCATGCCCACGCGCAGCGCGGTCTCGGCGGTCATGGTGGCGTTGGCCTTGCCGCGAATACCGTCGGTTCCAAAGTATTTCCGGCTCATCCGGTGCTCCGGTCGAAGTGTCGTTTACGTGGCGTTTTCTACCACAGTTTCCTGAAAAATAGCGAAAGCCGCGGGATGGCTTTTCCTGAGGAATTAAGCGGAATTTACCCTTGGAGCGGCTGCCAGACGTCGAGCGCCTGCCTGAGGGCGGCGACGTCGTGGGTCCTGATGAAACCAGCCCCGCGGCTTGTCGCAAACAGTTCCGCGGACAGGGTTGCCGCGCCAGACCCTGGCGTATCCACTTGCGCAAGATTGCGGATGAACGACTTGCGGCTGACGGAGACCAGCAACGGCAAGGCATAGCGCGACCGGAGTTCCGGAAGACGACGCAGCACGGCGAGCGAGACTTCGGGATCGCTGCCGAGGAAATAGCCCATGCCGGGATCAAGAACGAGGCGCACGCGTTCGATGCCTGCAGCGCAGAGGGCTTCCACGCGCGCATCGAAGAAGGCAAAGAGCCGCTCCATGATGGTCGCGGGATCCGTCTGGGTGACGCGCGCAATGCCGCGTCCCGTGATGTTGTGCATCACCACAAGGCGCGCGCCCGAGCGTGCGAGACGCGGATAGAGGCCCGGATCAGGGAAGCCCTGGATGTCGTTCAGCCACCCCGCTCCGTGGTCGAGCGCCCAGGCCTGCGTCTGTGGGGCGAAGCTGTCGACTGAAATGCGCGCGGGGTCGATGCCGGAGTGCAGCACGGGTTCGAGGCGGGCGATTTCCTCCTCGGGGGTGACCGGTTCGGCTGACGGGTTGGAGGCGGCGGCGCCGAGGTCGAGAATGTCGGCGCCGGCATCAAGCTGCGCCCTTGCGTGGCGCACGGCGTCGGCGGCCGCGAGGAAGCGGCCGCCATCCGAAAAAGAGTCACGCGTGATGTTGACGATCCCGAAGATCGCGGGCCGGGCGAAGGTCGCCATGCCAGCGCCGTCAGGCGCTGGGCTGGGGTTCGGGCTGCGGACCCGCGCCTTCAGGTCCACGCGGACGTCCCGTGACGGGAACCGACGAGGGTGGCGGCGTGGGTATCTGCGGCTCTTCCGGCGGCGTCTCGCGCACGATGGCCTCGCCACGCAGGAGTGCCCGGATCTCGTCGCCCGACAGGGTTTCGTATTCGAGCAGGGCCTTGGCAATCGTGTGCAGGTCGTCGAGATGGTCCGTCAGGATCTTGCGGGCCTTCTCGTGCGCCTCCTCGACGAAGCGGCGGATCTCCTCGTCGATCAGCTGGGCGGTGGCCTCGGAGACGTTCTGCGTTCGGGCAACCGAATGGCCAAGGAAGACCTCTTCCTCGTTCTGCGCGTAGAGCAGCGGACCAAGGCGGTCGCTCATGCCCCACTTCGTGACCATCGAGCGGGCAAGGCCCGTTGCCATCTGGATGTCACCGGAAGCGCCGGAGGTCACCTTGTCGTAGCCGAGGATGATCTCCTCGGCGACGCGACCGCCCATGGCGACGGCGAGGTTGGCGTACATCTTGTCGCGCGCATAGGAATAGCTGTCGCGCTCGGGCAGGCGCATGACCATGCCCAGCGCGCGGCCGCGCGGGATGATGGTTGCCTTGTGGATCGGGTCGGAGGCCGGGCAATGGAGGGCGACCAGCGCGTGACCAGCCTCGTGATAGGCGGTCTTGCGCTTTTCTTCCTCGTCGATGACCATCGAGCGACGCTCGGCGCCCATCATGACCTTGTCCTTGGCTTCCTCGAACTCGCGCTGGGTGACCATGCGCTTGTTGCGACGCGCGGCGAGGAGGGCCGCCTCGTTGACGAGGTTGGCGAGGTCGGCGCCCGAGAAGCCAGGCGTGCCGCGGGCAATCGTGTTCGCGTTCACGTCGGGTGCGAGGGGCACCTTCTTCATGTGGACGCGCAGGATCTTCTCGCGGCCGACGATGTCGGGGTTGGGCACCACGACCTGGCGGTCGAAGCGGCCGGGACGCAGGAGCGCCGGATCGAGCACGTCCGGGCGGTTCGTTGCCGCGATCAGGATGATGCCTTCGTTGGTCTCGAAGCCGTCCATCTCGACGAGGAGCTGGTTCAGGGTCTGCTCGCGCTCGTCGTTGCCACCGCCGAGGCCTGCGCCACGGTGACGGCCGACGGCGTCGATTTCGTCGATGAAGATGATGCAGGGTGCGTTCTTCTTGGCCTGCTCGAACATGTCACGCACGCGGCTGGCGCCGACGCCGACGAACATTTCCACGAAGTCGGAACCCGAGATCGTGAAGAAGGGCACATTCGCCTCGCCGGCGATGGCGCGGGCGAGCAGCGTCTTGCCGGTTCCCGGGGGACCGACGAGCAGAGCGCCGCGCGGGATCTTGCCGCCGAGGCGCTGGAACTTCTGGGGGTCCTTGAGGAACTCGACGATTTCCTGGAGGTCTTCCTTGGCTTCGTCGATGCCGGCCACGTCCTCGAAGGTCACGCGGCCGTGGCGCTCGGTCAGGAGCTTCGCGCGGCTCTTGCCGAAGCCCATCGCGCGGCCGCTTCCGGCCTGCATCTGGCGCATGAAGAAGATCCAGACCGCCACGAGGAGCAGCATCGGCAGCCAGTTGATGAGCACGGACAGAAGCGACGAACCCTCGGCTTCGGACGGATCGATTTTCACCGTCACCTGCTTGGTGTTCATGAGCTCGGAGGTGATCGCCGAGATGTCCTTCGGTGCCACGGACGTGAACTGCTTGCCGGTGTCCCGGTACTTGCCGGAGACGCGGCTGCCCTGGAAGGTCACGTTCTCGATGCGGCCGCTCTTGGCGTCCTCAACGACCTGGGAGATCGGAATTTCGGCCGTCGCAACCTGCGGCGTGCGGTCCGACAGCAGGTTCACCAGCGCCAGCACAACGAGGCCGATGATGAGCCAAACGACGATATTCCTGAGATTGTTGTTCTGATTTCCGATCATTTGGATCCATTGCCAGGCTTGGAGTGAGGCGGCTCAGCTTTTCAGGCCGTGCCTTAATCAAATAGGTGCGCAGGGCCGACTATGCCAGAGCAATCTAGCACCGGTCGGGTTCACAGGACATTTCGAACCGCTTGCCCCTCTGACGTCCCGGGAAAGCAAGGCTGCCGTAGCGCTGTCAGGCTTGGAGAAAGGCGGCCGTGGCCCCAATTCCGGCGTCAAATCCAAGGGTTGGTGCGGCCGCGAGACGCCCGGAACGCCAAACGGCCGGGCAGGTCGCGGCGACGCGCCGGGGTTCGTGCCGGGGCATCAGGGCTTCCCTGCCAAGCGCCTGCAGGCCCGCGGGGCCCAGGGGCTTTACCTCGTATTCAGCTTCAGGGGCTGTCGGCGAGATCGCGACGGCGAAGCGTCCGTCCCATACGCCGCTCGCGCCCGGCTTGAGGCGCAGGATGTGCCCTGCCCGCTGCATGGCGCTTTCCTCCCGCACCACGAGCACGGTTTCGGCGTCCCTTCGCGACAGGCGGCAGCCTCCGAGCGTGCGTCCGTTTTCGGGCTGCGGGGTGCGCAGCCAGTGCAGCAGTGCGAGCAGGCGGTCAAAGCGGGGCGCGTAGGCCTCGCCCGACACGGTCTTGAGAATTCCTGAGACGAGCCGCAGGGCCACCTCGTCGGGGGCGTGCTGCAGGCCGGGGGTCCCGAGCAGCACGTAGCCGCATGGATCGGGATGCACGACGCGACGCCGCAACTCTGCCACGAGGCCATCGATCGCGCGGTTGGCGCGCGCGAGATGGGCAGCGGTGGCGGCGAGGCGATCGGGCGACAGGCCGAGGTCGGCCATGGCGGGCATGGCTTCGCGCAGGCGCGCGCGCAGGAAGCGCGGGTTTGCGTTGCTCGGATCCTCGATCCACGACTGGCCGCGTGCGCGCAGGGTTGCGACGAGGCTTGCGTGCGGGATTTCGAGCAGGGGCCGCACGAGCCACATGTCGCGCTGGCGGCGTCCCGGGAAGGCGGCAAGGGCGCTCATGCCGGACAGGCCTGCAAGACCGCTGCCGCGGGCGAGGCGGATCATGAATGTCTCGGCCTGGTCATCGCGGTTATGGCCTGTTGCCAGAAAGCGGATCGCGCGCGCCTCCAGCGCTCCGGCGAGCCGCGCATAGCGGGCGCGGCGGGCTTCGGCCTGGAGATTGCCGTGATGCGCCCGCCCCTCCCATGATAGCGTGAGGTGCTCGAGCCCGAGAGATGCCGCCCAACGCCCTACCTGCCGCGCTTCGGCTGCAGAGCCCTCGCGCAGGCCGTGGTCGACGGTGATCACCAGCGGGGGCGCATGACCCGCGTTGCGTCGCCAGTCGGCGGCGAGGCACATGAGTGCGACGGAGTCGGCGCCGCCGGACACGGCGATCGCGAAGGGCGCGTGGCCGAGCAGCGGCTCGGCCGTGGCGGCAAAGGCCTCGCCGGTCAGCGGAGCGTCCGGACTATCCGGCAGCGCATTTCGCTTCGGCATAACGCTTGGATGCCCGCTCGATGATGGGCTTGGGCGCGTTGGGGTATCTCGGCTTGAGGGCGCCGAGCGCCGTGCAGCCTTCCTTCTTCTGGTTCAATGCGAGCAGCGACAAGCCAAGCTTGAGCATCGCATCCGGCGCCTTCACCGTCTTCGGGAAGCGCTTGATCACGTCGGCAAAGGCCACGACCGCCGCCTTGTAGTCCTTCTGCGTGAAGGCGATTTCGCCCACCCAGAACTGGGCCGAGCCGGAAAGTTCCTCCTTCGGGTTGGCGGCCACGAAGGCCCTGAAGGCGGACTGGGCCTCCACATACTGAGCGCGGCTGAGAAGATCGACCGCGGCGTCATACTGCTGACGGGGCGAGAGGACGGGCGTGATGTCGGCGACGTCACCTGACGGCAATGAGCCAAGCGTGCCGGGCTGTCGGCCGGCCGCATTCGAACCGGCGTCGTTCGGCGACACGTTGAGTATCCGCGGCGCGTTGGCGCCCGGCGCGCTGGCCTGCGGCGCCGACGGGGGGATGGCCGTGGCCGGTGCGCCGCCTTCGAGTGCGCCAAGGCGGAAATTCGTCTCGCGGCGCGAGACCTCGAGCTGCTCCTGCATCTGTCGCATCTGGAAGGCAAGCGTTTCGACCTGACCGCGCAGTTCGCGCAACGATTCCTCGAGGTCGTTGATGCGCGCGGCGCTGGCAGGCGTGCCGGGCGCCCCACCCGGCTGGCTGGCGGGGGGATGGCCCTTGTAGACCTCGAGCTGGAGTTCGCGCAGGTCGCGTTCGACGCGATCGAGCTTGTCGCTGACGGCGTCAATGTCCTCGGCCATCGACAGGCCCGGGGTGGCGAGGAGCGCGGCGCCGGCGAGGGCTGCCATCACGAGGTTCCGGATCGGGGTTAGGCTGAACATGGACGAAGGCTCCGTCAGTTGGATTTCAAGGCCGCCGTGCGGCGCTCCGCGGTGGCGCTGCGGTCGTCACATCCCATTGGCCTGATGTCGTTGGCGAAATTGGGGCAGTCCGGAGAAAAATAAAAGGGGGGCTTTCGGCCCCCCTCGGAATTCCGCGGGAATGTCCCGGTGTCAGGAGCTGGCGCCGCTGAGAATGACAGAGTAGCCGCGGCGATTCTGCTGCCAGCAGTTCTCGTCGGACTCGGCGCAGACCGGGCGTTCCTTGCCGTAGGACTTGGTCTGGAGGCGCGCAGCGTCGATGCCGAGGCTGACCAGGTATTCCTTGACGGCGTAGGCGCGGCGATCGCCGAGGGCGAGGTTGTACTCGCGCGTGCCGCGCTCGTCGCAGTGGCCTTCGACAACGAGCTTGACGGCGGGGAACTTCTGAAGCCACGCGGCCTGCTTCTGCAGCACACCCTGGGCGTCGGCGCGCAGCGCGTGCTGGTCGAGATCAAAGAACACCGTGTCACCGACATTGACGCGGAAGTCCTCGGCGGTGCCGGGCTTGATGGCCGAGGCCGAAGGCTGCGTCGGCGTCACCGGCGCCGTGGGCTGTTCGGTCGTCGAGCAGGCCGCGAGCGTGCTGGCCACGAGAAGCAGGCCAGCCACCTTGAGCGAACCAAAGAAACGAAGCATCGCGCATTCTCCCTTACCGCGCTGAAAGCAGCGCAAACACATGATTGCGATTGTAGTGTGGCCTTATGACATATTCATAAGCAAGAGCAAGGCAAGCCGATGAGTTGGGAAAACTATTCCTAAACCGCCGTTAATGCCTGTGACGGGCGTCGCAACCCTACTTGTTCAAGGGTGACCATGCCGGATCGGACGCGTCTCCGGGCGTTATCACGCGCCGCAGGTTCCGGCCCGTCAGGTCGATTGACCAGATCGACGAGCTTCCGCCTGCGGAACCCCGACCAGGGGTTGTGCGCGTGAACAGGATCACGCGGCCGTTGGGGGACCATGTGGGACCTTCATCCGAGAAGCTGGTTGTCAGGATGCGTTCACCCTGCCCGTCCGGGCGCATCACGCCGATCGAGAACGACTGCCCGCTCTGGCGGGTGAAGGCAATGAGGTCGCCGCGCGGGCTCCACACGGGTGTCGTGTAGCGGCCCTGGCCGAACGAGATGCGGCTCTGGCCCGACCCGTCGGCACCCATCACGTAGAGCTGCGGGGAGCCGCCGCGATCGGAGTTGAAGACGATCCGGGTCCCGTCCGGGGAATAGGTCGGCGAGGTATCGATGCCAGGATCGCTGGTCAGGCGCACGGGACGGCGCGAACGCAGGTCAACGGCATAGATGTCGACATTGTTGTCGCGTGAGTAGGAGAAGAGAACCCTGTTGCCGTCGGGACCGAAGCGGGGGGCGAAAGTCATGCCCGCGTACTGGCCGATCACCTCGCGCTGTCCGGTCTGAAGGTCGAAGACGAATACCGAGGGGACCTGGCGCTCGTAGGACATGTAGGTGATCGCCTGGGTCGTCGGCGAGAAGCGCGGCGAAAGGACAATGTGCTCGCCGTTGGTCAGGAAGCTCGGGTTGGCCCCGTCCTGGTCCATGATCGACAGGCGATAGCGGCGCTTGGTCTTGGGGCCGGATTCCGAAATGAAGACGATGCGGCTGTCGAAGTAGCCCTTCTCGCCCGTCAGGCGCTCGTAGATGGCGTCGGCCACAAGGTGACCAAGGCGGCGCCAGTTCTCGGGCGTCGTCTTGAAGCTCATGCCGACAATCTGCTTCTCGGCGAAAATGTCCCAGAGCCGGAAATCGACCTGCAGGAGGCCGCCGGCGACGATCATCGCCTGGCCGGTCACGAGCCCCTCGGCCTTGATGACGCGCCAGGAGTTGAAGTTGGGCACGGTGCCGAAACTTGCGATCTTCTCGATGAAGGAGGCGCGATCGAGCGGCATGAACAGACCCGAGCGCTCGAGGTCGCTGCGGATCACACCCGCCACGTCGGCAGCCACCTGCTGGTCGCGCGGATTGGGCGCAGCGAAGTCGGTGATGGCAATCGGGATCGGCTGGACGACGCCTTCGTCGAGCTTGATCTGCAAGGATGCGTTCGCCGCGGGCGCAAGGGCCAGCACGACAAGCACCAGCGCGGCCCAGAGGCTGACTGCGCGTGATCCAGGGGTCATCGTTGCACTCCTCGTTTTCTGCAGCCTGTGCGCCCGGCGAGGCGAGCAAGGCCTTGATGGCGGCGGGTCAATACCCCGCCATCTTCGTGGGGTCAAAAGTAATCGTGATGTCGTTCCAGGCTTCGTATTTCTCGGGCGGCAACTGGAACGGGCTGCACATGAGGACTGCACGTTTGGCCGAGTCCACGGCGGCGCGGAAGTAGGGATCGGACATGCCGGCCTCATCCACAAGTTCGGGCGGGGTTGCCACTGAACCGTCCTGGTTGAGGAAAATGCGCAGCCGGAAGACAAGTGCAGAGGGGTCGGGTGCGCCGACAGGCACGTTCCAGCACTTGCGCAACTGCGCGCGCAAGGCATCGATCTCGGTGGCGGTCATCGCGGTGCGTGCGCCTGCGCCACGGACCGACCGCGCTGCGTTCGGTTTCACGCCCTCGCGGGTCTCGGTGGCGGGCGGCGCCTTGTCCATCTTGTCGATGAGGCTCGCGATGCGGTCGATGTCGAACTCGTCCTTCTTCTTTTCCTTCTTGGGTTTTTCAGGCTTTGGTGGCGGCGGCTCAGCCATCGCGACCTTCGGCTCGGGCTTGGGCGGCTCGACTTTCTCATCCATCACGAAGCCCTCCTGCTCGGGGGGCGGTGGCGGCGGTGGCTCCTCGGGAAGGGATTCCTCGGCCGCGGCCGGCTCGGGCGGCGGTTCGGGTGCGGGCTCGGGTGCCTCTTCCTGCGGGGTGATGTTGGTCTCGTCGGCGATCGTCACGAGATCCACGGGGATCGTGTCGGAGGTCACGATCACCGGCGGCGCGAGCGCCGGCCATGCCACGACCGCGGCGGCGAGCAGGCCCGCGTGGAGCATCGCCGAGAGCATCGCGGCGCCCCACAGCGGGTCGGACTCCGGGGTCCTACTGTGGCTGCTTGTCTGTGTCACGGGGCTGGCCTGTCACAAGACCGATCCGCCGGAAGCCGGCGACATTCAGTTCCCCCATCACCTTCATCACCGCGCCGTAGTCGACAGCGGTGTCGCCGCGCACGAGGATGCGCTGGTCGTAACCGTTGCGGGCGATCGCGGTCAGGCGCGGGGCCAGTTCGGCGATCGTGACTT
This sequence comes from Alphaproteobacteria bacterium, assembly GCA_018969785.1. Taxonomy (GTDB): domain Bacteria; phylum Pseudomonadota; class Alphaproteobacteria; order Micropepsales; family Micropepsaceae; genus SZUA-430. Next base: position 10,883 of record JAGWXR010000043.1, read on the forward strand.
CGGTTTCCTGAAGGAAGATCCTGCCTTCCCGGTCGATGGTGACGGTCAGGGGCTCCTTGTCGGCATCGTTGAGCTGCTTTGCCCGCGCCTTGGGCAAGTCGACGGGCACGCCGGGTGTCAGCAGCGGTGCCGTGACCATGAAGATGATCAGCAGCACCAGCATCACGTCCACGAGCGGGGTGATGTTGATGTCGGATTGCGGGCGGTGGGCGCCTGCCCGTCCGCGCCGCCTGTAACCGCCGCCTGAAACGGTGCCGGCCATCAGCGCGCCTTCTCGTCAAGCTGGCGGGAAAGGATGGCCGAGAATTCCTCGGCGAAACCCTCGAGCCTGGCTGCGATGCGGTTCACCGAAGACGACAGGTGATTGTAGGCGATCGAGGCCGGGATGGCGGCAACCAGTCCCATGGCCGTTGCAAACAGCGCCTCGGCGATGCCCGGGGCCACCACGGCCAGCGAGGTGTCGTGGCTCGCGGCAATCTGGCGGAACGAATTCATGATGCCCCAGACCGTACCGAACAGGCCGATGAAGGTTGCATTCACGCCGACGGTTGCCAGGAAGCCCAGGGACGATTCCAGCCGTGTCAGCTCGCGCCCGATGGTGACGTTCATGACCTTGTTGATGCGGTCCTTGACGCTGGGCAGCAGGCCCGTGTTGACGGGGCCCGACTCGAAGGAGCGCTTCCACTCGCGCATGGCGGCGACAAAGACCTGCGCCATGGGGTGATGGTCCTGGCGCGCCTGGAGGGAGGTGAAGACATCGTCGAGCGAGCGGCCCGACCAGAATGTCTGCTCGAAGCGATCGGCCTGGCTGCGGACCGTCGACAGGCGTGCCCACTTGCCGATGATGATCGCCCACGACCAGACCGACAGCAGCAGCAGGATGCCCATCACGGACTTCACGACGATGTCGGCCTTCATGAAGAGCGCCATGGGCGACATGTCGATGGCTTCGGCGCCGGCCTTCGCAGCACCGCCGGCGGCTTCGCCGATGGGTGTCAGCGGGATCGCGCTGGCGGGGTCGACGGGCGCAGCCGAAGGCGCTTGCACGGCGGACGCGACGTCGGCGGCCGCCGACAGCGTGTCGGCCAGGGCGCCAAGAAGCCAGAGTGCTTCGTGCGCAGGCGCGAACCCGACGATATCCATTGACTGTCCTTTCCACCTGCCCGGCCGCGCCCTTGCGGCCCTTTGCGGGGCAAGCTGGTGCGATCAGACCAAGGCAACTTGTCCAAATTTGGGCTCTGTTCCGGGCCAAAGGTCCCGGCGCTCCCACCCTTTCCCTAACCCGAAAGGCGTGCAGACGCCAAGCCTGAAGACCGGCAGATGACAGAGACTTCAGGTGCAGCCACACGCGGGGCTTGCAGATGGCCCGCCCTGCTTGCCTTCAGCGCCGTCAGCCCGCGACCTTCGCCAGCGTCTCGTCGGACATCTCGAAGTTTGCGTAAACGTTCTGGACGTCGTCGTGGTCATCGAGCGCCTCGAGCAGCTTGACGAGGCTCTGGGCCGCGTCACCTTCGACCGATACGGTCGACTGCGGGCGCCAGACCAGCTTGGCGAGGGATGCAGGTCCGAACCGCTTTTCCAGCCCCTCGCGGACCTCGTTCAGGCTGTCGCTGGCGCAATAGACGTCGTGGGCCTGGTCGCCGGACTGGCAGTCGTCGGCGCCGGCCTCGATGGCAGCCTCGAGCATCTCGTCGGGCGTGGCCTTGTCGGCGGGGTACTGGATCTGGCCGAGGCGGTCGAACTGGTAGGTCACCGTCTCGCCCATCTGGCCGCCATGCTTGGAGAACAGCGAGCGCACGTCGCCGCTGGTGCGGTTGCGGTTGTCGGTCAGGGCCTCGACAATCATCGAGATGCCACCGGGGCCGCGGCCCTCGTAGCGTGCCTCCTCATAGTTTTCGGCGTCACCACCGAGGGCCTTCTTGATGGCGCGCTCGATGTTGTCCTTGGGCATGTTCTCCTTGCGGGCGGCGATGATGGCGGCGCGCAGCTTGGGGTTCTTCTCTGGATCCGGCAGGCCCTGCTTTGCCGAGACCGTGATTTCCCGGGCCAGCTTGGAGAACAGCTTCGAGCGCCTGGCGTCCTGCGCACCCTTGCGGTGCATGATGTTCTTGAACTGACTATGACCTGCCATGGGTCCAGACTTCCGGCTCAATTGTTGGAATTGGGCCGCAGATAAACCCCAAACGCCCCCTGCGTTTCAAGATGGGGCGGGCCGCGGCCTACCGCGCCGTGATGACGCCAGTCCTGGGGTCCACCCGGACCCGGAAGGCGCCGGGCGTCGATTTTATCCCGTCGACATAGGTCCGGAACGGCACGAGCAGGTTAAGCCCGTTTGCCGGGGTGTAGCTGTAGCGGATCGAGGCAAAGTCGATGGACATGAAGCCCAACTGGTCCTTCTGGCTGATAACCCTGCAAACTGCTTCGGCCGGGCCCGCCTCGTCCTCGGGCTTCGTGGTCAGGACGACCAGGTGGGCACTGCAACAGGCGGGTTCGCCGCCCGTGTCGACCCGTGCGATCCGGACCGCGCCGCGCAGATAGGTCCTGCTATTGGCTTCCCAAGGCTCGGCCAGGGCCTGGATGCCGGAACGATAATCATCGCATTCGCTTACCGTCACCGCGTGGGCAGAGGTTGCCAGCGGGATCGCAAGGGACAGGGCCGCAATGAGCCGGGCTGTCAGCTGCATGAGCCTTTTCTCCTTCACGCCTACCCCTTCCGAGCGGGGGACCGAACGGGTTGTAACACTTCCGCAAGGGCGAATCACGCTATGGTCCCCCGACGTGAACAGACAGGGTACGTCTCTTGGCCATCTTCCCCGGCTCCCGGCGCATCATTGGCTTCGATCCGGGACTGCGCCGGACGGGCTGGGGCGTCATCGATGTTGCGGGCTCGCGCCTGTCGTTCGTCGCCTGCGGCACCGTGAAGACGACCGAGGGGTCGCTTGCGGCGCGCCTGCTGCAGCTGCATG
>JAGWXR010000044.1 GCA_018969785.1 Alphaproteobacteria bacterium
ACCGGCCGACCCGATCAGCTCGGGCAAGGGCAAGCTGTGGGTCGAGGTGAAGGGCAAGGAGCCGGAATCAAGGGAGGTCACGCTCGGCATCACTGATGGCCAGCGGACACAGATCACCAGTCCCAACGTCAAGGCGGGCGAGGAATTCATCCTCGACGTCGACCAACAGTCCGGTTCGGGGCGCTAACGCGGCATGACCGACGCCCCGCTGATCCGCTTCGAAAAGGTGTCGAAGATCTATGGCAAGGGCGAGGCCGAAGTGCGCGCGCTCGATGGCGTGGACCTTACGATCAACGATGGCGAGTTTGTCGCGATCATGGGGCCGTCCGGCTCGGGCAAGTCGACGGCCATGAACATCCTGGGATGCCTCGATACGCCCACGAGCGGGCGCTATTTCTTTCGCGGGATCGATGTGGGTACGCTTGACCGCTCGCAGCGGGCGCTGCTTCGGCGGCACTATATCGGTTTCGTGTTCCAGGGGTTCAACCTGCTGAAGCGCACGACGGCCCGGGAAAACCTTGAACTGCCGCTGATCTATCGGCGTGAAACCGTCGGGCAACGCCGGAAGGCCGCCCTCAAGGCGCTCGACCTCGTCGGGCTGTCGGACCGCGCGAACCACACGTCTTCGGAGCTTTCCGGCGGGCAGCAGCAGCGCGTTGCCATTGCGCGGGCCCTTGTGACCGAGCCTGCCGTAATCTTTGCCGACGAACCGACGGGAAACCTGGACAGTTCGCGCAGCCATGAAATCATGAAGCTGCTCGATGACCTCAACCAGACCCGCAAGATCACCATCGTTCTCGTGACGCACGAGGATGACATTGCCGCCTATGCCAAGCGACAGATCCGGTTCCGCGATGGCAAGATTGCCTCGGATACCGTGACGCGCGGGAGCGTGCCGGCATGATCTGGATCACGCTGCAGCTGGCGTTCCGGGAACTCAGGGCCAACATCCTGCGGTCGCTCCTGACGACGCTTGGCATCATCGTGGGCGTGGCTGCCGTCGTCACCGTCGTGACGCTTGGCCAGGGCCTGACGCTCAAGGTGACATCGGACATCGCCTCGCTGGGGCGCAACCTGCTGTTCGTGCTGCCCTTCACGCCGCAGCGTGCGGGACCTGCCACGCCACAGACGCCCTTCAAGGTCGAGGATGCGCAGGCGATCATGCGCGAGATCCAGGGCGTGCTTGCGGTTGCACCTTCGACCATCAAGCAGTCGCAGGCCGTCTATGGTTCGAACAACTGGTTCGTGCCGGTGAACGGGACGACGAACCCCTATTTCATCGTGCGGGACTGGCCGATGGCCCAGGGGAGGCTGTTCTCGGAGAGCGAGGAACGGGGCGGACGGCCTGTCTGTATCCTGGGCGAGACGCCGCGGCGGGAGCTCTTTGGCCACCAGAATCCGCTCGGGGCCTCCATCCGGCTGGGACAGACCACGACCTGCGAGGTCATTGGTGTTCTGGCGCCCAAGGGACAATCGACATTCGGCCAGGACCAGGATGACATCATCCTCATGCCCATCGTGGCGGTGCAACGCCGCATGACGGGTAATGACGACGTGCAGCAGATCTGGCTGTCTGCCGTGAGCGCAGAGCGCGTCAAGCCCGTGCAGGAGGCGCTTGCCTCGCTGATGCGGGAACGGCGGCGGATCCGTGCGGGCGAACAGGACAACTTCCTGATCCGCGACCTTCAGTCGGTGTCCGCACTGGTGGGATCGACCACGGCGCTGCTCACTGCCGGGCTTTCAGCGGTCGCGGCGATCAGCCTCCTCGTGGGCGGGATCGGCATCATGAACATCATGCTGGTGTCAGTCACGGAGCGAACGCGGGAGATCGGCATCAGGCTGGCCATTGGCGCGCTGGAGCGCGACGTGCTCCTGCAGTTCCTGATCGAGGCGATCCTGCTCAGTTGCGTCGGGGGCATGATCGGCGCGATGCTTGGGCTGGCGGGATCTGCAGCGATTGCCTATGCGATCGACGTGCCCTTCGTGCTGAGCGTCTGGGTGGTGATCGTTGCGTTCGTGTTCTCGGCGGCGGTCGGCATCATCTTCGGCTTTTTCCCTGCCCGGCGGGCCGCCAGCCTCGATCCGATCGAGGCGCTGCGGTACGAGTAGGCCGGAGGCCGCCTGCGGCAGGCTCAGAAGGTGCGCTGACCGCCGAGGATCCGCACATTCCCATTGCCCATGATCGACTGCTCAAGCTCGCCTGAATAGGTGTTCAGGACGACTTCGCCAGAGCCTGCGATGCTCACGCTGGGATTGATCACGTGCCCCTTGAAGGCGACGTTGCCCGTGCCGGCGATGTCCACATTGAAGCTGCTCGCGGTGCCGGCCGCGACTTCGACGCTGCCCGAGCCCGCAATGGCCACCTCGACGGCGCCGTTCACTTCAGCGGCCTTGAGCGAGCCTGCACCGGCGATGGCGAGTTTCAGGCCGTCGGCCACGGCGGCCAGCTCGAGGTCACCGCTGCCAGAGATCTCGACGTCGGCAGACTTCACGCGACCGATCTTGCCGCTGGCGCTCGTGGCACCCAAGGACAGGGGTGCGTCGAGATCGCCTGCGTTGATCTTGCCGACCAAGTCCTCGATCTCGTAGGGGGTGCCGGCCGGGGCCGTTATGGTGAGCTTGAGGTCCGAGGCCTCTTCCTCGTTGGCCTGGATGCCAAACACGGTCCAGCCCAGGACCTGCCATTGCTGTCCGTTGGCCCGCGACTGGACGACCTGGAGTTCGTCGCCAACCTGACGGATCTGGAGTTTCTTGATGGCTTCGGGCTTGCCTGAGGCCAAGACGCGCACGGCCTCCCCCGGGGCTACGACCAGTTCGACCTCTGCGACGAGGTCGTCGAGACGCACGCGCCTCGCCCGGAAGACCTGGTCAATGCTCGAGCCTGTCCCAGCTTCGGGCCTGGTTGCCACCATGCCGCCAAGCGGTCCCGACGAGGAGCCGAAGCCGAAGGGAGAAATCGTCAGGCCCGAGGTCGCGTAGACGGCAAGCAGGAGGCCCGCTGCGAGCAGGACGGCGGCTGTTCCCAATCTCGACATCCGGATTACTCCCGGACCCGATTGACTGACGGGGCGCGGCTTAGTGCTTCGGCCGCAAGCTCGGAGGGACGGGGCGTCGAAAGGTCGGCGAACACGATCATGCCCGACACGCCCACCAGGGCGACTGCCGAGACCAGAGCGAAGATCACTGCCAAGGCAATGCGTGCCAGGCTGTAGGACATGGGAGCCCCCGATAAGTTCCTTATAGTGTGATCTATATAATAGGTATCTTCGGGGCTTTCAAGAAAAAGTCGCTGCGGCTGCCCCCGGGCGAGGGTCAGGGCACAAGGCGGTAGCCCCCGCCTTCGGTTAACAGAAGGCTGGCGCGGGCCGGATCTGCCTCGATTTTCTGCCGTAAACGATAGATGTGTGTTTCAAGGGTGTGGGTGGTGACCGCCGGGTTGTAGCCCCAGACCTCGTGCAGGAGCGTGTCGCGGGGAACGACCTTGTCGCCCGCCCGGTAAAGGAACTTCAGGATCGATGTCTCCTTCTCGGTCAGGCGGATTTTTGCGTTATCCGGGCCCTGAAGGACCTTGGCCGCCGGCCTGAAGGTAAAGCGGCCGATCTGGAAGACGGCGTCCTCGCTGTGGGCGTGGCTGCGCAAGTGGGTCCTGATACGGGCGAGCAGGATGTTGAAGCGGAACGGCTTGGTCAGATAGTCGTTCGCGCCCGCCTCGAGGCCCTCGACCTGGTCGGCCTCGGTGTCCTGGCCGGTGAGCATGAGGATGGGGCAGCGAATGTTGGCCTTGCGCATGAGGCGGCAGACCTCGCGCCCGTCGATGTCGGGCAGGCCGACGTCAAGGATGACAAGGTCGGGCGGATCCGCCTTTGCCCTCTCAATGCCCGCCGCGCCGCTGGCGGCGTCCGTAACCATGAATTCGTTCTGGAGCGAGAGTTGCTCCTTCAGCGATGCCCGAAGCGCGTTGTCGTCATCAACCAGTAGGATGCGTCTGGGGTTGCTCATTACGATCGGTGCCCGCCTGCCCTGGATGCCAAGTGATTTGCCTCTCCGGATATGTAGGCTATACCAAATCCGGTTTGGAGAGCGGGAGTGGAATGAGCGCCAACGCGCGCACCCGAGGCACAGGCGCCAAGGCCAAGAAAGCCGGGGTTGCAAAGGTAAAGGGGCGCAAAACTCACGCAAATGTCATCTCGACACCGGCGGTCCGGGTGGGGCGTGCCATCCAGGACCTGCGCACGGGCCTGCCCGTCATCATCTCGGGGACAGGCAAGGATGCGCTGCTGGCCTGTGCGGCCGAGCTTGCGCGCGATGACGTGCTTGGGCTGATGCGCGCGTGGTGCCGCGCACCGGGCCATATCGTGCTGACGCATAATCGTGCGCGGACGCTGAAGATCCGGCTCTATACCAAGGATGCCGTGCGGGTGGCCTTGCCGGAAGACGCCCCTGCCCGCGCGGCACGGGCGCTGGCCGATCCGACCCGTGACCTGCATGATCCGCTGATGGGCCCGTGGACCGCCCTGCGGGAGCCCTTGCCTGCCACCATCCTTCCGGCGCTTCGCCTTGCCAGGCAGGCCGAACTGCTGCCGTCGCTCGTGGTGCATCCGCTGGCCGCGGCAACAGCCAAGCGCCTTGCCCGTGCGTGGAACCTTGTCGACGTCAGCGCCGGGGATATCGACTTCACCGAAGAGGCCTCGCATGCGCGCCTTGCGATCGTTGCGCGCGCGCAGCTGCCGCTGGCCGGGGCCGAGGACACGCGCGTGCTTGCCTTCCGGCCGGAGGCCGGCGGGCGGGAACACCTGGCCCTCATCATCGGCAACCCCGAGCCACCGGGTCCCGTGCTCGTGCGCCTGCACTCGGAGTGCCTTACGGGGGACCTGCTGGGTTCGCTCAAATGTGACTGCGGGGACCAGTTGCGCGGCGCGATTGCGGCGATCGGCAAGCAGGGCGCGGGGATCCTGCTCTACCTCGCGCAGGAGGGACGCGGGATCGGACTCATCAACAAGCTGAAGGCCTACGAACTGCAGGACCAGGGCTTCGACACGATCGATGCGAATGAGCGGCTGGGCTTCCAGGCCGACGAGCGGCGGTTTGCGGTTGCGGCCGAGATCCTCAAGCACCTTGGGTATTCGTCCGTTCAGCTGATGACCAACAACCCTGACAAGGTAGACGTGCTCAGGCAGAAGGGGATCGCCGTGGTGGAGCGCGTGGCGCACCAGTTCCCGACCAACCGTCACAATGCCGCCTATCTTGCGACCAAGAAGGATCGCTCGGGTCACCTGCTCTAGGCATTTCCTGCCGGGCAGCAATCGACCGCCTTGCCGAGAACCGAGGCGCGGCAAGGAAACCACAGGCATGGCGCGGAGCTTGCTTGATGGGGTCCATGCCAATGATCGGGACCACAGTTGCGGTGCATTCCCTGCCGGGCGCCCGGACGCCGGGCGGGCCGGAGACGACTGCAACCGAGTTCGGGTTTGACGACCTTATCGACATCGTGAACCCGCTGCAGCACCTGCCCATCGTCGGGTCGCTCTACCGGGCGATCAGCGATGACGGAATCTCGCCGGTTGCGCGCGTGGCGGGCGGTGCGCTGTTTGGCGGGGTTGCCGGTTTCTTCGGCGCGATCGCCGCTGAGGTCTACGAGGCGATCGCCGGGGAAAGCGTCGAGGAAACCGTGGTGTCCCTCTTCGCGCCCGACACGCCGGGCGCACCGGCGCGTGGCCAGCAGGCCTACCTCACGCAGCAAGCGCTGTCGAATGACGAGATCGAGCGCAGGGCGCTTGGCGCCCTGCCCCGTGTTTCGATGACCCTGTAATGAGGGTCTGTCGGCGGCGCGCTTACTTGCGGCCGACGATTTCCATCTCGCCGAGCAGCCTGTTGGCGCCATCGACGCGGTCCATGACCCAGAGCATGTAGCGCACGTCGACATGGATCGTGCGGTTGATCGAGGGGTCGTACCACCAGTCGGCGATGATGCCGTCAATCGTGCCGTCGAAGGCCAGTCCCACGAACTCGCCCCGGGCGTTCAGCGTCGATGAGCCGGAGTTTCCATTCGTGATGTCGAGCGTCGAGAGATAGTTGACGGGGAGCGTCTTCAATCCGGTGTGCGCGTAGCGGCCGAAGTCACCCTTGCGGATGAGGTCGAGCTGGCGTGCCGGGGAGTCGAACGGTTCGGCGCCGGTGTACTTGTCGACGATGCCACGGGCGGTCGTGAAGGCGGTCCATGAAGCGCCGTCGCGCGCGCGGCCTTTCACATGGCCGTAGGTCAGGCGCAAGCTTCCATTGGCATCGGGATAGACTGCCCGGCCCTCTGCGGCTGCGAAGCGGCGGAAGGCGCCCATGTAGGCGCTGCGCGCCGCCTGGAGCCTGCCGTCGCGTTCCTTGCTTTCGGCCTCACGCGCCATGTCGGTCTCGAACATGGCCACGGCGAGGCGCAGGAAGGGGTCTGCGTCGGACGCAAGCTCGGCTGGCGTCTTTGCGAGAAGCGACAGGCGCCACTGCGTGTCACCCAGCCTGGTGTCCGCGTAGAGGCGGTCGAGGCCTGTCTTTTCGAGCTGCCGATCGAAAGCCGTATTGCGGCTGGCTGGCGCCAGGGTCCGGTACTCTGCGAGGGCTGCCTCGAAGAGCTTGCGGTCCACCCTTGGATCGAAGCGGCGTTCGATCTGGGTCAGGCGCTCGGTCACGAGCCTGCGGTCACGCTCCTGGAAGCCGGGTTCGCGCTCGGCGTCGGGCTTTGCCTGCTCCTGCGACCAGCGATAGATGGTCCTCGCCGCTGACAGCAGCTGCCCGCGGTTCAGCAATCCATAGCGGGCTGCAACAAGGCGCGCGTCGGCGGATTCGGCCGCTATCGCGTCGAGAGCGTCGATCACGGGCTTGAGTTCGGCTGCGCGCGCCGGGTTCAGGGCCCAGTCCCGGAATGACTTTTCCGCCGCCGCCTTGCGGGCGAGAAGGCCGATGGCCTCTGCACCGGCGAGCTGGCCCTCGAGCTTCTTCTTGATGTTGTCGGCGCCGCGCAGCGCGTTGGCATACTTGATCGCCGCTGCGTCATCGCCCGCCGTCGCCGACTTTATCTGGTTGGAGTACTCGGCCAGCAGGCGCTGCTGGAGCGGGTAGAGGTCGCTGAAGAAGGCCTTCGCCTCGGCGGCGGTACGATGCCGCTCGGTCGTGCCGGGGAAGCCTGCGAGCAGGACGAAGTCGCCTTCCGTGAGGCCCTTGGCCGACACCTTCAGCCAGCTCTTGGGCTTGTAGGGGACGTTCGCCTTGTCGAAGGGACGCGAGGATCCATCCGGCGCGACATAGGCACGATAAAAGCCGAAGTCACCCGTGTGGCGCGGCCACTGCCAGTTGTCGACTTCGCCACCAAAGTTGCCGATGGCTCCCGCCGGCGCATAGACGAGGCGCACGTCCTGGATCTCGAGCATCTGCTGGAGGAAGTAGGTGGAGCCACCGTAATAGGCGCGGACGTCGCAGCGCCGGCTTGGCTGCTTCTCGCAGGCCTGCACGAGTGTCTTCTGGTTGGCCTCGATCCGGTCATAGCGCTGACGGCCGGTCATCGTGGCCGAGATGCCCTCGAGCATCTGCGCCGTGACGTCCTTCAGTTCCTCGATCACAAAAATGCGCGAGCCGGGGGCGGCGGGAAGTTCGTCGGCGAGCGTCGCCGCAAGGAAACCGTCCTTCAGGTAATCCTGCCCGGGCTTGGAATTGTACTGGATCGAGCCGTAGACACAGTGATGATTGCTTGCCACGAGCCCCTGCGGGCTGAGGAATGCCGCCGAGCAACCGCCGAGCGAGACGATCGCGTTCATTGGAGCGGTCGAAAGGTTTGACAGGGCGGCGGGGTCGAGCTTGAGGCCTGACTTCTTCATCTGGGCCGCAATTTCAGGTGCCTGGGATGGAAGCCACATGCCTTCGTCGGCGGCGGCCGGTGCTGCCGCGAGGAGTGCGGTGATGACGAGAAGTCTTGTGTTGAAGCGCATGGGTGTCCCCTGAACTGGCCGCAAGCGGCAGGATTTGCGTGGTGGCTACAGCAACGCGGCGACGAAGACAATCGCCTGTCATGAGGGGCCCGCCACAATCCCTCACGGCGAGAGGGGGGACGCGCCGTGGCAAGCCTTGGTTGAGGCTGTGCGGACAAAAAAAGACAGGCGGCTTTCCTGCGAAAGCCGCCTGCCCCGGGGAAGCCAGCCTAGTTCGCCGGCAGGAGGACCTTGTCGATCACGTGGATGATGCCGTTCGAGCCGCGGATGTCGGCCTTCACGACATTGGCGCCAGCGACCTTCACGCCGTTCTTGCCGTCGATTGCGAGCGTGCCGCCCTGCAGGGTCGGCGGCGAGGTCAGCGTCTTGCCTGCGAGGGCCGACGATTCAATCGCCGCGCCGAGGACGTGGAACTTCAGGACCGCCTGCAGCTTGGCCTTGTTTTCCGGCTTCAGCAGGTTCTCGACCGTGCCCGCCGGGAGCGCCGCGAAGGCAGCGTTCGTCGGCGCGAAGACCGTGAACGGACCAGCGCCGGACAGGGCGTCTGTCAGCTCTGCAGCCTTCAGGGCCGTGACGAGCGTCGAGAAGTCCGGGTTCGAAGCAGCGATCGCGACGATCGTCTGGGCTTCGGCTGCGGGCTTGGTTGCATAGGACTTGCTGCCGCCGGCGACGGCCGGAACGGTGAAGGCAGGGGCCACAAGGGCGAGCGCCACCATGGCGCCGAAAATCTTGCGCATTCAGTATCTCCTCAATGATGGAACGGGTTGTGCGTCGTGCACATCCGAACGGTACCAATACGGGTCACATCGTGACTGTGGATCATCAGATGGTGCACCTGTTTTCGTTTGCAGCCCGCAATCTCGATGAAATCATTTTCATGCAACCGCTTACGCGGACGGAAATCAGAGCATCCGATGCGCCGCGATTTCACAGTCCGATGACCTACAATCCGGGGACATGGTCTTTTGGTGATGATGCCACCGTGCTTCGGACCTTGAACCCCGATCGGGCGCTACGGAACCCGGTGCCTTGACAGAGGCCGGGATCCGGTGCCCTGCTTGCACAGCGAAGCAGGGTGTTTTCACATGTTACCCAAAGTGTGCATCATTGGTGCCGGATGTTCCGGCTTCACGACCGCCAAGGCCCTAGCCGACAGAGGGATTGCCTTCGACTGCTTCGAGATGAGCGACCAGATCGGCGGGAACTGGGTGTTCAGGAACAAGAACGGCCGCTCGGCGTGCTACCAGTCGCTGCATATCGACACTTCCAAGTACCGCATGCAGTTCGAGGACCTGCCGATCCCGGCGCATTATCCGGATTACCCCCACCATTCGCAGGTGCTTGAGTACTTCAACATGTACGCCGACCGGTTTGGCCTCAAGCCGCGGATCACGTTCAACACGGAGGTCACGAAGGCCGAGCGCATGAGTGACGGTCGCTGGCGGGTCAGCCTCTCGACGGGCGAGACGCGCGACTATGACGCGCTGGTGGTGGCCAACGGGCATCACTGGGACCAGCACATTCCGTCCTTTCGTGGCGCGTTCGAGGGACCCAGCTTCCACAGCCACCGCTATATCGACCCGTTCGAGCCGGTCGACATGCGCGGCAAGCGCGTGCTGGTCGTGGGCATGGGCAACAGCGCGATGGATATTGCCTCGGAACTGTCCCAGCGCCCGATCGCGCAGAAGCTCTTCGTGGCGGCGCGGCGTGGCGTCTGGATCTTTCCCAAGTACATCAACGGACAGGTACCCGACAAAGGCGTGATGCCGACATGGATGCCGCGGTTCCTGATGCGCGCGATCATCAAGCGGATGATCGTGCGGGCTGTCGGACACATGAAGGATTACGGGCTGCCCGAGCCCGAGCACCATCCGGCGGATGCGCATCCCTCGGTTTCGGGCGAGTTCCTGACGCGGGTCGGATGCGGGGACATCACGGTGAAGCCGAACATCGCGGAGCTCATGGGCAAACAGGTGCGCTTCACGGATGGCAGCGTCGAGGACATTGACGCCATCATCTATGCCACAGGCTACAACATCACGTTTCCGTTCCTCGACCGGTCGGTCGTCGAGGTGGTGGACAACCATGTCGCCCTGTTCAAGCGCATCTGCAAGCCCGGCATTGCGAACCTGTTCTTCATGGGGCTTGCGCAGCCATTGCCGACGCTTGTCAATTTTGCCGAGCAGCAGGCCAAATGGGTCTCGTCGGTCCTTGCCGGTGAATGCGCCCTGCCCTCGCCTGCGGAGATGGAAGAGATCATCAGGCGGGACGAGGCGCGCGACATCGGCAAGTACTACAAGTCACGCCGGCATACGCAGCAGGTGAACTTCGACATCTATTGCGCCGAGCTCAAGCGGGAGATCGAAGCGGGCCGCAAGCGGGCGCAGCGCCCGGGACGGGCGCGTGCTGCCTGACGGGCCTTGACCTGCAGCGCCTTGCATGGTGGTTCTCGAACTCCATTGATCGCTGAAGGAGAGCCCGACCCGTGACCAACGTACCCGCAACCGGCCTGCAAATCCGATCGCTCCTGGGAAAGGACGGCGCGCTGCGCCTGTCGCTTGCGCGCATCCCCGTGGAAGAACCGAAGGATGACGAGGTGCTCATCCGGGTCGAGGCGACGCCGATCAATCCGTCGGATCTAGGGCTGCTCATTGGCGCCGCCGACATGAGCCGCGCGAGCAGTACGGGCGACGGCGAAAGCACGGTCGTCACCGCCCAGATGCCGGAACAGGTCCTGCGCATGATGGCTGCCCGCTTCGAGCAGTCACTTCCGGTGGGGAACGAGGGGGCCGGAACGGTGGTGAAGGCCGGCCGATCACCTGCGGCACAGGCGCTTCTGGGCAAGACCGTGGCGACGTTTGGAGGGGCGATGTATTCGCAGTTCCGGATGGCGAAGGCCGGTGATGTGCTGGTTCTCAAGGCCGGGACGACGGCTGCGCAGGGGGCGTCATGCTTCGTCAATCCGCTCACATCGCTCGGGATGGTCGAGACGATGCGGCGGGAGGGGCACACGGCGCTGGTGCATACGGCAGCAGCCTCGAACCTCGGGCAGATGCTTGCGCGGCTGTGTGCCAACGAGGGTATCGGCCTGGTCAATGTGGTGCGCAGTGCGGCGCAGGAGAAGATCCTTCGCGATCTGGGGGCGCGTCATGTCTGCAACCTGACAGCGCCGTCTTTCGGCGATGACCTGCTGGCGGCGCTTGTCGAGACGAAGGCCACGCTTGCTTTCGATGCGATCGGTGGGGGACGCCTTGCGAGCCAGATCCTGACGAGCATGGAGATTGCCGCCAACCGCAACGCGCCGGCCTATAGCCGCTACGGGTCGAACACGCACAAGCAGGTCTATATCTATGGCGCGCTCGACATGGGGTCGACGGAGCTTACGCGTTCCTACGGGTTTGCGTGGGGCGTGGGGGGGTGGCTGCTTACGCCCTTCCTGATGAAGATCGGGCCGCAGGAGGCGCAGCGGCTCAGGCAGAAGGTGGCTGACGAAATCAGCACGACTTTCGCCAGCCACTACAGCCGCACGATTTCCCTGACCGAGGCGCTGAAGCTCGAGACGATCGTTGCCTACAGCCGGCGGGCGACGGGCGAGAAGTACCTGATCAATCCGAATGCCTAGCCGATCAGGCCGAGCTCGCGGCCCGTTTCGGCGAAGGCCGCGAGCGCAATGTCCAGATCCTCGCGCGTGAGGGCGGCTGACATCTGCGTGCGGATCCGGGCCTTTCCCTGGGGCACAACCGGGTAGGAGAAGCCGACCACGTAGACGCCCTTCTCGAGCATGCGGGCTGCGAAGCGAGCTGCGAGGGTCGCGTCGCCGAGCATCACGGGCACAATCGGATGCTCGCCCGGCAGGATGTTGAAGCCCAACTGCTGCATGCCCTGACGGAAGTGGCGCGTGTTGGCGTGGAGCTGGTCCATGAGGCCCGTCGAACGACCGAGAAGGTCGATGGCGGCCATGGAGGCTGCGGCAATCGCAGGCGGGATCGAGTTGGAGAAGAGATAGGGGCGCGAGCGCTGGCGCAGGAGGTCAATGATTTCCTTGCGGGCGCTGGTAAAGCCGCCGCTGGCACCACCGAGGGCCTTGCCCAGCGTGCCGGTGATGATGTCGACGCGACCCATCACGCCGTCGCGTTCGTGGGTTCCCCTGCCCGTCCTGCCGGTGAAGCCTGTTGCGTGACTGTCGTCGACCATGACGAGGGCATCGTATTTCTCGGCGAGGTCGCAGATCTCGACAAGCTTCGCGTAGTAACCGTCCATCGAGAAGACGCCGTCGGTTGCAATCATGCGGAAGCGTGCGCCGGATGCTTCCTTGAGCTTCTGCTCGAGGTCGGCCATGTCGCCGTTGCGGTAGCGGGCGCGCCCGGCCTTGCAGAGGCGGATGCCGTCGATGATGCTGGCGTGGTTGAGCTCGTCGGAGATCACGCAGTCCTGCTCGCCCAGAAGCGTCTCGAAGAGGCCGCCATTTGCATCGAAGCAGGACGAGTAGAGGATCGTGTCCTCCGTGCCGAGGAAACCGCTGATCTTTCGCTCGAGGTCCTTGTGGATCTCCTGGGTGCCGCAGATGAAGCGCACGGAGGCCATGCCGTAGCCCCAGCGGTCGAGGGCTGCATGCGCGGCCTTGACGATGTCCGGGTGGCTTGCGAGGCCGAGATAGTTGTTGGCGCAGAGGTTCAGGACCTGCCTGCCCCCTGTCACGCGCACGTGGCCCGCCTGGGGGCTTGTGATCACGCGCTCGGGTTTCTCGAGGCCCTGGGAGCGGATGGAAGCGAGCGTCTCCTCGAGGTGCTTCCGGTAGCTGCCATACATCAGAGATCAGCCCATTTCAGGACGACCTTGCCCGATGAACCCGTCTTCATGGCGGCAAAGCCCTTTTCGAATTCGGTGTAGTGGAAGCGGTGGGTGATGACCGGGGAGATGTCGAGGCCCGACTGGACGAGCACGGACATCTTGTACCAGGTCTCGAACATCTCGCGGCCGTAGATGCCCTTGATGGTGAGCATGTTGAAGATGACCTTGTTCCAGTCGATCGACATGTCGGTCGATGGAATGCCCAGCATCGCGATCTTGCCGCCGTGGCACATGTTGGCGAGCATGTCGCGGAAGGCGGCAGGGTTGCCGGACATCTCGAGGCCGACGTCGAAGCCCTCGCGCATGCCGAGCTTCTTCTGGGCATCGGCGATCGACATCTCCTTCACGTTCAGCGCGAGGTCTACCTTCATCTGGCGGGCCAGCGCGAGACGGGGTTCGTTGATGTCGGTGATGACGACGTAGCGGGCGCCGGCCTGGCGCACCACGGCTGCGGCCATGATGCCGATCGGGCCTGCACCCGTGATGAGGACGTCCTCGCCGAGGACCGGGAACTGCAGGGCGGTGTGCACGGCATTGCCGAACGGGTCGAAGATCGACGCCACGTCGAGGTCGATGCCCTCGTGGTGATGCCAGATGTTGGTCATCGGCAGGGCGATGTACTCGGCGAAGGCGCCGGTCCGGTTCACGCCCACGCCGGAGGTGTTGGCGCACATGTGGTAGCGGCCGGCCATGCAGTTGCGGCAACGGCCGCAGACAATGTGACCTTCGCCGCTGACGATCTCGCCCTTGCGGTATTCGGTGACGTTGGAGCCGACGTCGACGATCTCGCCCACGAATTCGTGGCCGACAACCAGCGGGACGGGAATCGTCTTGCGGGCCCAGTCATCCCAGTTCCAGATGTGCAGGTCGGTGCCGCAGATGCCGGTGCGCAGCACGCGGATCATCACGTCGTTGATGC
>JAGWXR010000045.1 GCA_018969785.1 Alphaproteobacteria bacterium
GCCACCTTCTCGATGATGACCTCGCTGTCGCGCGACTGCGTGGCAACGGGGTTGGCCGCCCCCTCGGTCGCCTGGCCGGTGCCGATCCAGCGGCCAAGGAAGTCATCGACCTTCCGGTCGGCAGCCTGGGCAGCCGAAGCCAGCAGCGCTGCAGCAAACCCGATCGCAATTGAAAGACGCATGTGCGTATCCCTTCTTTGGAAAGAGCGGGCCGCTGCACGACCCCGCCCGATGAATGCACCAGATGGCTTTGGGAAATAATCCCGCGCTAGTCGACTTTGGCCGGCCCCTTGAACAGGTTCAGCTTCACCGCCCTCACGATACGACTGTTCTCGAACCGGGTGAAGCGCACATCCATTCCCTTCGGGGTCAGCGTGCGGTCATAATGGGTTACGAAATAGTTTCCATCCGGGGAAACCGATACCTGAACGATGCTCAGCGTGTCGCCATTGATCGTGGCCCACGCGGCATCCTGAAACAGGTTGGGATCGCCCGACGTGACGTCCCGGAAGAAGCCCGGCTTGTCCGTGCCCCGGAAGGTCTCGACATAGGTCTTGGTATCAGCCTCACTCGGTATGTCATCGCCCTTCAGCTTCAGCGTCGACCATTCGATCGTGAACCCGTTCTCGGCCGACGGACGGATGATGACCTGGCTGTAGCGCGTCTGCTTCTGCTTGTCGCCGGCCGAAGCCTCACCGACATGCTCCTCGGCGCCATGGCCCAGATAGGCGCCGTAGAAGTCCTCGATCTTCCGGTCTGCCGCGAGAGACGACCCGACAAGACCGATGGCCAGCATGAAACCGAACAAAGCCCTGAACATCGAAATTCCCATCCTTTTTTGACTTGCCTCGCAGCTACCACGACCGACCGCTGCAGGCAAAGGGGCAACCATCACCCGACGACCCTCTGGCCACAAAAAGAAAGGGGGCGCCTGCAGCAAAGGCCGCAGAACGCCCCCGATTTCATGCTTATGGGTTTCAGGCCGCCTTCTTCGCCGGATTGAACCGGCCATAGAAGGTATCGCCCTTCTCCGCCATGTCACGCAGCAGCTTGCCGGGCAGGAACCGCTTGCCATACTTCTGGGCAAGCCGGTCGCACTCCTCGACGAACTTCTTCGTGCCGACCGTGTCGATCAGCGACAGCGGACCACCCGTATAGGGCGCAAAGCCCCACCCCAGGATGGCGCCGACGTCGGCCTCGCGCGGATCCGTGACCACGTTCTCCTCGAAGCAGCGCGCCGCCTCGATGGCCTGCCGGTAGAGGAACCGCTTCTTGAGCTCATCAACGAGTTCCGGCGTCGACGTCGTGATCTTGAACTTCACGATGTCCTTGAGCCCCGGCCACAGGCGCTTCTTGCCGCCATCCGCCGGATAGTCATAGAAGCCCTTGCCGTTCTTGCGCCCGAAGCGGCCAAGCTTGGCCACCATGTTCTCGATCAGCGTGTCGGCAGGACCCGCCTCGTACTTGTCGCCGAGGTCCTTCTTCGTCTGCTCGCGCACCTTGTAGGCAAGGTCAAGCGCCACGTCATCGGCAAGCTCGAGCGGCCCGCGCGGCATGCCCGTCATGCGGCCCACATTGTCGACCAGCGCCGGCGTGATGCCTTCCGCCAGCATCTCCTGCCCTTCGGCGACATAGGTACCGAAGCAGCGCGACGTATAGAAGCCGCGCGAGTCGTTGACCACGATCGGCGTCTTCTTGATCTGCTTCACATAGTCGACCGCCATGGCCAGGGCATACGGGCCGGTCTTCTTGCCGGTGATGATCTCGACAAGCTGCATCTTGTCGACGGGCGAGAAGAAGTGGATGCCCACGAAGTTCTCCGGACGCACGCTGGCTTCCGAAAGACCCGAGATCGGCAGGGTCGACGTGTTCGATCCGAACACGGCCTTGTCGGTCAGCTGCGCCTCGGCCTTCTTCGTCACGTCCGCCTTGATCTCGCGGTTCTCGAACACCGCCTCGATCACAAGATCGCAACCCTTCAGGTCCTCATAGCTGGTCGTCGCCTTGATCAGCGACAGGAGCTTCTCCTTCTTCTCCGGCGTCGAGCGACCCTTCGCGATCTGCCCGTCGAGCAGCTTCGTCGAATAGGCCTTGCCCTTGTCGGCCGCTTCCTGCGTGGTATCGAGCAGCACGACCTCCATGCCGGCCTGTGCCGACACATAGGCGATGCCCGCACCCATCATGCCCGCGCCCAGGACGCCCAACTTCTTGACAACCGTTGGCGCCACATTGGCCGGACGGCGCGCGCCCTTGCCCAGGTCCTGCATCGACAGGAACAGCGAGCGGATCATGTTGCGCGAGGCCGGATCCATCAGCAGCTTCGTGAAGTAACGCGCCTCGATCCTCAGGCCCGCATCGATCGGAACCTGCAGGCCCTCGTAGACGCACGACAGGATGTAGCGCTGCGCCGGATAATTGTTGAACGAGTTCTTGCGATAGAGCGCATTGCCCATCGTGAACGCCGTCGAAGCGCCCTTGTCGTTGGGCAGGCCACCGGGAACCTCGAAGCCCTTCTTGTCCCACGGCTGCACGGCGCTCGGCGTTTCCTTGATCCAGCGCTTGGCCTCGGCAATCAGCTCCTCGGCCGGAACAACCTTGTGGACGACCTTCTTGGCCAGAGCCGTCTTCGGGTCAAGCGAGTTGCCCTGCATGATGAGGCCCATGGCCTCCTGCGCACCCATCAGGCGCGGCAGGCGCTGCGTGCCGCCGCCACCCGGCAGCAGGCCGACCTTCGATTCCGGAAGGCCCAGCTGGATGCGCGGATTGTCGGCCACGACGCGGTAATGACAGGCCAGCGTCACCTCGAGCCCGCCGCCAAGCGCAAGACCATTGATGGCCGCAACCACCGGCTTGCCGCACGTCTCGAGCTTGCGCAGCAGCATGTTGAACTGCAGCACGCCCTCATAGCGCTGCCTGACGCGCTCTTCCTCGCTCTTGGGCGCACCGACGCCGGCAGCCCCGCTCTCCATCTCGTCAAGCGCCGCACCGGCACAGAAGCCGTTCGCCTTGCCGGAGGTGATGATGAGACCCTTCACCGCCGCGTCAGCCGCTACCTTCTGGATCACGGCCGCGATGTCGGCCATCGCCTTGTTCGACAGCACATTCATGCTGCGCTCCGGATCGTCCCACGTCAGGGTCACGATCCCGTCAGCATCCTGGTTCCACTTGAATACCTTGAGTTCCATGTTCTTCAATCCTTGTTCTCCTCCCCCGCCCCGCGGGGGAGGTGTCTGCGGCAAAGCCGCAGACGGAGGGGTGTGTATGACCTTTGGTGTCGCGGTATCAGACGCGCTCGATGATCGTCGCCGTTCCCATGCCCGCACCCACGCAGAGCGTGACCAGCGCCGTGTTCAGGTTGCGCCGCTCCAGCTCGTCAAGCACCGTGCCGAGGATCATCGCCCCCGTCGCACCCAGCGGATGGCCCATCGCGATCGCGCCGCCATTCACGTTGATCTTGTCATGCGGGATGTCGAGCACCTTCATGAAGCGCAGCACCACCGAGGCAAAGGCCTCGTTGAGCTCGAACAGGTCGATGTCTTTCACGGTCATGCCGGCGCGCTTCAGCGCCTTCTCGGTCACATAGGACGGACCCGTGAGCATGATCGACGGCTCCGAGCCGATCGAGGCAAAGCCGCGGATGCGCGCGCGCGGCTTCAGGCCCTGCGCACGGCCCGCTTCCTTCGTGCCCATCAGCACCGCCGCTGCACCGTCCACGATGCCCGACGAGTTGCCGGCATGGTGCACGTGGTTCAGCGCCTCGACTTCCGGATAGCGCTGCTGCACCACCGCGTCGAAGGCAAACTCGCCCGGCATCGCGAACGAGGGCTGCAGCGCGGCCAGCGACTGCATCGTCGTGTCGGCGCGCATGTGCTCGTCACGGTCGAGGATCGTCAGGCCGTTGATGTCCTTCACCGGGATGACCGACTTCTTGAAGTAGCCGTTCTTCCAGGCATTCGCCGCGCGCTTCTGGCTCTCGACCGAATAGGCGTCGACGTCATCGCGCGAGAAGCCCTCGATCGTCGCGATCAGGTCGGCACCGATGCCCTGCGGCGCGAAATAGCTCTTGATGGCGATCGAAGGATCCGTCGCCCACGCGCCACCCGAGGCACCCATGCCCACGCGGCTCATCGACTCGACGCCGCCGCCGATCGTCATGTCCGACTGGCCCGACATGACCTGCGCGGCCGCCATGTTGCAGGCTTCCAGGCCCGAGGCACAGAAGCGGTTGATCTGCACGCCGGCCGTCGTCTCGGCATAGTCGGCATTCAAGACCGCAATGCGCGCGATGTTCGAGCCCTGCTCGCCCACCGGATCGACGCAGCCGAACACGACGTCGTCGACGACCTTCGTGTCGAGATTGTTGCGGTCACGCACGGCCTTCAGCACCTGCGTGCCAAGCTCGAGCGCCGTTACTTCGTGCAGCGCGCCGTCCTTGCGGCCCTTGCCGCGCGGCGTGCGCACGGTGTCGTAGATGAAGCAGTCAGTCATCGGTAGTCCTCCATTTGTCTGAAATCAGATCCTGTCCAGATTGCCCTGCATGAGGCTGGCAACGCCATGCGCGCCGTCAGCCTTCAGGCCGGCAATCACCCGCTCGCGCTCGAGGCGCGGCTTGTTCTGTGAAAGCTTGTGGATGCCCTCGATGTGGCGGATCTCCATGCGCAGCGCGAAGACGCCAGCCGCAAGGCTCTCGCGCGCCCGGTGATCGAGCTCGTCCATGCTCCAACCTCCTACGCGCCCGCGCTCATGCGCCGCCGCCATCGAGCCCAGGAGCTCGACCGCAGGCCCCGGACAGGCCTCCATCACCCCGTGGCAATGCACGGCCGTGTAGTTCCATGTCGGCACATTGATCGACCGCTCGAGAAACCACGAGGGCGACACATAGGCATGAGGGCCCGTGAAGATGGCCAGCATCTCCCGGCCCTCGAGCCGCGCCTGCGCATTGACCCGCGCGATGTGCGTATAGAGCGTGCCCAGCCGCCCTTCATCCCGCTTCAGCATCAAGGGCACATGCGTCGCCAGGAGACCGTCATCACCCTGCGCCACCAGCACGCCAAAATGGTTGGCCTCGATCAGCGCGTGCTGGTCGGCAAGCTCGTCCATCGCGAAGTGGCTGGGCTTGTACATGCGGGCGTCCGGTCAGAGGCTGCGCGCAATGAGCAGCTTCATGATCTCGTTCGTGCCGCCATAGATCTTCTGCACGCGGCTGTCCGCATACATGCGCGCGATCGGGTACTCGTTCATATAGCCATAGCCGCCATGCAGCTGCAGGCATTCATCAACGACCCGGCACTGCACTTCCGTCAGCCAGAGCTTCGCCATCGACGCCATGTAGGGATCAAGCTTGCCGTCGAGCAGAAGCTGCGTGGCGTGGTTGCAGAAGATCTTGGCGACCGTCGCCTCAGTCTTGGCTTCCGCCAGCTTGAACTGCGTATTCTGGAAATCGATCAGGTTCTTGCCGAACGCGCGGCGCTCCTTGACATAGGCAATCGTCGTCTCGAGCGCGCGCTCGATGACCGCCATGCCCTGCAACGCGATGATCAGCCGCTCCTGCGGCAGCTGCTGCATGAGCTGCACGAAGCCCTGCCCTTCGCCCGGCCCGATCACGTTCGAGGCCGGCACCCGCACGTCGTCAAAGAACAGCTCGGCCGTATCATTGGCCTTCTGCCCGATCTTGTCGAGCACGCGCCCACGGCGGAAGCCCTCGACCTCGTCGGTCTCCACGACGATCAGCGAGATGCCCTTCGAGCCCTGTGTCGGATCCGTCTTGGCGACCACCAGGATGAAATTGGCCGTGCCACCATTCGTGATGAAGATCTTCGAGCCATTGATGACATACTCGTTGCCGTCCCGGCGCGCCGTCGTCCGGACCGACTGCAGGTCTGATCCTGTCCCCGGTTCTGTCATCGCGATCGCGCCGACGAGCTCGCCCGACGCCAGCCGCGGCAGCCAGCGCTTCTTCTGATCCTCCGAGCAGTAATGCGTCACATAGGGCGCAACGATCGCATTATGGAGCGTGATGCCCCACCCGTCGATGCCCATGCGCCCGAGATGGTCGATGATCACCGCCTCATGGGCAAAGTTTCCACCGGCCCCGCCATACTGCTCGGGCGTGGAGGCGCACAGAAGCCCCGCCTCCCCCGCCTTGCGCCACACCGACCTGTCAACGTGCTGCTGCTTGATCCACTTCTCGGCGTGCGGCGCGCACTCCCGTTCCATGAACTTCCGGGCCTCCGTGTCGAAGACAACCAGGTCTTCCGTCATCCACGAAGGCCGTTCGACTTGCAGCACTCCCATTGCTTCCCTCCTGCCGGCGTTGCGGGTTCTCTCAGTCGTGGGCGCTCGGCGTCATCGCATAGCCGATGAGGCGGCCATGTTCGGCCTCGCTGCCACGACCGTTGTGCGAAGGCGTGCCCTTGTCGGCCAGCAGCACCTCCAGCCTCGCCCGGCTCTGCCGCAGTTCGACCAGCGCCTGCTCGATGTCACCGCGCTGCCGCTCGAGCGAGTTGATCCGCTCGTTGAACTTCTTGATCGCATGCGACAGCTGCGTCGCCTGCCCGTCATTCATGTCGTAGAGATCGAGCATCTCCTTGATCTCGACCAGCGAGAAGCCCACGCGCTTGCCGCGCAGGATCAGCGCAAGCCTTGCCCGGTCCCGCGGCGAATAGATGCGAGACTGGCCTTGCCGTGACGGCTTGATCAGGTCTTCGTCTTCGTAAAAGCGGATGGCGCGTGGCGTGATGCCGAACTCTTCAGAGAGCTGGCTGATGCTGAAGGTCTTCATCGTTCACCTCCTCGAGGCTTGTTGGACCATAGGTTCCGTTGACGTAAGCGTCAATATCGAGGATTTCCGCCCTTTCCGTGGGAATACCCCGCAAGGCCAGGACCGTCCCGAACATGACGTAAGGGAGAAACGCAAGCCGGGGCCAAAAGGATTACGTGGCAGGGCGACGATCCGCTGAAAACCCGGGCTGGACGACCCTGTCGCAGCAGCGGGATTAACCATCCAACCCGCTGATTTCGTTCATTTCGCTGTTACACAAGATACACTTTCGTCAGTGCTTTTAAAAAATCTTTGGCCCCCGCGCGCGCAGCACCTGAATGTCACCAGCCGGGCACCCATAACGCGAACAAATAAGGAACAATGCCGCCCGTCGCAAGGGCGCCGGCGTCGCACCCCGTCAACGCCGTCAGCAGGCGGGCTCAGTCAGGCGTTTCGGTCGCATCATCGTTGCGCGCAGGCGCGTTGGGCCACGCCTCGCGCAGCCGCCGGCGCGGCGGCGCCCGATTGGCACCTCCCGGCGCCATCGCCTGGATCTCGCCCCTCAGCTCGGCGCGCTTCTCGTGGATCGAGGCGATCGCAGGCCCCATGGCGATCCCGACATCGACCAGCACCACCTCGGCCAGCTGCAGGCTTGCCTCGATCGTCTCGGGCACGGCATCCGTCGCCCCCAGCCGGTAGAGCTCGCTCGCATGACGCCCGTCTCGCGCACGCGCGATGATGACAAGGTCATGCCGCTGCGCCCGCGCCGCCTGCACGACCACGTTCGCAGCCTTCGGCGAATCCATCGTCAGAACCAGCGCCCGCGCCGTGCCAATGCCGCACAGCCGCATGAAGTCGGGTTGCTTGATGTCCCCGAAATAAACCGGATAGCCCTGGTCCCGCGCCGCCGCCACCGCCTCGACATTGGAATCGACCGCCAGGAAGGGAATGTCGTGCTTGCGCAGCAGTTCGGCCACCACGCGCCCCACCCGCCCGAAGCCCGCGATGATCACGCGGCGAGCCTCGTCCTCGGGAGGCTTGATCTGGCTGACCGCATGGGGCACCGCCGGAACCGCCGCGAGCCGCTCGACCCGACGCCCCAGGCCATGCAGCGCCGGGATCAGGGCCATCGTCAGCGCCGCCACGATCAGCACGAACGAACCCGTCTCGGCCGGCAGCACCTGTGAGCCAACGGCCAGCGCGACGATGACAAACGTGAACTCGCTCCCGGGCCCGAGCAGAAGCCCCGCGCGCGCGGCCGCCGGCACGGGAACACGGAACAATTGCCCGCCCACGACCACCACCAGCGCCTTGACGAGCACAAGCCCCATGCTCGCAAGCAGGATCGCCAGCGGATCAAGCAGGATGCGCGCCAGGTCGACATTCATGCCGGCAGAGATCAGGAAGACCCCGACCATCAGGCCCTTGAAGGGCTCGATCGTATACTCGATCTGCCGCCGGTACTCCGTCTCGGCAAGCAGCAGCCCCGCCATCAGCGCCCCCAGCGCCATCGAAAGCCCCGCCAGCGCGGTGACGACGCTGATCGCAAGGATCACGAGCAGGCAGGCCGCCATGAAGAGTTCGGGGCTCTGCGTCGCCGCCACGCGCCGGAAGAGCGGGCGCAGCAGCATGCGCCCCGACAGGATCACGAGTGCGATGGCCGCCCCCGCCTGCAGCAGGGCCGCGCCCAACTGGACCAGCATGGACCCGCCCGTCGATGCTCCCATGATGCCCACGGCGAACATGATCGGGATGACGGCGATGTCCTGGAAGATCAGCACCGCAAAGCTCGCCCTTCCATGATGCGCGCCAAGCTGCTTCGTCTGGGAAAGGACCTGCGTCACGATCGCCGTCGACGACATCGCCAGCGCCAGCCCCACGATGAACGAGATCGCGACATCCGACGTCAGCAGGTAGGTCACCGACCCGATCGCCGCCGCACTCGCGAGCAGCTGGAAGCTGCCAAGCCCGAACACGAGCCGGCGCATGATCAGCAGGCGCTCGAGCGAAAGCTCGAGGCCGATCATGAACATGAGCAGCACGATCCCGAACTCGGCCGCGTGCGAGATCGCGCCCTCCTTGGCAATGGTGAAGAATGAAAGCCAGGGGACCTCGTCGCTGAGGCTGCCGATCCCATAGGGCCCGACCACCATGCCGATCAGGATATAGCCAAGCACGGGGCTCAGCTTGAGGCGGTGGAAAACCGGGATGACAAGCGCCGCCGATCCCAGCACGATCAGTGCTTCCTTGAACTGGGAGATATCGACGGGTGCAGCCATGCACGAAGTGTAGCGATTGCGCCCGCCTTGTCGAGCATCAATGCCGGCGCGTCACCCTAGGTGCGGTCGCGGAACAACGCCGCAGCGACGAGCCCGGAGACAACGGCAACCAGGATCGCCGAGAGGCCGTAGAGCAGCGGCTCGCGCACCGAGAAATCCGACAGCGCACGCTCGATGCCCGTCTTGTCGATGAACAGCGTCATCGCATTCGAGCTCGTGATGCGCCCGTCCTTGAACGCATAGACACTCACCTTCAGGTTGCCCGCCGGCACGTTCGGCGGCAGCGCCAGCGTGGTGCGGAACAGCGTGGGCGACATGAAGGTCACGGCCCCCTCGTGCTGCGAGTAGAGTTGCTGTGCCAGCCGCGAGGCAAGGAAGGCCTCGCGGAACTCGCCCGCCTTGTGCCCGCCTCCAAACCCGGGGCCCGTGTCAACCTGCTGAACACCAAGCTGGAACTGCTGCAGCACCGCGGGTTCCGCAATCTCGGCAAGCGGCCGGCTGGAGGCAACGAAATAGAACTCCGGCACGTTGTCGAAGGCGAGCATGTCCGTGTTCACCCACACGGGCCCCACGGGCGCCTTGCGGCGAACCACAGCCCGCGAAAGCCGGTCGCTGCGGACGACGACGATGATGTCCCGCGACCGGTCGCCCAGCACCACCTCGCCGATGGCAGGCTCCACCGAACCGAATATGGCGACATCCGTGCCCGTGAAGCGCGAGTTGATCTCGATCTTGTCCCGCGAGATTCCGGCCGCAAGCTCCTCCGCCTGCACGTCCGGCAGAAGCGCCAGCAACCCAAGCAGCATGGCGACAGCCGCCCCCCTCACTGCAACGCCTCCACGCTGACGCTGTAGGGGTTGCCCGGAGGCCAGACCAGGTTGACGCCAAGGCGCACGCAGATCATGAGCAGCAGCGCGGCGAGGCAGAGCCGCATCCAGTCGCTGCGCAACCGTTCGCCGAAGCGCACCCCGAACTGCGCGCCGACGACACCGCCGGCAATCAGCAACCCCGCCAGGATCGCATCGACGCTCTGGTTGGTCACCGCGTGGAGCAGTGTCGAGAAGGCACCGATGAACACGACCTGGAACAGCGATGTCCCCACCACGACCGAGGTCGGCATGCGCAGCAGGTAGATCATCGCCGGGACCAGGATGAAGCCGCCACCCACCCCCATCACCACGCTCAGCACGCCGATCAGCAGTCCAAGCAGCAGCGGCGGGATGGCCGAGATGTAGAGCTTCGACCTGTGGAAGCGGACCTTGAGCGGCAACCCGTGCACCCAGTGATGCGCCCCGGCCGCGCGCCGCGACACCGGCGCATCGCCGCCACTCTGCCGCACGGCCTGCAGGCTTTCCCACATCATCAGGCCACCGACCGAACCCAGGAAGATCACGTAGGCCAGCGAGATGAAGAGATCCTCCTGCCCCGCCGCCTTCAGCGCGTTGAACAGGTGGATGCCGATCACCGACCCGCCAAGCCCGCCCGTGAGAAGCACGCCGCCCATCTTGAAGTCGACATTGCCCTTGCGCCAATGCGTGACCACACCCGAGACCGACGAGGCCACGATCTGCGGCGACTGCGTTGCCACCGCCACCGCCGGGGGAATCCCCCAGAACATCAGGAAGGGCGTCAGGATGAAGCCCCCGCCGACGCCGAACATGCCCGACAGGAAACCGACCGCCGCACCCAGGCCGACGATCAGCAGCACATTCACCGGCATCTCGGCGATCGGGAGATAGATCTCCATGGTTCACAGCGCAGAGGGTTGATGCGTGAGGGACAGTCTCACGCATAAACGTCTCATGGCTTCAAGGCCAGCCCGCATTTACCTGCGGCAGGCGATGCCTGCGCGCACTCTGACGCACCAGGCAGAAACCGGGGCACGCGGGACCCCGGCTCCGGGACCTCAGGGCATCGCCGGCGCTTCGTTCACCGTCGGATTGACGGGCCGGGCCTTGAACTTGCGGGCAGCATCGAGGGCCAGCGCCACGTCAGCGGGCGACATTGTCTTCTGCAGCACATCGAGCCGTTCCGAAGCACCCGTGTCACCCTGCTCCGCGGCAATCTTGTACCAGGTCAGGGCCTCCTTGAGGTTCTTCTCCACGCCCATGCCCTGCTCAAGCAGCACGGCAAGGTTATACTGGGAATCCGTCACACCGTAGGAAGCGCCCTCCCTGAACCAGCGAACGGCCTCCTTGTAGTTTGGTGCACCGACCGTCGAGTCCGCATGCAGCACCGCAAGGTTGTGCATCGCCTTCCGGTGGCCGAGCTTGGCCGCCGTCTCGTACCACTGCTTGGCTTTGGGAATGCTCTTCTCGATGCCGATGCCGCGCTCGAGCAGCATGCCGAGGCGATACTGCGCGACGGCAAGCCCCTGCTCGGCCGCCTTGGAGGCAAGCGAGGCAGCAACCGTGTCATCCTTCGGAACGCCCCGGCCCTCGGCATAGCGCAGCGAGAGCAGGTACTGCGCCCGTGCCTCACCCCGAGCCGAAGCCGCCTCGAGGATGGCAACCTCGGTCTCCTTCTTCGAGCGCTCAGGCAGGGCCGACGTGCCGGAAATGAAATCGGTCGGCGATACCGGCGCGCCTTCGGCGACGCCGGCACCCTCGGCCGGCGGGACCAGCGACGCCTCAGGTGACGCAGCGCCATCGGTCGCAACATCACCAGCCCCGGGCGCAACGCCGGCAGGATCCGGACTGACCGCTGAGGGCGCCGGGTTGGCGGGCTCCCCCGGCGGATTGACGATGGTGTCCACGCCACCGGCGACGTTGCCTTCCGTCGCAGGCTCCGGTGAGGGGCCAAAGAACATGAAGAAGATGGCAACCAGGCCCACGACCACGGCCACGACGCCAAGGCCGACGATGACACGGCGCACGAGGCCACCGCCAGCCTGCTGCTGCGCCGCCGGCGTGGTATTGGCAGCACCATTGCGGCGCGTGGAAAGTTTGTCGTCGTTTGACTGCGCCGCCGCACGCGCGGCGCGCCGGGCCTGCTCGATCACGTTGTTGACCGGAGACGCAGGCCCGCCATCCTGCGGCGTGTCGTCGGTCGGCGGCAGCGTCGTGGGATTGAACGACGCCGGCTCACCCCCGCCATATCCGGGCGCCGCGCCGCCGCCATTCGGCAGGTCGTCGAGGAACGGCGGCAGGTCGGACGGGAAGGAACGATCCTGCGTCGGGGCATGACCCGACACGAACGGCGGCAAGCCCACCGGTGCCGAGGCCTCGCGGAACGGTCCCCGCACGGCATCCAGCGCCGCGTCGACCGACGTTTGCCGCGGTTGCGCGGGCTCAAGCGGCACGGCGCGTTCTGTCGCCCGCGCGACAAGCCCGTCCACCGTCATGCGCACGGCCGCAATCGAGTTCTTGTTGGCCTTGTCGGACGCCTCGAGCCGCTGCCCGAAATCGTCGAGCGCACGATCGACGGCCTCGTTCACTTCGCGCACGCCCGCCTCGGCGCGCTGGTCGGACTCCTCGATGCGGATCGTCAGGGCATTGATGGCCTGCGCCTGCCGCTTGTCGGCGTCATCGAACCTGTTCGTCAGCGACCGCAGCACGGCATTGACCGTGCCCACGGACTCCACGGTCCGCGCATCGCTCTCCTCGATCTTGCTCGTCAGCGCGCCCAGCGTCGTCTCGATGGCCGAGATCGACTTCGCCAGCGGCTGGCCGGCAGGGTTGCCCATCTCGTCGAGACGTGCGGCAATGCCCTCCACGGAGCCCTTGAGCGCGGCGAACGCCGACGGAGAAATCGTATTGCTCGGCGACGTCGCCTGGGCGATCCGCGCATCCATGGCCGACATCTGGCCACGGATTTCGTCGAACATCGACGTCGAGCGGGCCTCCAGCGCATCGAAGCGCGCGCCAAGTCCGTCCACCGACAGCGCATTGCGCTCGACCGTTTCCACGCGCCCGCCAAGGTCGCGCATGTACTTGGCCATGTGCGTCATGTCTTCGCGCGTGCGCCGGTCGGTGTCCACGGCTTCGTTACGCATGGACGAGATCGAGGCCTCGAGGCGCGCAAGCGCCGCCTTGTCGGGCGAATTCCCCGCAGTGGCTTCCATGTCGGCAAGCCGCTTCTGCAACTGCTGCACGGCCGCCTCGAGCCGCAGCACGGTGTCCCGGCTCGGCAGGCTGTCACGCTCGGCATCGAGGTCGCCCAGCCGCCGCTGCAACTGCCCCAGCGCCACCTCGAGACGACCGAACGATTCCCGGCCCGGCCACTCGGCCTGTCCGGCTTCGATGTCGCTCAGCCGCTGCTGCACGTTGCGCACCGACGTCTCGAGACTGTCGAAGGCCTTCGACTGGTCGCGCGCCGACTGCGCCAGCGCATCCGCGGCACTCGAGAACGCGGCATCGGCAAGCTGCTTCACGCGCTCGGCGGCATCGAGCCGCTCCTGCATGGAGGCAACTGACTGGTTGACGTTCTGGATCGCCTGCTGGGCACGCTGC
>JAGWXR010000046.1 GCA_018969785.1 Alphaproteobacteria bacterium
ACCGAATACTTGTAGGCCATCGCCGCGATCGTCGGCATCTTCGCGATCATGCGATGGCTGGCGATCGTGCGCTGCTGCGGATCATTGATGTCGGTCGAGTCGTGATAGAAGGCCGAGAGCGCGCCCACCACGCCGCACATCACCGCCATCGGGTGTGCGTCGCGGCGGAAGCCGCGGAAGAACATGCTGATCTGCTCGTGCACCATCGTGTGACGCGTGATGGCGCTGCGGAAGGCCTTCAGCCTGTCCGCAGATGGCAACTCCCCGTGCAGGAGCAGGTAACAGACCTCGATGAAGTCGCTCTGCTCGGCGAGCTGGTCGATCGGGTAGCCGCGATAGAGCAGCACGCCCTCGTCCCCGTCGATATAGGTGATCGCGCTCTCGCAGCTTGCGGTCGACTGGAAGCCGGGGTCGTAGGTGAAGATGCCCGCATCACCGTAGAGCTTGCGGATGTCGACGACATCCGGCCCAACGGTGCCGCTTGAAACAGGGAGCTCGAGCGTCTTGCCACCAACGGTCAGGCTGGCCTTGCCGGCGGCTTTCGGGGCGGATGGTGATTTCGACATGGACGGTCTCCTTTGCCACGACGCTGGACCAGACGACTGGTCGCATTTGTGCATCGCAATATATTAAATCCGATTTACGCGGTAGGTGTCATTCAGCATTCCATCACCGGGGATTCAGGCCATCGCCGGTTACCTGGTCCTTAATGCGGGCGAGGGATTCCTCGCGGCCAAGCACGAAAAGCACATCGAAAATGCCCGGAGAAGTAGATTTTCCGGTCAACGCAGCGCGCAGGGGTTGTGCAGCGAGGCCAAGCTTCAGTCCCGCCTTTTCGGCAAAGGCCTTGGTCGCGGCCTCCAGCGCCTCGACCGTCCAAGGCGAAGATGACAGCGCGTCATGCAGCCCGCCGAGCACCTTGCGGGCCTCGGGCGTCAGGATCTTGGCCGCCGCCGCATCGATCGCCAGCGGCCGGCGCGCAAACAGGTAGGACGCGCTCGCGGCAAGCTCGACCAGCGTCTTGGCCCGTTCCTTCAGCCCGGGCATGGCAAGCAGGAGCCGCGCCCGCTCCGGCGCCGACACCGTGACGCCACCGCGTGCCATCTGCGCCGCGACGCCATCGGCCAGCACCTCGTCGCGCTCGAGCCGCATGTAGTGGCCATTCAGGTTCTCGAGCTTCTTGAAGTCGACACGCGACGGACTGCGCCCGATATTCTCGAGGTTGAACCACGAGATTGCCTGTGACGTCGGGATGATCTCGTCATCGCCATGGCTCCAGCCCAGCCGCAACAGATAGTTCCGCATGGCCTCCGGCAGGTAGCCCAGATGCTGGTACTCGTGGATGCCGAGCGCCCCGTGCCGCTTGGAAAGCTTCTGCCCATCCTCGCCATGCAGCAGCGGCAGGTGTGCGTAGACGGGCTCGGGCCAGCCCATGGCATCGATGATCTGCCGCTGGCGGGCAGCATTGGTCAGGTGGTCATCGCCGCGGATGATATGTGTAACACCCATGTCGAAGTCATCGACGACGACGGAGAGCATGTAGGTCGGCGTACCGTCCGAGCGCAGCAGCACGAAGTCATCGAGCACGTCGTTCGAAAAACGCACGTCGCCCTGGACCTTGTCGCGGATGATGGTCTCGCCGCTGCGCGGTGCCTTGATGCGCACGACCGGTGGAACGTTCGGGCGCCGGTCCGACGCCGGCGCATCGCGCCAGCGGCCGTCGTAGCGGATGGGCAGGTTGGCCGCGCGCTGCTTCTCGCGCATTTCCTCAAGCTCTTCCGGCGTCGCATAGCAATGATAGGCATGCCCCTTCGCGAGCAGATGCTGTGCGACCTCGGCATGCCGCTGCGCGCGCGAGAACTGGTAGATGACCTCATCGTCCCAATCGAGGCCGAGCCACCGGAGCCCGTCGAGGATGGCCTCGATCGCCTCGTTGGTCGAACGCTGCCGGTCAGTGTCCTCGATGCGCAGGCGGAAAACGCCTTCGTGCCGGCGCGAGTAGAGCCAGTTGAACAGCGCCGTGCGCGCACCGCCGATATGCAGGAAACCAGTCGGCGACGGTGCAAATCTCGTTACAATTTTCATGTTTTGCCGGGCGTGTTTGTAGCCTAGAGGGCGCGTCGCGGCCTGCCCGTGGCGGACAGGCGGGAAGGCGTGACGCACGGCCCCGAGGTTCATGATCCAGCCCCCTGTCTACCAATCCATGCGCCAATTGCCAAAGTGGCTCGCCGCCCGGCACAGCGCCTTCTGGTCGCATATGGCATCCCTGACACGCTGGCTGCGGGACTGCAGCGCGGCAGACCGCGAAAACCGCAGCCTGGCACTGCCGGTCCTCATGGGCTTGGGGATCGGTGCCTATTTCCATCTGGCGACAGAGCCGCCAGTGATTCCAGCGGCTGGATGTGCGGCGCTGGCGATTGTCGCGTGGCGTGTCGCCCGCATGGCCCGGTGGCGGGCCGAGGCCCTGTTGTGGCTGGCAGCCTGCGTCGCTTCGGGCTTTGCCGCTGCAAGCATCCGAACGGCCCTGGCCGACAGCCCCCAGGTAACAGGCGCGCAGGCGGACGTCGACCTGACCGGCCGTGTGATCACGATGGAGACCGGACGGCGGGGTGGTCAGCGCCTGCTGCTGGAAGCCGTCTCGCCCGACGGCCGCGGCACCTTCCGCCTGCGCCTGTCCACGCCACGGCCGCAGGCCGCGATCCGCGTGGGTGACTGGATCCGAACCCGCGCCGACCTGAAGCCCCTGCCGGGTCCGGTCATTCCCGGCGGCTTCGACTTCGGTCGAAAGCTCTGGTTCGAAGGCGTGAGGGGATTGGCCTTCACGCTCCAGGATCTGGAACCGGTCGAACCACCCGGGCCGTCCTCGCGCCTCGAGCAACTCGCCGACGCTGTCCGCGTGGCACGCGACCGGGTCACGGGTCGGATCCTCGCGGCCACATCCGAACGGGCAGGGCCCATCGCTGCAGCCTTCCTGACCGGCGAACGCAGTGGCATCGCGGAAGAAGACAACCAGGCCATGCAGGCCTCAAGCCTCTCGCATCTCCTGTCCATCTCCGGCCTGCACATGATGCTGGCAGGCTTTGGTGTATTTGCGGCCATCCGCTATGCCGCCTGCCTCTGGCCCGTCACGGCGCATGCGCCCGACCTCAAGAAGCACGCAGCAGCAGTCGCACTGCTGGCTTCGTTTGCCTACCTGTTGCTGAGCGGCGCCTCGATCCCGACGCAGCGCGCCTTCGTCACGGTCGCCGTTGCCTTCATCGCGGTCATGGCAGACCGGAACGCCATCAGCCTCAGGACAGTGGCTCTGGGCGCAACAGCGATCCTTTCTCTTGCCCCCGAGGCCTGGGTCGATCCCAGCTTCCAGATGTCGTTCTGCGCCGTGATGATGCTGGTGGCAGCCTACGAGTGGTGGAGCCGCACGCGCCTGAACTATTGGCGCGAGGATACCTGGCTGCGCCGTGCGGGTGCCGCCGTGCTGGGCACTGCGGCCACGAGCATTGTCGCAGGGCTCGCAACCGCGCCCTTTGCCGCCTTCCATTTCAATCGCCTTTCGCTGTTCGGCGTGGTCGCGAACGTCCTCGTGATGCCGCTGGTCAGCCTTGTCATCATGCCTTCAGGCGTACTGGCCCTGCTGCTGATGCCCTTGGGTCTCGAGGGCCTTCCGCTTTGGGCGATGGACGCGGGGCTCCTCGCCATGCTCGACATCGCACACTGGGTTGCCTCGTGGCCGCTCGCATCCATTGGCGTTCCCTCGTTTCCCATCGAGGCATTGCTGGCGATGTCCCTTGGCCTCTGCTGGCTGGCCGGCAGTCGTGCCTCTTGGCGGTGGCTGGGTCTCGTGCCCGTGCTGGCGGGCCTTGCCGTGGCCGTGGTCTCGCCCCGGCCGGACATCCTTGTTGCCGACAGCGCCGGGAACATGGCCGTGCGCGATGCCGCGGGAAACCTGAGTTTCGCCTCGGCGCGCAAGGCCCGCTTCGACGCGCAGATGTGGCTTCGGGCGGATGGTGACATGCGTGACATGTCAGATGCGCTTGCGTCCCGCAATTCATCCTTCGCGTGCGGGCATGGGCTGTGCCTTGCGCGGGCCGGCAATGCCGGACCCTGGGTCGCACTCGCCGCGCCGGACGCGATGGGCGTCGCCTGCCGTAAGGCCGCTCTCGTGATCGTTGCAGGAAAGGCCACAGGGCCCTGTAGCAGCGACGTGACGCTGATCGATCAGCCCACGCTGTTAAGGACGGGCGCCATCGCGATCCACCTCAATGGCAATGCCATGGAGATCAGGTCAGCCTCTGACGTAAGGGGACAAAGACCGTGGGTACCCGAGGCGCGTTGATCGCGTCGACGCTTTAGTAGCGCCGGAACAGCCCGACCAGTCGGCCCTGTACCTTGACGCGATCCGAATTGAAAATCCGCGTCTCGAAGGCGGGGTTCGCGGCTTCAAGCGCAATCTGCGAGCCGCGCTTGCGCAGCCGCTTGAGGGTCGCCTCATGATTGTCGACCAGTGCCACGACGATATCGCCGGAGTGCGCATCCTCCGTCCTCTGGATCACGACCGTGTCCCCATTCAGGATGCCGGCGTTGATCATCGAGTCGCCGCTCACCTCCAGCGCATAGTGCTCGCCGGATGCAATCAGCGTCTGTGCCACGGGCAGGCTGTCGGTGACATTCTGCAGTGCCTCGATCGGCGTACCGGCCGCGATGCGGCCCATCACGGGAACCTCGACAAGCGGACGCAGCCCACCGCTGCCGCGGCTGGCGGTGGAGCGGATGCTGCCGCCCGAATCGACGACACCCAGTTGCGGTCGCTTGGCGACAACGGTCTTCGACCGCTGGGTCGGGGCGTTGGAATTTTCAGGCAGCTTGATGATCTCCAGCGCGCGCGCGCGGTGCGCGAGGCGACGAAGGAACCCGCGCTCCTCGAGCGCCGTGATCAACCTGTGGATCCCCGACTTCGACCGAAGGTCCAGCGCTTCCTTCATCTCATCGAACGACGGCGCGACGCCCGTTTCACGAAGCTTGTCGTGAATGAACATCAGCAGCTCGTACTGTTTCCGGGTGAGCATGGAATTTACCTCAAATCATGAACAATTTCAGAACAGACGCAGTTTGTTCTACTCACGTTCCGTAAATTGTCAATGAACATTTTGGCTCAGAGCCGCGATTTTTACTTTGTCGCGGATTTCGGCGCAAAAACCGGATCCCCGAGCGGCAGGACCCTCACGCGGTCGCCTCGCAGGCGCGCGGGGTCGTGGGGTGGCCGCACGATCAGCCCCTGCGAGGCGGCCAGGAATTTCAGCATTCCCGAATCCTGGACGGGCAGGGGGGTGGCACGCAGCCGTCCGTCCTCGAACATGTCGACCCGCGCCCGGCAATAGTCCTGTCGCATGTCGTTTGGCCCCATGTCGGCGCCAAGTTCCGCCACCACGAGGCGCAGCGGATCATCCGTGGCCCCGGTAAAGCGATGGATCACGGGCTTGATGAAGAGCAGCGCACATACAAAGGCCGACACCGGGTTCCCCGGAAGCCCAAGCAGCGGAACACCCCGATAGGTCCCGCTGATGAGCGGCTTTCCCGGACGCATTGCGATCTTCCAGAAGTCCACCTTCAGCTCCGGCGCGAGCGCTGACTGCACGAGGTCATGGTCGCCGACCGACGCCCCGCCGATCGTGACGAAGAGGTCCGGCGCCTCCGCGCGCTCAAGCCGCCCGCGAATGTCCTCGGCCCGGTCAGCCGCGATGCCAAGCTGTATGGCCATTCCACCCCAGGCGGCGATCTCGGCGCCAAGTCCTGCCGGTGAGGAACTCACGATCTGGTCCACGCCCGGCGCATTCCCCGGCGCCACGAGTTCGTCACCCGTCGCCAGGATGGCG
The DNA here is from genome assembly GCA_018969785.1 of Alphaproteobacteria bacterium. GTDB lineage: Bacteria > Pseudomonadota > Alphaproteobacteria > Micropepsales > Micropepsaceae > SZUA-430. The sequence continues at coordinate 5,871 of JAGWXR010000046.1, forward strand.
ATCCGCGGCCGACGCACGCAGGGCAGCACGGCATGGTTCATCGCCGCGGCCAGCGCCACCTCGCGTGCCGTCAGTCGCGTGCCGGCCTGCAGAAGTTCCTCGCCCGCACGAAAGTCATGCCCTGCGCGCCGGATATGCTTGCCGGGAACGCAGGCAGCGCCGGCATTGAGCACGATTTCACTGCCCTCGCGTGTCACGTTCTCCTGGAGGATGATGCAGTCCGCCAGCGGCGGCACCGGAGCCCCGGTGAAGATGCGGACCGCCTCGCCCTCGCCACAGGCCGCATGAAAACCCGCGCCTGCTGCCGATTCCCCGATCACGCGGAAGCGCTGCCGGACGGACTGGCGAACGGCATAGCCGTCCATGGCGCTGACATCGGCGGGTGGATGTGTCACGCGCGCGGCAAGGGGTCCGGCAAGCACCCGGCCATGGCAGGCCTCGAGCGCCACGTTCTCGGCCTCCAGCCGCAAGATGCCCTGCAGGACACGCGCCTGGGCTTCAGCAACGGGGATCATCGCGCCCCTCAACCCCTGTAGAGGTCTTCAGGATCGACCCCTGCGGCCAGCGCCAGCTTCTGTTCCTCAGCCTTCGAAAGCGCGTGTGACCGGCCATGCAGGAATGAGTAGAGCACGCCGACAGCCATGCCCGCGTCGCGCGCCCACGCATGGGCCGTCAGTCCGCGCGCCTGCATGAAGCGGCGCATCGCGTCCCGTTTGCCCGCCGCATCGGCGACATTCTTGCGCTGCGGGGCTTCCGGCATGATTTCCTTGACGGTGACGCTGGCCCGCGCGCGGCGCGCCTTGACCTGCACGGCGCTTGCCCGCCGCAGCGCCGCATGGCGCGCCGGCGCCTGTGCAGGCTCCTCGGCGCGGTAGCTGCCCGACTTGCCACCATCCTTCGCCATGAGGCGGACAGCCTCGACCGAAATGCCACGCTCAACCGCCTTGAGCATGTCATAGATGGTAAGGGCCGCGATGCTTGCCGCCGTCAGCGCCTCCATCTCGACACCAGTGTTGCCGGTCACGCGCACCGTCGCCAGCACGCGGATGATGCTGTCGGCCTCGTCCGGTTCGCACAGCACCGTCACGCCGGAGATCGGCAGGGGATGGCAAAGCGGGATCAGTTCTGCGGTCTTCTTTGCCGCCATGATGCCCGCCACCCGCGCGACCGCAAGCACGTCACCCTTCGCAACCGAGCCCTCGAGCACCATCGCCAGCGTCTCCGGGCGCATGCGCACGATCGCCTCGGCCATGGCCGTGCGCTCCGTGGGCCCCTTGCCCGACACATCCACCATGTGCGCCTGCCCCTTGTCGTTGAGATGCGTGAGCTTGCTCATGATCCCCCCTCGAGAAGCCGCCGCGTCGCCGCCGCGACGTCGGCCTGCCGCATCAGGCTTTCACCGACAAGGAAGGCCTTCACGCCCGCGCCGGCGAGCCGCGCCAGGTCCGCATGGGTATTGATGCCGCTCTCCGACACGACAAGCTTGCCGGCAGGCACCCGCGGCGCAAGGCGCTCTGTCGTGCCAAGGTCGGTGATGAATTTCATGAGGTCGCGGTTGTTGATGCCCACCATTTCGGGATCAAGCGCCAGCGCACGCGACATCTCCTCGTCATTGTGCACCTCGAAGAGGGCATCCATGCCCCAGTCGCGTGCCGCCGCCTGCAGCGCGCGCGCCTGTTCATCGCTCACCGCCGCCATGATGATCAGGATGCAGTCAGCCCCCAGCGCGCGCGCTTCAACCACCTGGTAGGGCTCGAACAGGAAATCCTTCCGCAGGACAGGCAACTGCGTCGCCGCGCGTGCTGCAACCAGATAGGCATCATCACCCTGGAACGAAGGCCGGTCCGTCAGCACCGAAAGGCATGCAGCCCCGCCCAGCTCATAGGCCTTCGCGAGGGCCGGGGGATCGAAATCCGGCCGGATGAGCCCCTTCGAAGGGCTCGCCTTCTTGATCTCGGCGATGAGCGCAGGCCGGCCGGCAGCAATGGCGTTCAGCAGCGACGCCTTGAAGGGCCGGACCGGCGGCGCCTTGCGGGCGCGCGCAGCGATCTCGGCATCGCCCACCCGCGCCCGCGCCTGACGGATCTCGTCGGCCTTGTAGGCTGCAATGGTGGCCAGCACATTCTCCGGCATGCTCGCCTTCACCAGGCTGTCCAGCACCCGCCGCGCCGCACCGCTGGCAATGGCTTGCGCTGCGCGCTCGACACCGGCGCGCAGGTTCGCCACCGCCTCGGCCACGACAAGGCCCGCGGCAGCATTCAGGCAGACGATGTCGTGATAGGCGCCCGCCTCGCCATCGAACAGGCGGCGCATTGCTGCCGCGTTCGCCTGCGCATCGCCCCCAAGGATCTCAGCAAGCGCATGGCGCCTGAGACCTGCATCTTCGGGCGTGACCACCAAGCGCCTGATGCTGCCAGCGTTCAGCTCGGCCACCTGCGTGGGACCAGAAATGGAAATCTCGTCAAGCCCGTCCTCGCCGTGCACGACCCACGCCCGCTTCGATCCCAGGCGCCGCAGGACATCCGCATAGGGCTCGAGCCAGCGCTCTGCGAAAACACCGGCGAGCTGACGGTCGACACCCGCCGGATTGCAAAGCGGCCCCAGCAGGTTGAACACGGTGCGGAATCCAAGCTGCCGCCGAACGGGTCCGACATGCGCGAGCGCCGCATGATGGTCCGGGGCAAACATGAACCCGATGCCCGCGTGCGATATGCAGCGGCTGATCTGTGCTGGCGGAAGTGACAGGCGAACGCCCAGCGCCGCCAGCACGTCCGCCGCGCCGCTTTTTGAGGAAAGCGCCCGGTTGCCGTGCTTGGCCACCTTCACGCCGCAGGCTGCCACCACGATCGCAGCCGCCGTCGAAATGTTCAGCGTGCCAACGCCATCCCCGCCCGTGCCCACCATGTCGATCGCGCCGACCGGCGCCTCGACGCGCACCATGTTGTCACGCAGCACCCGGGCCGCAGCGGCAATCTCCTCGGGCGTTTCCCCGCGCAGGTGCAGGAACGACACGAATGACGCGACCTGTACTTCGCTGGCCTCGCCGCGCAGGATGATGCCGAAGGCAGTCGACGCCTCCGCGCCCGTCAGCGCCGTGCCGGAAGCGACTTTGGCAAGCAGGGGCCTGAACGCGTCGCTGCTCATGCTGCGCGGGCAATCTCGAGGAAGTTGCGCAGCAGCGCGTGACCGTTCTGGGTCGCGATGCTCTCGGGATGGAACTGCACCCCGTGCACCGGAAACTCCCGGTGGCAAAGCCCCATGATGGTGCCGTCGTCGGTCTCAGCCGTGACGGTCAGCACATTGGGCAGCGTCGCGCGGTCAACCACGAGCGAGTGATAGCGCGTCGCCTCGAAGCGCTCGGGCAGTCCCTTGAACACGCTGGCACCGGTATGCCGGATCACGCTGACCTTGCCATGCATCGGCGCTGACGCCCGCACGACATGGCCGCCATAGACCTGGCCGATCGCCTGGTGGCCGAGGCAGACGCCGAGAACAGGAAGTCTTGACCCGAGCCGCGTCACCAGCTCGAGGCAGATGCCCGCCTTGTCCGGATCACAGGGGCCGGGCGACAGCACGACGGCCCGCGGCGCCCGCTTCTCGACCTCGTCCACGGTGAGTTCGTCATTGCGCACGACGACGACCTCCGCCCCCAGCTGCCCGAGGTAATGCACGAGGTTCCAGGTAAAACTGTCGTAGTTATCGATAAGCAGGATCATGTCGTTGGTCGCGCAGCATTTTCAGGATGGCGGCAAGGATAAACGCTTCCCACCGCAGATGGTATGCGATTCCTGCATCAACTTCCGCGCGGGGTGCATTTCTGCTTAACCCGGCCGCGTACCCTCGGAGAAGGGCAGGGCTGGCCGCCTTACGGCCCCCCCCCCGGCAAGGGGCTTTCCAACATCGCATTTCGATGGTGAACCGCAGGCCGCGGCGTCTATATTGCCGCCCGTCAGGCCACCCGGCGCAGGCCGGCCCGGCCGCCGCAATCTTCAACCTCGACAGGGAACAAGCCATGAAGCAACGCCTTCAGTTCTATATCGACGGCAAGTGGGTCGACCCGGTTACCCCGCGCACCCTTGACGTGATCAACCCGGCCAACGAGGAACCCGTCGGCCGCATCAGCCTGGGATCGAAGGCTGACGTCGACAAGGCCGTCGCAGCCGCGCGCCGGGCCTTCGACACGTTCTCGCAGACGACCCGCGACGAACGCCTCGCCCTGCTGCAGAAGATCCTCGAGGTCTACCAGCGCCGCTACGCGGAATTCGTCGAGACGATCTCGCTCGAGATGGGCGCCCCCCTGGGCCTCTCGAAGGCGGCGCAGGCCGCGACTGGCGTCGCACACCTGATGCAGACCATGAAGATCCTGAAAGAGTTCGAGTTCGAGCATGTCAAGGGCACGACCGGCATCGTCTATGAACCGGTTGGCGTCGTCGGCATGATCACGCCCTGGAACTGGCCCGTGAACCAGATCATGTGCAAGGTCGCCCCCGCCTTGGCGGCAGGCTGCACGATGGTGCTGAAGCCGTCGGAAGTTGCCCCGCTCAACGCCATGCTGGTGGCCGACGTGCTGCACGAAGCCGGCGTCCCCGCCGGTGTGTTCAATCTGGTCAATGGTGACGGCCCGTCCGTGGGTGAAGCCATGTCCGCCCACCCCGGCATCGACATGATGTCCTTCACCGGCTCGACGCGCGCCGGCGTTGCGGTGGCCAAGGCGGCCGCCGACACGGTCAAGCGCGTGGCGCAGGAGCTCGGCGGCAAGTCGGCCAACATCATTCTCGAGGACGCCGACCTGAAGAAGGCTGTCACCGGCGGCGTGATCAACTGCTTCACGAACTCCGGCCAGTCCTGCAACGCGCCCACGCGCATGTTCGTGCCGCGTGGCAAGCAGAACGACGCCATCGCCATCGCCAAGGCAACCGCGGAAGCGGTGAAGGTCGGCGATCCGTTCGGCGAGGGCACGACCATGGGCCCGGTGGTCTCCGAAACGCAGTTCAACAAGATCCAGGCCCTCATCAAGAAGGGCATCGACGAAGGTGCAACCCTCGTCACGGGCGGCCTCGGGCGTCCCGAGGGCCTCAACCGCGGCTATTATGTGCGCCCGACGGTCTTCGCGAACGTCACGAACGACATGACCATCGCCCGCGAGGAGATCTTCGGGCCTGTCCTGTCGATCCTGCCCTATGACACCGAGGAAGAGGCCATCCGCCAGGCGAACGACACGCCCTACGGCCTGTCGGGCTATGTGCAGTCGGGTTCGGTCGAGCATGCCCGCAAGGTGGCCGCGCGCCTGCGGACCGGCAACGTGCACCTGAACGGCGCCGGCGCCGATTTCGGCGCACCTTTTGGCGGCTACAAGCAGTCGGGCACGGGCCGCGAGTGGGGCGAGCACGGCTTCAAGGAGTTCCTCGAGGTCAAGGCCGTCCTCGGCTACCAGGTCGCCTGATTGAAATAGGCGGGCATCCACGCGGGTCGGCTTCCAAGGGAGGCCGGCCCGTTTCATTTGAATTGGGCAAAGTCAGCGGTTCAGGTGCCCGTCCGCCAGCCGGTTGGCCTCGTCTGCTGCTGCAAACAGGGCCTTCGACTTGAAGACCGTCTCCATGTACTCGGCCTGCGGGTCGCTGTCGGCGACCACGCCGCCGCCCGCCTGCACATACATGACGCCATCCTTCACGATCGCCGTGCGAAGCGCGATGCACATGTCCATGTTGCCCGCCGCCGAGAAATAGCCGACCGCGCCGCCATAGATCCCGCGCTTTTCCTTCTCGAGCTCGTCGATGATCTCAAGCGCCCTGATCTTCGGGGCGCCGCTTGTCGTGCCATTGGGAAACCCGGCGATGAGGGCGTCGAGCACGTCCTTGTCCGGGCGCAGTTGCCCCTGCACATTCGAAACGATGTGCTGCACGTGGCTGTATTTTTCGATGACGAACTGCTCGGTCACCTTGACGGTGCCCGTGACAGCGACCCGGCCCACGTCATTGCGCCCGAGGTCGAGCAGCATGAGATGCTCGGCCCGCTCCTTGGGATCGGCGAGCAGCGTCTCGGCCAGCGTGCGGTCTTCCTCCGGGGTCTCGCCACGACGGATGGTGCCGGCGATGGGCCGGATCGTCACCGCGCCGTCGCGGACCCGCACGAGGATCTCGGGGCTCGAACCCACCACCGAGAACCCGGGATAGTTCAGGAAATAGAGATAGGGCGACGGGTTCAGCCGGCGCAGCGCGCGATAGAGCTGGAACGGATGCTGCTCGAACCGCCGCCGGAAGCGCTGGCTGGGCACGACCTGGAAGATGTCACCCGCCAGGATGTACTCCTTCGCCCGCGCCACCAGAGCCAGGTACTCGGCGTGGGACGTGTTCGATTCCGGCGCCCCGGGCGTCAAGCCTTGCGCCGCGGACATCTGAGGCCACGACGCGTTGCGCGCGAAATCGACCGCGACAGCCGACAGGCGCTCCTCGGCACGCTCATAAGCCGTGGCGGCATCGACACCTGCCTCGGGAAAGCAGGGGGTCGCAATCACGATGTTCGCCCGCACGGAATCGAAGATGGCGACCACGGTCGGCCGCACCAGCTGGGCGTCCGGCAGGCCGAGCGGGTCCGGGTTCGTCTCTGGCAGCCGTTCCATCAGCCGCACCATGTCGTGGCCCATATAGCCGAAAAGGCCCGAAGTCATCGGCGGCAAGCCTTGCGGAATGTCCACCCGCACGCGTGCAAGCAGCGAGCGCAGCGAGGCGAGGGGCGCTTCGGGCTCCTTCACGAATTCCCCGCCTTCGCGCTGGCGCAGTTCGGCAACGCCGCCGCGACACCGCCAGATCAGGTCAGGCTTCAGCCCGATGATCGAATAGCGCCCGCGCACCTCGCCACCCTGGACGCTCTCGAGCAGGAAGGAATGGGCATCACCAACGCCCAGCTTCAGCCAGGCCGAGACGGGCGTGTCGAGATCCGCCACGAGCGTCCGATGGACGATCTGCGGCTTTCCAGCGGCATGGGCCTTGCCGAACTCCTCGAGCGACGGGACGCAGGTCATCATTCGTTGTTATGGAAAGCCTCGAACCTCGCCTCGTCGATTTCCGTCCCGGCCCGCGTGCGCGCGCCGGCCTCGAACTGTTCGACGAAGTCGCTGACATAGGTCTGCACGAGCCGCTGCTCGTAGGCCGACTTCATCGGCGAGTCCGCAGGCTCGTCGATGAACTGGATGTCTGTAATCCGTCCGACCACCAACCCCTTGCCCGACGCCACCGGCCCGGAGAAGAACCCGCCCTTCTTCGTGTCGGACGCCGTTGTCACCACGGCTTCCGAGAAGACTGCTGTCTTGCCGAAACGCGGGAAAGGATCGGAGGTCACAAGGCTGAGGCCCTGCGCCTGCGCAATCGCTGCGAGCGCTTCTCCACCGCGCGCGCGCTTGAGCACATCGGCTGCGATGGCATCGAGCTTCCGTCCGACCTCGGCATCTGTCCAGTCGCGCAGGACGTCCGCCTGCACGCTCTCGTAGGGCTTCTTTGCCACCGGCGTGACCTTGTCCACCCGGAACATGTAGTAGACGCCCTCGGGGGTCTGCTGCAGTTCAGGGTCAGCGCCCTGCTCGGCGTCGAAAACCTGCTTCACGAAATCGCC
>JAGWXR010000197.1 GCA_018969785.1 Alphaproteobacteria bacterium
TTGATCCGAAGCCGCTCTTAAACAAATACGACGGCCAGCCGCTGCCGGACTCGATCGTGGGCGATGCGAAGTTTGCGTTTTTGCAGAAGGAATCGGCCACGGTGATGGGCACGAGCCGCGTCTTCAAAAAGCATGGGCAGTGCGGCATGGACATCAGCGATCTGCTACCGCACATCGCGACGTGTGCGGACGACATCGCGCTGGTGCGGTCGATGCACACGAACCAGTTCAACCACCTGCCCGGCCAGCTCATGCTGAACTGCGGCGCGGCCTTGCTCGGGCGTCCGAGCGTCGGCTCGTGGGTCACGTATGGCCTCGGCAATGCCTCGCAGGAGCTGCCGTCGTATGTCGTGATGGTCAGCAAAGGCCGCGGTCTGCCCGGCGGCAGTTCCACGTGGTCGAGCGGCTTTTTGCCGTCGTCGTATGCGGGCGTGATGTTTCGCAATGGAGCCGCGCCCGTGTTGAACCTGAACAATCCGGACGGCATCACGCCGGAGATGCAATCCGCCAGCATCCGGGCGCTGAACGACCTGAACAAACTCCAGCACAAGCACATCGGCGATCCCGAGATCGCCGCGCGCATCAACAGCTACGAGCTCGCCTTTCGCATGCAAAGCGCCGCGCCGGAGCTGGTCGATCTCAAAGGCGAATCGCAGGCCACGCTCGATGCCTACGGCGTGAATCGCATCGAGCCGCCCATCAAGAGCAACCTCGGTGGCATCGGCAATTTCCAGACGTTCTCGCGTCACTGCCTGCAGGCGCGGCGCATGGTGGAGCGCGGCGTGCGCTTCGTGAACATCATCCACGCCTCGTGGGATCATCACAGCGCGCTCGATCCGCAGCTCGCGCACAATTGCCAGATGGTCGATCAACCCATCGCCGCGCTGCTGAAGGACCTGAAACAACGCGGCCTGCTCGACACCACGCTCGTCGTGTGGGGCAGCGAGTTCGGCCGCACCGCGCTCGGCGAGAACCGCAAGGGCTTCAAGAAAGTCACCGGCCGCGATCATCATCCGTATGCCTTCAGCCTGTGGATGGCCGGTGGCGGCGTCAAAGGCGGCCAGGTCTATGGCGAGACCGATGACTTCGCCTGGCACGTCGCCCGCGATCCCGTGTCCATCCACGACTTCCACGCCACGATCCTGCACCTCTTCGGCCTCGACCACCACAAGCTCAGCTACCGCTTCCAAGGCCTCGACTTCCGCCTCACCGGCGTGAACCCCGCGAAGGTGGTGAAGGGGTTGATTGCGTAGCTGAAACCAGTGCAGCGTGGTCACTTCCGCTCCCACCGGAACTTGCGATCTGCCTCGGCGATCGGCTGGTCGTTGATGCTGGCGAAGCGGCGGGCCATGTAGCCGTGCTCGTCGAACTCCCAGTTCTCGTTGCCGTGGCTGCGCCACCACTGGCCGGCGTCGTCGTGCCATTCGTATTCGAAGCGCACGGCGATGCGGTTGCCGGTGAAGGCCCAGAGCGTCTTTTTGAGACGATAATCGTGCTCCTTCGCCCACTTGCGCTTCAGGAACTCGACGACTTCGGCACGACCGGAGAGGAAAACGTCGCGATTACGCCACTCGGTGTCGGGTGTGTAGGCGAGCGACACGCGCTCGGGGTCGCGGCTGTTCCAGGCGTCCTCGGCCATCTGGACTTTTTGTTTCGCGGTTTCTTCGGTGAAGGGCGGGAGCGGCGGGCGTGGATTCATGGCGTGGATCGTTGGAGTTGAGATTCGAGTTCGGCGATGCGGGCTTTCAGCGGAGCGATGGCGGACTGGATTTCATCGGCGGTGTAGCGCGGGGTGATGAACTTCGGACAGTTCCAGTCGTAGGACAAAACGTCGATCACAAAAATGCGCTCCACCTTGGCCGCATGACCGCCGGGCGGTGAGATCTTTGTGACGAGATCGGGATGCTCGCGGGCATCGAGCACATTTGCGTGGCCGAGGATCTTCAGACGCTCCCGCGCCGGGTAATCCATGAGGAAGAGGTTCACGCGATCATTCACCGCGAGACTGCCGACGCTGATCATCTGCCGGTTACCGCCGTGATCGGCAAACATGAGCTGATTCGGTCCGGTCACTCGAAGGAAGCCCAGCGAGCCACCGCGATGCTGGAGATAAGGCCAGCCATTTTCGGTGATGGTAGCCA
>JAGWXR010000047.1 GCA_018969785.1 Alphaproteobacteria bacterium
GCCGGCCAGTTCAACACGGACGGCTCCACGTATGACCAGCTTGGCCGCTCGTACCGCGTCGGCCTGCGCTGGAAGCACTAACAAACTGGTCCACGAGGACCGGAAAGCAGCGGCGGCCCCCAAAGGGCCGCCGTTTTTTTGTGCACAATTGACCCCGCGGCCCCGCGGAAAGCCATGTTTATCTGTCACGGGACTGCGCAGGATCCAGCTTCCGGGGGTGCCGGGACGCGCTTCTGGCGCTATAACGCTCGCGTCTGCCACCCATGGATCACGGGCTTTTCTGCTGTGTCCCACACCGTCAAGAGAAAGCTGACCACCATCTTCTGCGCCGATGTTGTCGGGTACAGCCGGCTCATGGGCGCGGATGAGCCGGGGACGCTTGCGCGGCTCAAGGCCTGCCGGGAGCTGATCGAGGCCTTCATCCAGCGCCACCACGGGCGCGTGGTCAGCTGGTCGGGCGATGCGGTCCTTGCCGATTTCAGCAGCGTGGTTGAGTCCGTGCAATGCGCGGTCGAGATCCAGCGCGAACTGAAGGCGCAGAACGAGTCGATCGACCTGCCGCAGAAGATGGCCTTCCGCATCGGCGTGAACCTCGGCGACGTGATGATCGATGACCACGACATTTTCGGCGAAGGCGTGAACATTGCCTCGCGCCTGCAGAGCCTGGCGCCGCCGGGCGGGATCCTGATCTCGGGCTCGGTGCATGACCAGGTGAAGAACAAGCTGGCGCTCGGCTATTCGTTCCTGGGCAACCAGCAGGTCAAGAACATCGCAGACCACGTGCCCGCCTTCGTCGTGCAGCACGAGGCAAGCCCCTCGCTGCCCCTTGCCGGGAGCGGGATGGACATGCGCGCGGGCGGACGGGCGGTCAACCTGGCGCCGGCGCCGCTGTCGCTGCGGCTGGGGGCTGGCGTGATCGACCTGATCTTTGCGGCCCTCGTGGCGTTTGCGCTGGCGGTGGGGCTGCAGCCCGCACTCGGGCCTGTCATCGCGATCGATGCCCCCTTCACGCTGGTCGCGCGCGAGCGGGTGGTATCGAACGACCTGCCCTCGACCGAGATCGAGAAGGGCGGGCAGCTGATCCGGACCACCTCGCGCTTCGTCATCGAGCGCGACTTTTTCGGCCTTGTCTCGCAGACATGGCTCAGGACCGACGTCGAACTGGGGCCGCCGGGCGCCACGCGCCGGCCGGTGGCCGTCGACAGCCGGGAGGTGCTGCTGAGCGGCCCGCAGGGTGCACCGATCGTGCGCCTGCCGCTGACGATCGCGATGCTGCTGGCCTATTTCCTCTTGTCCATCCTGGCCGAGGGCTGGCTGATGCGCGGGGCGAGCCCCGGCAAGATCATGATGGGGATCCGGGTTTCGCCGACCCGCAACGAGGACATGGACCTTACACGGGCGGGCATGCGGAACCTCCTCAAGATCGTCTCGTTCGGGGCGGCGCTGCTGGGTGTTGCCATGGCGCTGTTCTCGCGACGCCGGCAAATGCTGCATGACAGCGTGTCGGGCTCGTACGTCCACGACGCAAAGTAACTTCAGGGCGCATGAAAAAGGCGCGGGAACCGTGGGGTTCCCGCGCCTCTCGTTTGGCCCGTGAAGGGCCTGCTACTCGACTTTCTGCTCCGGCATGCGGGCCTGGGGGGCCTCGCCCTGCAGGCGGTGCTCGCGCATCTGGCGGGCGAGACCTGCGACCGGCTCGCTGCCCGTGATCTCGGACAGGACGGCTGCAGCGCGAACCACTTCGGCGGTGGTGCCGAAGGCTTCGGCCAGTTCCTCGAACGGATTGCGCTTGCGCGGATACTCGATCAGGTTGATGTCGGAGTCGGCGGGAATGCCCGCGAGCGCCTTGGTGGCCTCGAGGGCGGCCCGGAAGCCACCGAACTCGTCAACCAGACCGCGGGGCTTTGCATCGGCTCCGGTCCAGACGCGACCCTTGGCCACTTCACGCAGCTTGGCCAGTTCCATCTTGCGACCCGTCGCCACCTTCTGGGTGAAGTCGTCGTAGATCTGGTCCACGCCCTTGCGGAACTTCTCGAGTTGCTCGGGCGTGAAGGGCTGCGTGTCGGACTGCATCAGCGCATTGGTACCGACGCCGATCGCCCTGGTATCGATGCCCAGCAGCGCGAAGGCGCCGGTGGTCACGATCTTGCCCGAGAGCACGCCGATCGAACCGGTGATGGTCGTCTCGTGGGCGAAGATGCGGTCGGCCGAGAGCGAGACGTAGTACCCACCCGAGGCCGCGACATCACCCATGCTGACCACGACCTTCTTGCCGGCCTTCTGGGCCTTCTTCACGGCATCGAGGATCTGGTCGGAGGCGATGGCCGAACCGCCGGGCGAGTTCACCCGGAAGAGAATGGCCTTCACGTCATCGTCCTCGGTGGCGTCACGGAACGCCTTGGCGATCGTGTCGCCGCCGATCGAGGGATCGCCGCCGAAGGCGCCACTTTCGGAGCTGCCGTCGTTGATCACGCCGTCGCCATGGATGAAGGCGATGCCGGGCGAGCCTGGGACGCGCCAGGGGTGGCCGACCATCGAGAAGTACTCGCTGATGCTCTTGGTTTCGGCTTCATCGCCGGCCTTGGCCAGCGCCGCGTCGAGGGCCTCGTCGTCATAGCCCTGCTTGTCGATGAGCTTGGCATCGAGGGCCTCACGCGTGAGGTGCGGGGCGCTGTTGATCAGCGCCACGATCTCGTCGCGGGTCCGCTTGCGGTCCTGGGCGATCATGGCCGTGGAGGATTCGAAGATGGACTCCAGAAGGCGCGTGGTCGCCTCGCGGTGGGCAGGCGTGTAGTCCTTCTCGGTGTAGACGTTGGCGGCGTTCTTGTACTCGTAACGCTGCTCGAACTGCGGGACTGCGTTGATCTTGTCGAGCAGGCCGCGCAGGAACATCGTCGTCGAGGCAACGCCCGTCGTGCTCATTTCGCTGACCGGCTGCATCCAGATCTCGTTGGCGACCGATGCCAGCATGTAGTCACCCATGCCGCCCGAGTAGAAGCCCTGGGCATGCGCGATCACGAACTTGCCCTTGGCCTTGAATGACTTGAAGGCTGCGCGCAGTTCCTGGGCCGCTGCGGGCGACACGCCACCATTGCCGATGCGGATGAACGCGCCCTTCACGCGGTCGTCCTTCTCTGCGGCCGCGAGCGCCGTGACGGCGTCGATGACCGAGCCGACCTTCTGGCCTTCGGCAAAGAGGCTCATGCGCGGGGAGTCCGGCAGGCCGTTGCGCAGGTCGAGGGTGAGTACCATCTCGGACGGCAGGCGCGGCTGCGAGAACATTCCCACGACGCTGAAGAACAGCGTCAGCAGGACGATGAAAATGACAAACGAGGCGAAGAAGTTACCGATACCCTTCAACCGCGCGAGAAACCATGACCACATGCAGAAACCCCTCGACTTTGGCTTGCGAAACCCTGCGGCTGCGCAGACGCGCTGTTGATACCGCAAAGGCCTGAGGAATTAGTAAGGATATCGCGTGGCTGTCGCAATCGGCGATGCGATCACAATAAGCTGATCCCTTGAAGTTTGTGCGGGCCCCAAGCGGGGCTTGCCTGCCCGCATGGTTAAGAGACGCTTTCGCGTGAGAGGTGTCGGCCGGGTGGCTTCATTCGCCCCTGAGGCGCCTTGCGGCGGCCTGCGGGCGCGGGTGACGGCAGAATTGACACGGACCAAAGCAATTCTTGGACGTGGTCTGGCGAGCCCGCCGGAACGCGCGCGGCGTCGCGGCCTGCGCCGAAACCCTTGTTTTCCGCCGATTTGCCGATGACCCTGCGCGAAGCGCCTGCGGCGGCAGGGCTGTCGTGCGGGATGCTGCAAGGCCTTGTTTCCTTGCGTCCGATCCGGTGAACTCAAGGTCTGTTGCAGCACCGTGTGATTGGGGAAGAACCGGTATGCGTTCGAAGATCCTTGCGTCCGCGCCAGCGGCCGTGGCCGTTCTTGTCCTGGCCATGGTTTTCCTAGCGGTGCCCACGACGCGCGTTGAAAACGCCAATGCCTATTTCCAGCCAACCAATATCCGCTCTTCGGGGCTTGCGGGCACCAAGACGCTGGCGCTGACCTTCGATGACGGGCCTTCGGCGTTCACCGCGGAGCTGCTCGACATCCTTGCGGAAAACAACATCAAGGCCACGTTCTTCGTGCTGGGAACGCGCGCGCGGCATCACGATGTCCTGATTGCGCGCATGGTGCGCGAAGGCCATGTGGTGGCGAACCATTCCTACAACCACGCGCAGCTCGGCCGTCGCTATGCGGCCAGTCCCGAGCTGCTGATCGAACAGATCGGGCGGACCGATGCGCTGATCAGCGCGCATGCGGGCAATGGGCAGGGATACTACTTCCGGGCGCCCTACGGCGTCTGGCGGCGGGTGCACGCCGAAGTGCTGAATGCCGATCCCGTGCTGAAGAAATATGTCGGGCCGGTCTACTGGGACATCGGCGGGGAGACGTCCTTTGATGACGAGGGCGAGGTCAGGGCCTCGGCCGACTGGGACTGCTGGTCGCGTGACTGGGCGCCGGACATGTGCGGCAAGGGATACATGCGCGAGATCGCCCGCAAGCGCGGCGGGATCGTGCTGATGCACGACATCCGCGAGCGCACGCTCCACATGATCAAGGCGATGCTGCCGGTGCTGGTGGCGGAAGGCTATCGCTTCGTGACGCTTGACGAGGTCCGGTCGCTTGACCAGTTCAGGACGCCGTCGGGCGAGGACGTGCCGGTCGCGGATGCCGGCACGCCGTCATCGAACGTGCTGATGGCGCGATAGCGCGATCGCCATTCAGGGCTTTGCGAACCTGACGGTCTCCTGGCGGCTTTCGCCATTGGCCTTCACGACAAACAGCAGGACGCTGTCGCGGTTCAGGGCCTTTGCCTTCTCCAAGGCGAGGTTCACGTCGGCAAGCGAGGACACCTCGACACTGCCGACGGCCACTATCCTGTCGCCGGGTCCGAAGTTTCGCGCGGCTGCATCGCTTGCCGGGTCGATGCCCATCACCAGCACGCCGCCCACGCCCTTGCCGAGGCGGAAGTCCTCGCGCACCGCGTCGGTGATCGACTGCAGGGCCAGGCCAATCGATGTCGGCTGCAGGCCCTGGCCCGGCATGTTGTAAGACAGCGCCTGGTCGCGCCTGGCCGCCGTGACCTTGATGGTGATCGTCGCATTCTCGCGCCAGATGGTGAAGGTCGCGGTCTGCCCGACCTCGAGCGCGGCAATCTTGCGGGCGAGTTCCCGGTTGTCCTTCACGGCCTGGCCGTTGATCTTGAGGATCACGTCGCCGCGGCGGATGCCGGCCTGTTCGGCCGGACTGCCCGCGACCACGCCGGTGACCAGCGCGCCGTTCGTGTTCTGCAGTCCCAGCGCCTTGGCACCATCGTCGGTAAGGCTCTCGATCTGGACGCCAAGATAGCCGCGCTGCACCGCCCTGCCCTGCTTCAGGTCCTCGACCACGCGCATGATGGTGGTGGAGGGAATGGCAAAGCCGATGCCGCTGCCGGCGCGGCCAAGCGTGTTCATGCCGATCACGCGGCCGCTGTCGTCGAAGGTGGGGCCGCCGGAATTGCCGGGGTTGATGGCTGCATCGAGCTGCAGGTAGTCGGTGAACTGGCCGCTGCCGACTTCATCGCGGCCGCGCGCGGAGAGAATGCCGGCGGTCACCGTGCCGTTCAGGCCAAAGGGGTTGCCGACCGCGAGCACGAGGTCGCCCACGCGCACGCGCGTGTCGTCGTAGAACCTGAGGGCCTGGAACTTGCGCGGGGCGTCGACCTTGAGCAGCGCGATGTCGGTCGCCTCGTCGCGGCCGATCAGGCGCGCCTTGTACTTGGTGCCGTCGGAGAAGCGGACCTCTGCCTCGTTCAGGCCCGACATCACATGGTTGTTGGTGACGATGTAGCCGCTCTGGTCGATCACGAAGCCCGAGCCGAGGCCCTTTGTATTGGTGATGCTGACCACGGCAGGAGACACGCGCTCGACGATGTCGGCCCAGCTCGACAGCGAGATGGCGAACACGGATGACCCGGACAGCGACGGACCGGCCGCGGCGGGAAGGCCCTCAATGGCGACGAGGAGGCCGGTGACACACGCGATTTTTGCCAAGATCTTCCGTGCCATGAAGCGCTCCTTCTTCCGTGGTGCCGGGGATCTTTCCACGGGCCGTCGCATCGTAGCCGCTCGGTGGCGTGTTGCTAAGACGAAAGCCGTGACTGACCGCGAGATTTGGGGCTTCAATGCAACCCGGGCGCGAGAGGCGCGTGCGGCGTTCTCCCGCCCGAGGAAAGCCCTGCTACTGCCGCGCGCGTGCGCCGATCGCCGACACCGCCGGGGCGATACGGGGACGTGGTGGCGTGGCCTGTGCCTGGCGCTCTGCGACCAGCTTCAGGTAGCGCCGCACATCGATGTCGGGGGCTGCGCCCACGCCCTTGCCGGGACCCGGTTCCTGAAGTTCCGCGAGCGTGAAGTCCATGCGCGCGTCATAGGTCCGTTCGATCTGGTTGCGCAGGCCCTGCTGGGCTGCGTACCACGCCCGCTTCACATCGCCGTCACGGCAGCTTGCGAGTTCGGCCGGGTCGGTCGCGCCCCAGCGGCGTTCGATGCAGTGATAGGGATCAAACGACATCTGGAACAGGCGCTGGCGCATCTGCTCGTAGGTGAGCTGGAGGGTGGTGCCGTTGGAGCGGACATAGGAGAGCGTGCAGGTGGCGGCTTCCTCCTCGTAGGCCTTCAGCAGCGCGGGCGCGAGGATGCCACCCTGGAAGCGGACGCGCTTGTCGCCTTCGGCGTGCCACTCGATGAAGCGTTCGACCTGGTCGAACAGTTCGAGGAACGAGGCCTTGAGGCGCGCGTCGCGCGAGGGGGTGGAGAATTCCTCCCATTCGCCCTCGGTGCCATAGATGTTCACTGGCAGGCGCGCGGGCTGCGGCTTGTTCTGGATGCCGGCACGGATGGCCAGGTCCACTGCCTCGGCGCGGTAGCGAAGGTCCTCGCAGTTGGCGCGTACCATGTTGCGCACTTCCTGGAGCGGTTCGAAGGTCAGCGAGCCGCCGCCCATCCTGGCGCGGACGTAGTCGTAATAGTCCACGGCCTGTCCGTCGATCATGAACTGGCCGGTCTGCCATGCGCTGTCCTCGGGGCGCGCGAGCGTGCCGAAGAACTGCTCGGTCGAGAAGTCGGCGAGCTCTGCATTGCGCGTGAACTCGATGCGTCCGCCGAGCAGCGTGCCGTCGGCTGCGCGCGTCGCGCCAACAAGGCGCAAGGGGCGCCAGTTCTTGAAGCCTGCGCCCATGCCCGGCGAGGAGCGCACGAATTTCTTGCCGTAGGTGCCGCGGGTGAGCGAGTTGTCGGGGTGCGCGTCCATGAACAGGACCCGGCCGTCATCCTCGACCTTGTAGACGACGGCGACGTGGCCGTTTGGATCATAGAGGACGGTGCCCGGCTTCAGCCCCTTGCGGTCGATGCGCACGGGGTAGAGGTCGGTTGCCTCCATGTCCGGATGAAGGCGGAACATGGCCGAGGAGATGCCGTTGCGCAGGTCGGTCATGAGACCGGGTCCGGTTGCGCTTCCGGTGATGATGTCGCGGCGGGCGCTGATCGCGTTGCCGCTGGACGTGTAGCGGATGTCGCGGGTCTGTCCGCGCGGTGAGACGGCCGCGATGTAGGAAAACGGCAAACCCCTCTTCCAGGCATAATAGGCGCGCAGGAAGTACGGCAGGTCGGCGCAGTCGGCTGCCCAGTAGACGTCTGGCGGGTCGGACTTGGCGAAGGGGTTCGCGGCACTCTTCATGCAGCGGTCGATCGTGTTGCAACGGGCGTTGCCTATGGCCTCGATGAACTCGATGTAGCCGCGCTCGTCGGCCTCGCTCCAGGCGTCGCGGGTGACCTTGATCGCAGTGCCTGCGTTCTGCGCCCATGCGGCGCCGGTCCCTGCGCCCAGAAGGACACACAGCATGACGGCCCCAGCCATGCGGCTGGCCATGTTCCGGAGATGCACCGCCCCTCCCCCCTTGAGAGCTGCAGACCTGCCAGCCAAGGTAATGTTTCGGCCCGCATCGTCAACAATTACGCGGACAAATGCGTAAATACCTCCTGCCGGTTGCGCCGCAGACACGTTTTTGTGATAGCCCCCCGAAGTCGGTAGGGGTTTACTAGTATTATCTTCGTACTATATTGATGTGCATGATACCGAGGGGGTAGCCTCTTCAAGGTGGACTGCGCCGGGGCAACCCTGCGGGAGAAACGCGTGAGTGCGATAGACGTACACCTGAAGAAGTTCCGCAAGGAGCTCCATGGCGGCATTGCGGCCATGGTGCTGCTGGCCCTGCTCAGCCGGTCGGGAGAGGAAATGTACGGCTACCAGATTGCGAAGGAAATCACAGCAAAGGCTGGTGGAGCTTCGTTCCTCAAGCAGGGCGCGATCTATCCGGTGCTGCGGTCTCTCCATGCGACGGGGCTCCTGTCGAGCCGGGTCGAGGTTTCGGCCTCGGGCCCGCCGCGGCGCTATTACGCGATTTCGCCGGAAGGCCGGGCTGCGCTGGCGGCCTGGCGCGAGGTCTGGGTGGACCTGCGCGGCTTCGTGGACAGCCTGATTGAACCTGAGGGCGGCAACGGGAGGCGCGACAATGGCTGACGGCGTGGCCAGCGAGCCAATCCCGAACACCATCGCGTCCTACCTGCAGGCGCTCAAGGCCTGCCTGAAGGGCCAGCCCGCGGCGCTGGTCATGGATGCGCTGGCGGACGCGGAGGAGTACCTGCGCGCGGAACATGCTGCCGGCGAGGGTGAAACCGAGCAGCAGATGCTTGCCCGCATCGTTGAAACCTATGGATCGCCACGCGAGGTGGCCGAGGAGTACATCACCATGGAGAAGGCTACGAACAGTCCTTTCCCGGCGCGCGAAGAGGAAAGCGAAGGCCAACGGGGGCCCGGGTTCTTCGGCGTGCTTGTCGATCCGGCGGCCTATGGCGCGCTGATCTACATGCTGCTGTCGCTGGCGACCGGCATCTTCTACTTCACCTGGGTGGTCACGGGGCTCAGCCTGTCGCTCGGCCTTGCGATCCTGATCATCGGCGTGCCGTTCTTCCTGCTGTTCGTCGGCTCGGTGCGGGTGATCAGCTGGGTTGAGGGCCGCATCGTCGAGACGCTTCTTGGCGTGCGCATGCCGCGGCGCATGCCGCTGAAGGAAAACGAGGGCACGTTGTGGGCGCGGATCGGCCATGCCCTGTCCGATGCCCGGACGTGGGGATCGATGCTCTACATGCTCCTGATGCTCCCGCTGGGCGTGATCTACTTTGCGCTGTCCGTTGCGCTTGGCGTGACGTCGGGCGCCCTGATTGCGGGGGGCATCCACCAGCTTGCGACGGGCGAGGATCATATCCGCGTCGACGCGCGCCCCGACATCGATGCGCTGCTGAACACGCCGCCGGGGCTGGTGGCGGTCGTGATCGTCGGCCTGATCGGGATCCTGCTGACGCTGCACGTGGCCAGGGCGCTCGGCATCGTGCATGGCAAGATCGCCGAGTCGCTGCTGGTACGCGCCTGATGCCGGCGGGGTCTTGATGAAGCGGTCCGAGCCCGGGCAGAAGCTGTCCGACAGCGCCTACGAGAAACAGCTGGTCGAGCTGCATATCGAGCTTGTGAAGTTCCAGCGCACGCTGATTGCCAATGGCGGGCGCGTGGCGGTGGTGATCGAAGGGCGGGACGGCGCCGGCAAGGACGGCACCATCAAGCGCATTGTCGAGCACCTGAGCCCGCGCGAGACACGCGTGGTGGCGCTCAGCAAGCCGAGCGACCGCGACCGGTCTTCCTGGTACTTCCAGCGCTATGCCGCACACCTGCCGGCGGGCGGGGAGTTCGTGCTGTTCAACCGCTCCTGGTACAACAGGGCCGGCGTCGAGCGCGTGATGGGGTTCTGCACGGATGGGGAGTACAAGCTGTTCCTGCAGGAGGCGCCGCGCTTTGAATCCATGCTGGTGCGCTCGAACATCCGTCTGTTCAAGTACTATCTCGACATCTCGAAGGAAGAGCAGAAGGAGCGGCTGGCCGAGCGGCGCCGCAATCCCCTGAAGCAGTGGAAGATCAGCCCGATCGATGCGGCCGCCATCCGCAAGTGGAGCGCCTATTCCGACGCGCGCGACGCGATGCTCATGCAGACCAGCCATGATGATGCGCCCTGGCACGTGGTGAAGGCGGATCGCAAGAAGCTGGCGCGGCTCAACATCATCCGGCATCTCCTGTCGGTCAACGACTATGCCGACAAGGATACGAAGCCCCTGAAGTTCGATCCCGGGATCGTCTTCCGCTTCGACGAGAAGGCGCTGAGCCGGGACAAGCTTGCACGCTGAGCATGCGGGAGCGCGGCTGGCAGGCTCAGGCCCTGAGGACGAAGTCTTCCTCGGTGTAGTCCTCGACCAGCCAGGTCTTGCGCGCTTCGGCGCTTTCGGGGTCGAGCACGATGCTGATGCGCTCGAAGAGGCGTTCGATGTCAACCGGCTTCGACAGGTAGCTGTCGACGCCCAGGCGTTCGGCTTCGGCAATGTCGGCGTCGCTGCGCGAGGCTGTCAGCACGATCACGCGGGGCTGCAGCAGTCGCGTGTTGGCGCGGATCCCTTCGAGAACCTGCAAGCCATCGATCCGCGGCATCCGAAGGTCGAGCAGGAGAAGATCGAAGGCTTCCCGGCTGGCCTTGGCCAGCGCCTCGGCGCCGTCGACTGCAATGTCGTGGACAAACCCCGTGCCTTCAAGGCGCGCGATGAGAAGCTCCCTGAACAGCAGGTCGTCGTCGGCAATGAGGATGCGCTTGGTCATGTCACGGGGATCCGGGATATTCCCGCGCATCATGGACCAGAAGCAATGAAAGCCGTGTTACGCAAGAGGTTGATTTCCCCTTGCACCCGTGACCGGGCGTTCATGCCCTGGAAAGGGTTGGGCGTGCTGTGCGCGTCGCGCGGCTGAGCGCGACGCCCAGGCGGGTGCGGGCGGCGACCTTCACGGTTTCCAGCCCCAGCCAGCCGGCCAGCGTGGCCAGCCCTGGCGCCAATGCCGTGGCTGTTTCGGCCATGTCCTCGCCGGGTTCGGCGTGACCGGCCTCGACGCGCAGGGTGCTGGCCTGCCTGTCGGCCTTGAGGTCCACCCGCGCGACAAGCCTGTCACCGAGGAGGAAGGGCATCACGTAGTAGCCGTGGCTGCGCTGCGCGCGCGGCGTATAGAAGGCAAGCCGGTAATGGAAGCCGAACAGGCGTTCCGTGCGCGGGCGGCACCAGATCAGGGAGTCGAACGGCGACAGGAGGGCTAAGGCGGCGACAGGACCCGCCTGCGCGCCGCGCGCGAGATAGGCCGGGTGCTTCCAGCCTTCGACAGAGACGGGCTGCAGCTCGCCGGCCTCGACGAGTTCGGCGAGCCTTGCCTTGGCATCTTCGACCGGCAGGCGGAAGTAGTCGCGCAGGTCCTGTCCGGTCGCGACGCCGCAGGCACGCGCTGCCTGGCGCAGGAGATGGGCCTGCGCCTCGGTGCGGGTGGGCCGGGACTGCGCGAGGATGCGGGCGGGCAAAACGCGCTCAGGCAGGTCATAGAGGCGCTGGAAGCCGCGCCTTCCCGCCGAGGTGAGGTCGCCGACCCAGAAGAGATATTCGAGCGCACGCTTGGCCTCGCTCCAGCCCCACCAGGCGCCGGAGGGTTTCTTGCCGATGGACAGTTCGCCGGCCGCGAGGGGTCCGCGGTCACGGACCTCGTCGTGGATGCGCCGGACAAAGGCCGACCGCTCGCGGGCGAAGTCTGCGATCCCTCTCCAGATGCCGCGCCCCTCGCGCGCCTCATCCATGCGCCAGCGCAGGCGCGGCCACGTCTCGACCGGCAGCAGCGATGCCTCATGTCCCCAGTATTCGACGAGGGTGCGGGGTGCCCGCGCGGCCATGCTGTCGAGCAGGTCGCGGTCGTAGGGCCCGAGCCTCGAAAACAGGGGCAGATAATGCGAGCGGACAAGGACATTCACGCTGTCGAGCTGGAGCACGCCGAGCTGCCTGATGCCCGCCTGCAGCTCGCTGCGACCGGGGATGCGTGCATCACGCGGGCCGAACCCCTGCGCCCGCAGGGCAATCTGGCGGGCCTGGGCGATGGAGAGGGTCTGCGTTCCCGGAGCCTTGCATCGCGTCATCTTGTCACCACTCGGCCTGCCCCTCCCCCCCCTCAAAGGTGTCTTTTCCAGCGAAACGTGATCCTCCGGGGATGGCCTTGCGTTATACCATTCCCGATACTTCCGTTGTTACCTGAAAGAGGAACCGCGCGTGACCTTCATGAACCGGCGCATGGCCCTGAAGAGCCTCGCTGTCACCGGCACCGCCGGCATCGGGCTTGGCGCCTGCTCCCGGCTTGAGCTCTTCGATGCGGTCACGCCCTGGGATGAGGGGGCTTCGCGCGTGGCCTCGGGCGAGTCCTATGGCGCACACCCACGGCAGAAGCTCGACGTCTATGCCCCGCCGGACGTGAAGGATGCTCCCGTTGTCATGTTCTTCTATGGCGGGTCTTGGAACTCCGGCGAGCGGGTGGACTACGGGTTCCTGGGCACTGCCCTGGCCGCGCAGGGCTTCGTGGCCGTGCTGCCGGACTACCGGCTGGTGCCGGATGTGCGCTTCCCTGCCTTCGTCGAGGACGGCGCGGCTGCAGCTGCGTGGGTGCAGCGGGAGATCGGGCAGTTCGGCGGTGACGGGCGGCGCGTCGTGGTCAGCGGGCATTCGGCCGGCGCCTATATCGCGTCCATGCTGGCGCTTGAGCCATCCTATCTGGGACAAGCCGGCGCGACGGAGCGGCTGCGCGGCTTTGCCGGCCTCGCAGGCCCCTATGACTTCCTGCCGTTCCAGTACAAGGCGATCATCGAGGCCTTCAGCAACTGGCCGCGCCCCATCGAGACCCAGCCGGTTGCCTTCGCGAAACAGGGAGCACCGCCAGCGCTCCTGCTGCAAGGGGCGGATGACACGACAGTGCCTCCGCGGCATGCGAAGGCCCTGGCCCAACGGCTGAAGGCGACGGGCAATGAGGTCGAGCTCATCATCTATGAGGGCGTCGACCACATCGACATCATGATCGCGCTCTCGCGGCTGGCGCGGGGTCGGGCGAATACGCTGAGCGACGTCTCGCGCTTCGTGCGGCAGGTGACGGCCTAGGCCTTTGCGGGCGCACCGGCACCCTTGCGCACGAGCCTGCACCCCGGCCAGCGGTCAGCGTGCCGCGTTTCCCCGATGCCCGCTGGCGATGGCAAATCAGAAACGGAGCTGCTAGCTTGCGCATGATGAAGTCGCTGCTGTCGATTTTATTCGTCGCCATCTCCGTCCTCGCTTCGAGCCCGGGGTTCGCCACACCGGTGCCCGAGAGGCGGACGCTGTCGACCGGGGGGCTCGACCGGGCCTATCTCATCCT
>JAGWXR010000048.1 GCA_018969785.1 Alphaproteobacteria bacterium
CAGCGGCACCGCCATCTTCTCCATCCCCATGGGCGCGCTGGCCGAAGAGCGTTACGGCGCGCCCTATCTGCACATTCACCGTGCCGATCTGATGGCGATCCTCGCCCGCGCGCTTGCCGGGCGGGCCCCCGGCGCCTTGCATCTCGGGCGAAGCCTCTCGCGCCTGACGCAGGACGATCAAGGCGTCACCGCAACCTTCGCCGACGGAACGACGGCGCGGGGCGATGTGCTCATCGGCGCCGACGGCATCCACTCGACCGTGCAGGCCACACTCTTCGGCGCGAGACCCGCACGCTTCACCGGCAACGTGGCCTGGCGCCTCGTCGTGCCGGCCGATGATCGCCTGCGCGCGCTTGTGCCGCCCGCGGCAACGATCTGGGTCGGACCCGGGCGTCACGCGGTCACGTACTTCCTGCGCCGCGGCGAGCTTGTGAACTTCGTGGGCATCGTCGAGCAGCAGGGCTGGGAAAAGGAAGGCTGGACCGAGCCTGGCGATGTCGTCGACCTGCGCCGCGATTTCGCCGGCTGGGCCCAACCTGTCACCGATATCATCGCCCGCGCCGACGCCTGCCACCGTTGGGCCCTGTTCGACCGGGATCCCATGCAGGCCTGGGGACGGGGCAGGGTGACGCTTCTCGGAGACGCCTGCCATCCGATGCTGCCCTTCCTCGCACAAGGCGCCGTGATGGCCATCGAAGACGCCTGGGTGCTCGCACGCAGCCTGTCCACGCATGGTGCGCCGCAAGACGCGCTGCAGGCCTATGAGGCTGCCCGCCGCCCGCGCACCGCGCGCGTGCAACTGGCCGCGCGGGCGCAGATGGGGCGCTATCACCAGCGCACGCCCCTCGGGCAGATCGCGACCTACGGCCCCATGTGGCTCGCCGCACGCCTTGCGCCGTCCAGGGTCAGGGCGATGCAGGACTGGCTGTACAAGGTGGACGTGAGCGCCTAGAACCCGCGCCTGTCTACCGCCAAGGACCCGCGCGCGCATGCAACCCGCTCACTTCCTGCTGCTCGTCGCGATATGCGTGGTCTGGGGCTTCAACTTCGTGGCCTCGAAGGTGGGCGTGAGCCAGTTTCCACCCTTGTTCTTCGTGGGCCTGCGCTTCGGCGTGCTTCTTCTGTGCCTGCTGCCTTTCCTGCGCTGGGCCCCCGGCCGCATGCGCGATGTCTTCCTCATCGCGCTCTTCAATGGCGCCTTCCATTTCGGCCTTCTCTTCGTGGGCGTGGCACTGACCGAGGCGTCGGTCGTTGCAGTCGTGGTCCAGCTCAACGCTCCCTTTGCCACCATGCTGTCGATCGTCTGGCTGGGCGAGGTCATCCGCTGGCGGCGCTGGAGCGGCATTGCGCTCACCTTTCTCGGCGTTGCCATCATCAGCGTCGAGCCGCACGTGATTGATGCCCCGGCAGGTGTTCTCTTCTCTGCAACCGCAGCCCTGTCGGGCGCCGTGGCCGCCATCCTCATGCGCCGCCTGACCAATGTCGGCGCCTTCCAGCTGCAGAGCTGGACCTCCGCCGTCACCGCGCCATGCCTGCTGGCTGCCAGCTTCTTCCTCGAGACGGGCCAGGTTGAAGCCGTGGCAACCGCCGATCTCTGGGGCTGGGGTGCGCTGCTCTACACGGCCTTCGGCGCCAGCCTGATCGGCCACAATGTCTATTACTGGCTCCTGCAGCGCTACGAGGTCTCGCTGATCGCGCCACTGACGCTGCTCTCGCCGATCCTCGGCGTCTTCTTCGGCGTGACCATCCTCGACGAGCCGCTGACGACCCGCATTGCCCTGGGCGCCGCCATCGCCTTCCTCGGCGTCGCCATCCTCGCCCTGCGCAACAAGGTCCCCGTCGAGCCCGAAACCTGACCTCGTTTGCCATGATCCGCGCAGGAGTGTCATGGTCCGCGCAGGCGGACCACCCACGCCCTCCGCAAAACCGCGAGCCGCGGGTCAGCGTTGAAAAACCTGTAGATTGTGACAGGATGGACCGGGAAACAGGTTCAGGGCGGGGGCCGTAAACCGTGACGATCAGCAAAGGCATCAGGCATCTCGCGGCAGCCATGCTCGCATGTGCGCCGGTCGCACCGGCACTGGCGTCAGCCAGTGGCATCGAAATCACCATCGAGGCTGCCCCCCTCATGCAACCCGTGCTCGCCCCGGCGACGCCACGGCCCATGGTCCTTGCCGAGGCTGGCGGCCTGCGCCTCGACCTCAGGCTCGACACGCTCGAGGACGAAGCCCTTGCCTATGTCGCCGACCGCCAGGACGACATCTTCCGCATCAAGCCCGACAACCGGAGGCTCGTGGCGGCATGGAAGGATGGCGGCAGCATCGTCGCAAGCCGGGTCCCCCTTTCCAGGCAGACGACCGTGGCGCTGAACATCGGCTACAGGAACACGCTGGCTGTTCCCGCCGTCATCACCGCCGCGCGCCTTGAAGTCGAGAGCAGCCTTGTCGACACCCAGCCTTTGCTTCAACTGTCCTATGGCGGCAGCGGCTATAGGGGTCTCGGGACCAACTTCACCATGCGCAACTATGGCTGGGGCGAGCCCATTGAGGGCAAGGTTCAGTACGGCTTCGTGAACCCCGGCGCCCCGGCAGACGTGACAAGGGGCACGACCGTGAACGTCAGCCAGTCCCTTCCCGAAAAGCCGGGCGCCTCGTGGTCAGTCAACGTGCGCAGCGGCCTTGCCCGGATGGGCGTCGACATGAACCAGTTCGAACGCTGGGCCGCGAGCCGATGCACCTCAGCAACCGTTCCCGGCATCCAGTGCCGCAGCTCGGGTGACCAGGCCTGTGTGGCGGCCCTCAAGCGCGACGGCCTGCTGGGATCGCTCGGCGAAGCAGCAAGGATGAAGGACGGCGTGCTCACGACCGACATCATCGGCATGGTCGTCTACAAGTGGAAGGACAGCGAGGGCACGACGCGGTCCGCGTCCGGACCTTTCCGCCAGACGATCGGCCTCGGCCAACGCCAGATCAACTGTCCTGTAGTAGTCCAGACAACGCCACCTCCACCGCCACCTCCACCTCCACCGCCACCACCCCCACCTCCGCCCGAGGTCTCGCCCGACACACCCATCCCGGTCGACCTCGTGATGGATGGCCGTGGCTATGTGATCGACCTGCCGGTCGCGCGCACGTTGCCGGCAGGCGCAAGCGGCATCACGCGACTTCTCGTCCGCGCCGACAAGTCATCCGCGACACGCCTGCGCGTCGTGGTGCAGGTCAATGGCGCGAGCGTGCAATCGCAACCGGTTGACATGCTGGCCTTCGTGGCGCGGCGCTAGTACTGCAGGATTGAAGGGGCACCGATGACAAGACCCATCTGGCTCAGGAAGTTCGCGGCGCGACGCACCTCGTTCATCGCAGCCGGCCTCGCCGCGGCGCTGCTTGTCGCAGCCGCCGCGACCGTGACACGCGTGCCGTCAGCCGGTCAGGGCGAGGCATCACCGGGCATTGCCGCGCAGGGCGCCATGCGCGAGCAGGTCTTCCTGGTCTTCGACGACGCCGAAGGCCGCGTCGTGCGCCGCGCCTACAGCGTCTGGCAGCCCGCCGACAATCCGGCCGACGCCTTCGAATGGACACCCCACACAGGCCAGGCGGCCCCGGCAGGCCCCCTCGACGGCAGCGGTCGCCTCGTCTGGCGCCGCGCCGGCGTGAGCCTCCACGACCCTTCATCCATCGTCGGCATCTTCGAGGGGACGCTGCGCGAAGGCCGCTATGAGGGCGAGGGCGAACTGCACATGCGCGATGGCGCATTCTATCGCGGAGCGTGGAAGCGTGGACTGAAGGAAGGCGAGGGCGAACTCACGCTGCCCGATGGCACGTTCTATGTCGGCGCCTTCAAGGCAGGCGTCTATCACGGCAGGGGCACATTGACGGGTCCCGACGGTGCCGGCATCACCGGCACCTTCGTCGACGGCCGCGCGCAGGGTCGCATGCTCACGCGCAGCGCCAGCGGTGACCTCTGGGAATCCGTCTGGAACGCGGGCACGGAGGACACCTCCACCCGCAGCCTGCAGCTCGCCGATCTCGCGCCCACCGGCGTCCCCGCCACCGCACCCCTGCGCATCGGCCTGCAGGTCGACCGCCAGGAACTGCCGCAGGAGGACTTCTTTGGCCGCGTCGTCGGATACCGGCTCGAGCGCACGACGGCTGGGCTGAGGATCCTTCCGGACGACAGGCGGCTGATGAGGGTCTGGAAGCAGGGTGGCCCGGTCAGCGAGGACACATTCGACTACAGGACGAACGGCGCGCTCCAATACAACGAAGTGGCGCTGAATGTTCGCCTCCAGAATACGACCGCCCAGCCCGTGAGGATCGATGCCGGCCGCCTTGTCGTCAGTTCAAGCCGGCGCGACGCACAGCCCGTGATGGCGATGCTTTATGACTTCAAGGACGAGAAGGCCTGCGCGTCGGCGAGGAGCGCGATATTTCTGGTGAACCATGGCTGGGGCGAGATGCGCGCACCGCGCGCGACCTTCACGCTCGGGGGCCGCACGGACCGCAGCTTCGGACCGGTTGCGCTCCCCCCGGTCCCCGGCGTGACCGTGTCCGGCATCTACCGTTTCGCACCCGACCTCAGGCAGGCCGGATTTGCAGGGCAGGACAGGCGTCGAAGCGAGGAAGATGTCGCCGGAGGCCGCGCCGCACGCTGCTCCCGCGTCGACACCGATGCCGCGTGCCAGGCGAAATATGCCGATGTGATCCGCACGCTGGGCCCGCGCACGGGCGTGCGGAACGGCCTGCTGTCGACGCCGGTCGCCGGTCGCATCACCTACGAGTGGAGGCCACCTGGCGGCACCTGGCGACAGGGCACGGCACCCTTCGACTTCAGGCTGCTCCTGTCGGGCGAAACGCCATGCGCCGAAGGCGGCGGCCTCGAGCGGCCCGAAACGGGCGAGGCGGGCCTCACCCGCCTCGACCTCTCGCTCGACAGGTCCGCCTACAATCTTGCGATCCCGATTTCACGGACGCTCGAGCCGGGCGGCGTGGCCGCGGTACGACTGCTCCTCACCGCACGCGAGGCATCCAGCCACAGCTTCCGCATCGTCTTCGATGTGGCGGGCACCGGAACCGCATCGCCACAGGTCGATCTCGTCTATTTCCGCCCGCGCATTGATCCCGGAGACCTGTTCAAATCCCCGCCGGATGGCGTGTTCCCCGACGGCAGGCCGTGACAGGCGTGATGCATTTGCCGGATGTGCCATCCTTGAAGCGCATGCTGGCAACGGCCGTCCTCGGCCTGCTCATCATGGCCGGACCGGCAGCGTCAGCGCCCGCCGGCACCATCCGCGCCGCCATCGAGGCCGAGCGGCCATCCGCACCCGTTCGTGTGCGCGTGACGGGGATCACGGTTCCCCATCACCTCCTTGCCGCAGACCTCATCGCACGCGGTTTCTGGGCCACGGGCAGGCAGGACTGGAAGCGTGTCGTCATCCTCTCGCCCGACCATTTCGGCACGTCGCGCACCCCGTTGGCCATCGTCACCGGCGATCTCCCGACGCTCTTCGGTTCCGTGCCCGCCGACACGCGCGCCATCCGTCGCCTGCTGAAGGACAGGGCGATGTTCTCCACCACGCCCCATCTCGCGCGCGAACATGGGATCAACGCCGTCACGCCCTTCGTGAAGCACTTCTTCCCCAAGGCCCGCGTCGTCGCCATGGCGGTATCCCCCTATGCTGGCCCTGCCGAACTTGATCGCGCCATGCCGGCGCTGCGCAGGCTGCTCGATCAGGACACGCTCGTCATCCAGTCGACGGACTATTCCCATGACCTGCCGCTGGCACGCGCGGTCCTCAATGACCAGCAGACCATGAACATCATCGCGGCCGGCATTCCCGCCGCCGTATTCCGCCTGAAGCCCGTCGAGCATCTCGATGCGCGGGGCGCGCAATACCTCCAGATGCGCCTCCAGGCCGAGGCCTTTGGCGCAGCACCCGTGATCATCGCCAACCGCAACTCTGCGGAATATGGTGCAAGCCGGATGGTCACCACGAGCTATCTTGTCAAGGCCTGGGGGCCCGACGCCCAGTCTCTTGGCGCCCTGCGCTACGCCGACCAGGCCGTGACGATGTTTGCCGGTGACACGATGACCGGACGTTATTTCGCACCACTTCTCGTACGCGGCGATGTGCGCCAGGCAGTCCTGCGCGAGATCCTCGCCGTGACCCGCAACGCGCCGCTCGTCGTGAACCTCGAAGGCGTGATGCCGGACCTGCCCGTGCAGGGCATGCCCGCCTCAAGGCTTGCCATGGAGCCCGTCATCGCCCTGCCATTGCTGCAGCAGGCCAACGTGCAGGCCGCAAGCCTCGCCAACAACCACGCATTCGACCTCGGGCAGGATGGTTTCGAGGCAACGCGGCGTACCCTCGAGGCCGGCGGCATCAAGCCCCTTGCGCAGTCGGCAACGGCAGCCGTCAACAGCCTGCACATCGTGGCCCTGAATTTCGTGCAAGGCCTCGGCGCCCCCGGCGCCCCCCTCACGCTGGACGCCGACATCGAGGCGATCTGCCGCAACAAGGCGACCCCGCCGCTTGTGGCCATGGTCCACTGGGGCAGGGAATACACGGGCAGCGCCGGACCCGCGGAGCAGGCGATCGCGCGCCGCCTGCAGCGCTGCGGCGTGCAGGCCGTCATCGGCGCCCACAGCCACCAGGCTTCCACCCGCCTCGAGGCACTCGATGGCGGCCGCATGCTCATGGTCTACTCCCTTGGCAACTTCCTCTTCGACCAGAAATTCGAAGGGGTCTCAGGTGCGCTGCTCGAAGTGCGGGTCTTCCGGCAGGGCACTTTTGCCGCGCGCCTCGTGCCGGTCCGCAACCTCTTTGCCTTCGCCCACGCGCAAAACCGCCACGCGGTAGGTAGACCGGACTGACACGGATGGCTGGCAAGCCCGGGTCCTTCTGCTAGGATCGGCCCCTCGGGGACGGATAGGGCGGGCAATGGGAAAACTCAAGGGTTTGGCGGTGATCGCGCTGGGCCTCGCGACAGGCGCGGGCCTGACAGCGGGCCTGTCATGGCTGCCCTCAGGAGCTGACGCCGTCACGCCGTCGGCCCGCCCGAACGCAGCCCCCCTGCCGCTCGCTGTCGCCACGGCAGGCCAGCCACAGGCCTGCGGCCCGGCAAAGGGTGTCCCCGTTATTGACGAAGCGCCGCTGCTGCGCGTCGAGCGGGGCAATCATGCCGGTCTCATCGCCGCCATGGCCGTGGCACAGGATGGCAAGACGCTCGTGACCGGCGGCTGGGACAAGACCGTCCGCATCTGGAGCCTCGAGACACCCGACGGCAAGCCCCGCACCGAACCAAGGCTGCGCGACATTCTCTCTGTTCCCGTAGGCCCGGGCCGCACCGGCGAAGCCCGCGCCGTCGCGATCTCGCCTGACGAAAGCCTCGTGGCCGTCGGCGGACGCATGGCCTCGGAAGGCAAACCCGAGGCCGAGCGCATCTACGTCTTCGACACCCTCACCGCACGCATCGCCGTTGTCCTGCCGGTGGCAAGCCAGGTGGCCTCGCTGGCCTGGTCGCCCGATGGCAGGCACCTCGCGGCCGGCACCGACACCGGATCCGTCGGCCTTTGCGTCTGGTCCACCGGCAACTGGAAACTCGCAGGCCACGACAAGGCCTATGGCGGCCCGGTCCGCGGTCTTTCCTTCAGCGCCGATGGTCGCCTGGCCGTGACCAGCCTCGACGGAGGCCTGCGCATCTACGAGGGCGCCTTTGCATCACCCGCGCGGCGTCACGACTATCCCGCCGCCACCGCCGCACAGCAGCCCGGTGGCGTCGCCTTCTCGCCCAAGGGCAACTACCTGGCTGTCGGCTTCTATGGCGCGCCCTTTGTCTTGCTCCACGACGCGGCCAAGCCTGACACTACCGCGCGCCTGCAACCCGATGCGACCGGCGGCGTTCATCCCTTTGTTGACTGGTCACGTGACGGAAAGCGCGTCCATGCCGCTGGCGCCGCCTTGCCGGTGGCCGGGTCGGTGAAGTCGAAGACCGTCATCCAGTCATGGGCCGCAAGCCAGGACCAGCCGCTCGCCGCCCTCGGCGCCGCAGCCACGACCCGGCAGGTTGTGGAAGGCGCTTCCGGCCCCGTCCAGGCACTCGCCGCACTGCCGGGGCAGGGCATCGCGCTGGCAAGCCGCGACGGCGACATTGCAGGCCTCGGGCCGGATGGCGCCTCGCTGTTCCGGCGCGGCGCCGCGCGCATCGACTGGCGCGTCGCCGACTGGACCACGGCCGCGCGTGACTTCCGCCTCTCTGCGGATGCAAGCCGCGTATCCATCCGCCTCGAGGACGGGCGCCTCGTGCGCTTCGATCTCGCCCGGCGCAACACCGAACCGCGCGCCTTCATCGCAGCGACCGGCAATGACCAGGGTCTTGCCGGCCCCGAACTGCGCCTTGCTGGCGCGACCATCTCGCTGACCGATCCCGGTGTGCCGGTGATCACGCGGGCCGATGGATCGGCTCCTGTCGACTGGTGGCTCGGCGAGGGCGAGCGCGCCATCAGCTACGCCGCAGGCACCGCCGCGGGCGCTTTCGTGCTCGGCACCAATCACCGCCTGCGCATCGCCGATGCAACCGGCGAGGAGCGCGGCTCGATCGCTGTCCCCGAAACCGTCGAGCGCGTGGCGATCGCGCGGGATGGTCGCCTCGTCGTCGCAGCCATCGGCGACGGCACGCTGCGCTGGTACCGCATCGGGCGCGACGACAACAGCGAGCGCTGGACCCTCGAGCCCATGCTGGCCCTCTACCTCGACGCCGACGGGCGGCGCTGGATTGCGTGGACGAAGGGCGGGCACTACGACGCCGCCGCCGGCGGCGAGGAGCTGATCAACTGGCGGGTCAACCGCGGGACGGATGCAAACGGCCTGAACTTCTCCGTCGGCCGCTTCCGCGACCTTTTCCGCCGCAGCGACATCATCGACCGCGCGCTGGTCGAGGCCCGGGCGGCCCCCGACGCATCAGACCTCGTCGCAAGCAGCCCGCCCGTGATCCGCGTCACACGCTGGCGCCAGCTCGACA
The DNA here is from genome assembly GCA_018969785.1 of Alphaproteobacteria bacterium. Taxonomy (GTDB): domain Bacteria; phylum Pseudomonadota; class Alphaproteobacteria; order Micropepsales; family Micropepsaceae; genus SZUA-430. The sequence continues at coordinate 9,018 of JAGWXR010000048.1, forward strand.
ATTTCAAGCTCGAACTGTCCTACGACGTCGACTGGCTGCCCGGCGCAACGCGCGAGCTTGGCGACGTCACGGCCTTTGTCGATGGCTCGAGCCAGACGGCAGCTTCGCGCGGCTTCAGCGCCGTCGAGACCAACCGGACGGTCGTGGTGGATGTTCCCCCCGGTACCGGCACCCGCCGGGTTGAGGTGCGCGCCCGCACGCAGCGCAGCTTCGTGTCCGATGCCGCCCTGCTCGAGTTGCCCGCCCTCGTCGCGCCGCCCCCATCCACGCGCAAGCTTCATGCCGTGGTCGTCGGTGTCTCGGGCTATCGCAACCTCTCGGCCGGCGAGCAGCTCCAGTTCGCCGATGACGACGCACGCGTCTTTGCCGACCTCGTGCGCCGCCAGGCCGGTCTCGGCAGGCTCTACGAACAGGCCATCGTCAACCCGCAGGCCGGCCGCCCGCTGACCGACGAAGCGGCCACGCGCGAGAACATCCTGCGCGAACTGCGCGCCATCACCTCCGGGCCGCAGGACCTCGCGATCCTCTTCCTCGCAGGCCACGGCACCGTCTCGCGTCCCGACGGCATCACCGGCGAGACCTCGCTCTTCCTGCCGCATGATGTGCGCACGCGGGCAGGGCGCGTCGATCCGGCAAGCGCCATCAGCGTGGCCGAGATCACGGCCGCCTTCTTCAATCCGGGCAATCGCGGCCGCAAGCTGGTCTTCGTCGACGCCTGCCGCTCGGGCAATTTCGCGCGCAACAACGGCAACCTTCTGGCCGCAGCCCTCAAGGACAACCGCGCCGACGTCGCGGTCTGGTCGGCCGCGACCGCCGAGCAGCTCGCCTATGAAAGCCCCGACTATGGCGGCGGCCACGGCGCTTTCACCGCAGCCCTGATCGAGGCCTTCCGCGGCAAGCCCGATTTCGCACGCATCCTCGAGAACCCCGAACGCTTCTCCGAGAGCGAACTCAACCTCTGGATCGAGCGCCGCGTGCCGCGCATCGCCGGGCCCGGCCCCGACGGCAATCCCCGCCAGACCCCCGAACGCATGCTCGCCGGCGTCGGTGGCGAGATCGCCTCCATCGTTCCCTGAAATCCGCAGGAATGACCCTGCGTCAATTTGTTCTCTTTTTGTTTTCGGCGATTTCGGCGATGTTCGGCGCTGTCGATACATAGCGTGGGAATCCGCCCCGCGCCCCCGACCCCCCAAAAACTGATTTCGGTGACAGTGCACATCCCGGCGCACGCGACCCTGTTGCGCCCACGCCGCGTGCCTGCACCCCTTCTATGGAACCCGAACCATGACCTGCGACATCTGCACCCGGTCCGTCGACGGACCGGGCATCATGCGCCTCGTGCGCCACGGCACCCTCGTCGGCATCGCCATCCTGCGTGCCGACGGCTGGCATATCCACACCTGCCCACAAGACGAACCGACCCCGCCCGAAGGCAGCGACAGGCCCGCCCGGGTCAGGGCAGGTCCGGCCAGAAAACGAAAAAAACAGGGAAAATGGTGCCTGGGGCCGGAATCGAACCAGCGACACGCGGATTTTCAATCCGCTGCTCTACCAACTGAGCTACCCAGGCCACCCGCACAAATGGCGCAGAGGGGCGGGTTTATAGGGGCTTGTGGCCCACCTGTCCAGCAAGGAAAGCGGGCCCGATTTGGTACCCCGCCGCCCCATGCTATGAAAGCCGCAACCGCCATTCGCCCTCCCTGAGGATCACCGACCATGACCGCCTGGACCTGTTTTGACGTCGAGACCAAGGACAAGATCGCCCACATCCGCCTGAAGCGCCCCGAGGTGTTCAACACCATGAACCGGGCCTTCTGGAACGAACTCCCGGCCATCGTGAACGCCATCAGCGACGAGGCCGAGGCCCGCGTCATCGTCATCTCCTCGACGGGCAAGCATTTCTCGGCCGGCATGGACCTGTCCGTCTTCACCGACGGGCAGGGCGTCGCCTCCTCGGCAGGCAAGGCCCCCCGCGAGGAAGGCCGCGCCCGCCTGTCGCTGCGCGCCGAGGCCCTGCGCCTCCAGAAGACCTTCAACTGCCTCGACGAGGCCCGCATGCCGGTCATCATGGCCATCCAGGGCGGCTGCATCGGCGGCGCCGTCGACATGTCGACCTGTGCCGACATGCGCTTTGCCACGAAGGACGCCTTCTTCGTCATCCAGGAGATCAACCTCGCGATGACCGCCGACGTGGGAACGTTCCCGCGCCTGTGCCACCTGCTGCCCCAGGGTATCGTGCGCGAGCTTGCCTATTCCGGGCGCCGCCTTCCCGCGCACAAGGCCCACGCGCTCGGCTTCGTGAACGAGCTCTTCGACACGCACGAGCAGATGCTCGCCCACGTGCTCGAACTCGCCCGCGAGATCGCCGCCAAGTCGCCGCTCGCCGTCCACGGCTCGAAGGTGATGATCAACTATGCCCGCGACCACTCGATCGCCGACGGCCTCGACTACGTCGCGACCTGGCAGTCGGGCATGTTCAACCCGACGGTCGACATGTACGAGAGCTTCCGCGCCAAGCAGGAAAAGCGCGATCCCGTCTACGAGGACCTGCTCCCCGCCCGCAAGGCGATGTGACCGAACGATCACGAACCATGGCAAGTGAAAGCCGCCGGGCGCTGCCCGGCTATTCCGAAGTCTTTCCCGAGGCAGGCTTCAACGCCTTCGTCGGCCCCGTGTGGCGCGCCGATGATGGCGCGCACTACGTCTTCGACGTGCGAGAGGTCCACCTCAACGGCGGCGGAACCCTGCATGGCGGCATGGCCATGGCGCTGGCCGACATCGTCATGGGCCGCACGGTACGAGACGCCCTCGAGGGCGCCCGCGCGCTGACGATCTCGCTGAGCTGCGACATCGTTGCGCCCGCCAAGGCCGGCGAGCGCATCACGGGCCGCGCGACCATCACCAAGCGCACGCGCACGATCGTCTTCATTGCCGGCGAACTGAAGGTCGCAGACCGCGTGATCCTGACCGCCACCGGCATCTGGAAGATCCTGGGGGACGGCTAGGAGATGGCCGACTACAACGACAGGCCGCTCCCGCCCGCGCGCATCGTGCCCGCCCCCGAAGGCTGGCGCGCCGCCGAGCAGTTCGATCCCTTCGAGGCCGCAATGGGCCCGTATTTCGAGCGCTGGCACGACGGCAGGCGCGAATTCGCCTTCATCATCGACGATCGCCACACCAACGCGCAGGGCGTGGCCCACGGCGGCGCACTGCTGACATTTGCAGACGCAGCGCTCGGCTATGCCCTCTGGGACGCCACCGACCGCAGCCCCTGCGTGACGATCAGCCAGCAGAGCCAGTTCATGGCCCCCGCTTTTTCCGGCGACCTCGTGACCTGCCTGCCGGAAGTGGTCCGCAAGACCCGCGATGTCGTCTTCATGCGCGGCGATTTCAGGGTAGGCGACCGCGTGGTCTTCACCGCCACGGCGGTCTGGCGCATCTGGCCCAAGGGCTGACGAGGTTAACACCCTGAATACCACTGTCTGCGATGCTTCATGCCCATGAGCGCTTCGCAATCGTCGGCTGAACTCGTCCTCGGCACCGCACGGCTCGCCAATCCGCAAGGAGAGGCCGAGGCCAACCAGGCGCGGGCCGTCCTCAAGGCAGCCCTCGCCGCCGGCATCCGCTGGTACGAGACAGGCCCCCGCCACGAGACAGCTGAAGCCCTTGTCGGCCAGGCCTTCCGCGGCGACCGCCGCGCCCGCCTCATCGCGCGCCTCGACAGGGCGACCGTACAAGCTTCAACCCGCAGCGCCATCGAGGCCGACATTACCGGCACCGCAAGGCGCCTCGGCGTCGATTGCATCGACGTGCTGACCCTCGACAGCCCCGACGCCATCAACGCCGACGGCGGCAGGCTCTGGCGCATGGTCCGCGAACTGCGCGACGAAGGCCGCATCTACGACATCGCAATCGAGGTCGCCTCGCCCGAGGAAGCCCTGCGCGCCCTCGCCGAACCCGAAGTCACCGGCCTGCAGTTGCAGTTCAACGCGCTGGACTGGCGCTGGCACGAGGCCGGCGTCATCGACGCGCTGAAGGTACGCCCGGACATCCGCGTGCACGCCCATTCCGCGCTGCTCCACGGCATGCTGGCCGGGACGCCCGGCGTGAAATGGCCCGCCCTTGGCGCCATCGACCCCGAGGCCCTGCGCCTCACGCTCTGGACGATGGCCCGCGACATGGGCCGCGACTGCCCGGCCGACCTGTGCATCGCCTATGTCCGCGCGCAGCCCTGGATCCACGGCGTGATCGTCGGCGCCGCAACCCAGGCCCAGCTCGCCCTCAACATCGCGCGCTTCCGCAGGCCCGCCCTCACGAAGGACGAGGTCGCCCGCGTCAACGCGTTGCTGCCAAGGCCCGCCAC
>JAGWXR010000198.1 GCA_018969785.1 Alphaproteobacteria bacterium
AGCAGCAGCAGGCCGCTCAGTGCCGCGATCCACGGGCCCAGCCCCGCCTCCCCTTCGTGGGCATGCTCATGTCCCGCATGCCCCACTCCGGCGAGCTCCGGCAGCAGGTGCAGGAAGGTCGTGCCGAGGAAGATCCCTGCCGAGACGGCCACGAACAGGTGCAGGCCCCGGTCCGACCAGCGTCGAAACAGGGGCGGCAGCGCTCCGAGCAGGCTCACGCCGAAAAGGAGCAGGGCCAGCAGTTGCGGGGAGTGGTCCAATCGCGGATTTCCCAGTGATGGGGGAGCGCATCGTTATAGCCTGTCCGCCCCCCGCCCGATGCCAACAAACAGCACCCGGGCGCGTATCGGCCCGCCCTGCGGTGGCGAACTTGCCTCCAAGGGCCCTGCTGGGTAACAAGTTAGCCCTGTTTTCCGCTCCAGGCCCCCTCAACCGGGTCCTTGGGCCCCCCATCTCTCTGCCAGAAATCGACATGCTCGAGATCCAGAACCTGTCCAAGCACTTCGGACCGCTGAAGGCCGTCGACGGCATCAGCCTCCAGGTGCGCCGCGGTGAAGTGCTCGGCTTCCTCGGCCCCAACGGGGCCGGCAAGTCCACCACCATGAAGATGGCCACCGGCTTCCTGACCCCCACGGGCGGAACGGCGCGCATCTGTGGTCATGACATCCAGACCGATGCCATCGCGGCCAAGCGCGCCTTCGGTTACCTGCCGGAAGGTGCCCCGGCCTATCCCGACATGACGCCGGCGAGCTTCCTCGAGTTCATCGCGGGCATCCGCGGGCTCACGGGCGAGCGCAAGAGCGCGCGCATCGCCGAAGTGGTCAAGCTCGTCCACATCGAAGGCGTGCTGCACCAGCGCATCGAGACGCTCTCCAAGGGCTTCAAGCGCCGCGTGGGACTTGCGCAGGCGATTCTCCACGATCCGGAGGTGCTGATTCTCGACGAGCCCACCGACGGCCTCGATCCCAACCAGAAGCACGAGGTTCGCGCGCTGATCCAGAACATGGCGCGCAGCAAGGCCATCGTGCTCTCCACGCACATCCTCGAGGAAGTCGAGGCAGTCTGCACGCGAGCGATCATCATCGCCAAGGGCCGCATCCTGTTCGACGGAACGCCGTCCGATCTCGCGGCCCAGGGGCCGCTGGATGAAGTCTTCCGTCGCATCACCAAGGGCGAGAGCGCCGCACTCAGCTGAGGAGAAGCCCCCCATGCACAACACGCTTTGCATCTTCAAGCGCGAGCTCGGCAGCTACTTCGCTACGCCGGTCGCCTATGTCTTCATCGTCATCTTCCTGATCCTCGCCGGCGTGCTGACCTTCTACCTCGGCGGCCTGTACGAGAACGAACAGGCCTCCCTGCAGGGCTTTTTCGGCTGGCATCCGTGGCTGTATCTGTTCCTGATCCCTGCGATCACGATGCGCCTGTGGGCCGATGAACGCCGTCAGGGCACGGTCGAGCTGCTGATGACGCTGCCGGTCACCGCGGGACAGGCCGTCTTCGGCAAGTTCCTCGCGGCCTGGGCCTTCACCGGCATCGCGCTGGCGCTGACCTTCCCCTTCTGGATCACGATCAACTACCTCGGCAATCCCGACAACGGCGTGATCGCGGCCAGCTATCTGGGCAGCTTCCTTATGGCCGGCGGCTATCTCGCGCTGGGCTGCGCGCTCTCGGCCGTGACCAAGAGCACGGTGATCGCGTTCGTGCTGGGGCTGGTGACCTGCCTGGCATTCCTGCTGATCGGCCTGCCGCCGGTGCGCGCGGTGCTCACCGACACGCTACCGCTGGCCGTGGCCGACACGATCAGCTCGTTCAGCTTCCTGACGCACTGGGAAGCGATCACGCGCGGTGTCATCGACCTGCGCGATTTCCTGTTCTTCGCCTCGCTGGTCGCCGTCGGCATGTTCGCCAACGCCGTGATCCTCGAATCCAAGAAGGCTGACTGATTTAGAGGACCTCACACGCCATGAAGAAGACACTGACCTACGGCGGCCTGATCCTCGGGCTGATCCTGTTCATCGCCTTCAACTCGCTCTCGGGCGCGCTGTTCAAGTCTTCGCGCCTCGATCTCACCGAGGAGAAGCTCTACACGCTCTCGGACGGCACAAGGAACATCCTGCGGGACCTCAA
>JAGWXR010000049.1 GCA_018969785.1 Alphaproteobacteria bacterium
TGGATGTCGAGCGGCCCGCCGTCAAGCTCGACACGCACCTGCCGGTCCGTCAGGCGCTTGCGCGCCGCCGCAACGACGCTTGCGCACGCCGCCGACCCGCAAGCCTGCGTCAGGCCCGCGCCGCGCTCCCAGACCCGCAGCCGGATCTCGCCCTTTGAACGCACCTGCGCCAGGCTGATATTCGCGCGGTCCGGAAACAGCGGATGATGCTCCAGCATCGGACCGATCTTGCGCAGGTCATGGGCCTGCGCGTCCTCGACGAAGAAGATGCAATGCGGGTTGCCCATGTTCACCGCCGACGGCCCGAACAGCACCGGCGCATCGATGGGACCTACCTTGATGTCCAGCGTGCGCGTATCCATGCGCTCGGCCAGCGGAATGTCCTGCCATTCAAGCTTGGGCTCGCCCATGTCGACCGTGACACGCCCGTCCGGCGCCCGCGAGCAGACGATGAGACGCCCCGGCGCCGCGACCGTGACCGACGGCCGGCCACCCTCCGCCAGCAGCAGTTCGCCCACGCACCGCGCACCATTGCCGCAAGCCCCGGCGGCGCTCCCGTCGGGGTTCCAGATGCGCATCAGGGCATCTGCAGTGCCCGGCGCGGCCTCGATCGAGATCAGCTGGTCAAAGCCCACCCCCCGGTGCCGGTCGCCGATCCGCTTGGCCGCCTCCGCGCTGAACGCGACCGTCTGCCCCCGCGCATCGATGATCACGAAGTCGTTGCCGAGGCCATTCATCTTGTAGAAGGCGATACCCATGGCGCGTGTATATAGGCGCCACCCCCCGACCCCGCTAGTCAAAACCGCGGGCCGGCTGGGCCCGCGCCATTGCCGCCCCCCGCGTCGATCTGCGCCGGTTAACGGGCCCTCCCGGCGGCGGCGGGGCAGGGGAACAGCCTTGACAGAAAGGGTCGCCCATCCCTAGTTTCCGCCCCGAATTTCCTGGATCGCCCCGATGCCGATCCGCCCCCGACAATGGGTCTGGGGTCAACGTCCGTCAGCGCGTTGCGCCCGCGGGCGCGATAGGTGTTGGGCAAATCGCGGGAAAAACCGCGGACGTGGACGTGAATGTTTGAGAACCTGACCAATCGGCTGACTTCCGTCTTCGACGGACTGACCGGCCGTGGTGCGATTACCGAAGCCGACGTCGATGCAGCGCTGCGCGAAGTGCGCCTCGCGCTGATCGAGGCTGACGTCTCGCTGCCGGTCATCAAGGACTTCCTCGCCAAGGTGCGTACCCGCGCCATTGGCGCAGACGTTCTGCGCTCGGTCACGCCCGGCCAGCAGATCGTCAAGATCGTACATGACGAACTTGTCGAGACCCTCGGCACCGAAAGTTCCGGCCTCAGCCTCGACATCACCCCGCCGGCCGTCATCATGATGGTCGGCCTCCAGGGTTCGGGCAAGACGACCTCCACCGCCAAGATCGCACTGCGACTGACCAATCGCGACCGCAAGAAGGTCATGATGGCCTCGCTCGATACGCGCAGGCCCGCTGCCCAGGAGCAGCTGAAGATACTCGGCGAGCAGATCGGCGTGGCAACCTTGCCGATCATCGCGGGCCAGGCCCCGGCAGACATTGCCCGCCGCGCGCTGCAGGCAGCAAAGCTGTCCGGCTTTGATGTGCTCATGCTCGACACGGCCGGCCGCCTCCATGTCGACGAGGCGCTGATGTCCGAGATCGCCGAGATCCGCAACATATCCGCACCGATCGAGACACTCCTCGTCGCCGACAGTCTCGCCGGCCAGGACTCCATCAACGTCGCCAGGCAGTTCAACGAACGCATTGGCCTGTCCGGCATCGTGCTCACCCGCATTGATGGCGATGGTCGTGGCGGCGCCGCCCTGTCCATGCGTGCCATTACCGGCGCGCCGATCAAGCTCCTGGGCACCGGCGAAAAGATCGACGCGCTCGAGGATTTCCACCCCCGCCGCATCGCGGGCCGCATCCTCGGCCAGGGCGACGTCGTCAGCCTGGTCGAGAAGGCCGCCGAGACCGTCGACCAGGAAAAGGCCGAGGCGCTCGCGCGCAAGATGCAGAAGGGTCAGTTCGACCTCGACGATCTCGCCGAGCAGTTGCGCCAGATGCGCCGCATGGGCGGGATGCAGGGCATCATGAGCCTGCTTCCAGGCATCGGTCGCATGAAGGACCAGATGGCGACCGCAGGTCTCGACGACCGCATGCTGAAGCGCCAGGAAGCCATCATCCTGTCAATGACGCGCGAAGAGCGCCGCAACCCCGACGTCCTCAATGGCTCGCGCCGCAAGCGCATCGCGAAGGGGTCGGGCGTCGAGGTCTCCGAAGTCAACAAGCTGCTGAAGATGCATCGCCAGATGGCCGATGTGATGAAGAAGATGGGCAAGGGCAAGGGGCTGATGAACGCGCTGTTCGGCGGTTCGATGCCGCGCATGCCGGGCGGAGGGACCCTGCCGGGTCTCGGCGGCCAGGCAATGGGCGGACAGGCCTTGCCACCGGGTTTGACACTGCCGCCGGGGTTCCCCGGCAAGAAATAGTTCGCACCACGAGGTGCGGTTGAGTTTCAACGAATAACGGAAGGAAAGTCTGACAGATGCTGAAAATCAGGATGTCCCGCGGCGGAACCAAGAAGCGCCCGTTCTACAAGATCGTCGTTGCCGATGCGCGCTGCCCGCGCGACGGCCGCTTCATCGAGCGCCTCGGCCACTACAATCCGCTCCTGCCCAAGGACAACGTCGAGCGCGTGAAGTTCGATCTCGACCGCATGAAGTACTGGCTGAGCCAGGGCGCACAGCCCTCCGATCGCATCGAGCGTTTCCTCGCCGATGTGGGTCTGGCCAAGAAGAAGACATCCTTCAACGACCCGTCGAAGTCCGCGCCCCGCAAGAAGGCGCAGGAGCGCCTCGCCGCCGAGAAGAAGGACGCTGAAGCCGCGGCCTGATCGGTCCCGGTTTCGCGCGTGTTTTCCGGATTGGAACAGCGGCAATGACAGGCAAGCAGATCCTGCTGGGCAAGATAATTGCAGCCCACGGACTGAAGGGCGAGGTGAAGATCAGAAGCTTCACCGCGGACCCGCTCGACATCGCGTCCTACGGGATGGTGACGGTGCCTGATGGCCGCCGTTTCCACCTCGAGCGGGCGCGCATGCAGGGCGACCTCGTCATTGCGGCCGTGCGCGGGATTGTCGACCGCGACGCGGCCGAGGCCCTCAAGGGCCTCGAGTTGAGCATCGATCGCGAGGACCTGCCCGATGATGAAGCCGGGGAGGGCGAGTTCTACCAGGCCGACCTCATTGGCCTTCCGGTCTTCGACGGCAATGGCACGCGCCTCGGTGAGGTTGTGGGCTTCCAGGATTTTGGCGCCGGCGACCTGATGGAAGTCGAGATGCCGTCGGGGACCGTCGGCCTCGTTCCCTTCGCCGACAGCATGGTCCCCTTCGTCGACGTGGATGAGGGACGCATCGTGCTCTCCGATACGGGCGTGGCTGTCCTGCATGCCGATGTCGAGCTGTCCGAAAAGAAGGTCGGCATCCAATGACGTGGTCCGCGACAGTTCTCACGATCCAGCCCGACATGTTCCCGGGCCCCCTCGGCGTCTCGCTGAGCGGGAAGGCACTGGCCGAGAGCGCCTGGTCACTCGAGACGCACGACATCCGCCGCCACGCGACGAACCGCTATGGATCGGTCGACGACACGCCGGCCGGCGGCGGCCCGGGCATGGTCATGCGGGCCGACATAGTCGCTGCCGCCATTGACGCGGTCGAACGCCGCGATCGGCCGGTGATCCTCATGACGCCGCGCGGACGCGCCTTCACGCAGGCCCGCGCCCGCGAGCTCGCGGCCGGACCGGGCGCCATCTTCGTCTGTGGCCGCTTCGAGGGCATCGACCAGCGCGTGATCGATGGCCGCAATCTCGAGGAAATCTCGATTGGCGACTACGTGCTCTCGGGCGGCGAGCTGGCCTCGATGATCGTCATCGACGCCGTCGTGCGCCTGCTCCCGGGCGTCGTGGGCGCAAGCGACTCCCTCAGCGAGGAAAGCTTCGAGCAGGGCCTCCTCGAATACCCGCATTACACCCGCCCGCAGGTCTGGGAGGGCAGGGAGATCCCTGAGATCCTGACCTCCGGCCATCACAAGAAGATCAGGGACTGGCGCCTCGCGCAGAGCCTTGAGCTGACCAAACTCCGCCGCCCCGATCTGTGGGACGCCTGGCAGCGTCGCCACGGGGTAGCACCAACGAAACACTAGGATCTGGAAAGGAACAGTAAGATGAATCTCCTGCAGCAACTCGAAGCCGAACAGGCACTTGCCGTAACCAAGAAGAAGCGCCCGGACTTCGGTCCCGGTGACACGGTGAAGGTCAACGTCAAGGTTGTCGAAGAATCCTACGACGAGAAGACGAAGCAGACCAAGCGCCGCGAGCGTATCCAGGCCTTCGAGGGCGTGGTCCTCGGCCGCCAGGGTCAGGGTGTGAACGAGAACTTCACCGTCCGCAAGATTTCCTACGGCGAAGGCGTGGAACGCGTATTCCCGGTCTGCAGCCCGCTGGTGGACTCGGTCGATGTGCTCCGTCGTGGCCGCGTGCGCCGCGCGAAGCTCTATTATCTCAAGGGCCGCACCGGCAAGTCCGCGCGCATCACCGAGCGCCAGGACAGGGGCAGCGACAACAGCGCCGAGTAAAAGGGCAGGGGCCCCGCGGCCCCCCCCGCCTGTTTTTTCGGGAAATCTTGGGTTGCGGGGATCAGGAGCCCCGCAGCCGCAGCCAGGCCGCACGGCTGATGCGATAGAGGATGTGCGGCCGCAAGGGGTGCCCCCGCGGCAGTCGCGGATGCTCGAAGCCGCCGTCTGCGTCGCGCGTCATGCCAAGGCGCTCCATGACAGCCCAGGAAGGTCGGTTGGCCGCCACCGTGAACGACACGATTTGATCAAGGTTCAAATCCTCGAACCCCGTCCGAAGGGCTTCACGCGCCGCCTCGGTCGCGTACCCCTTCCCCCAATGGGCGGGCGCCAGCCGCCACCCGATCTCGACCGCCGGCGCGAACGGCGCATCGAAACCGACCCGCTGCAGCCCTGTATAGCCGATGAAGGGTGCAACCCCCGGCACCTCAAGAGCCCAGACCCCGAACCCGTGCAGCCCGTGATGTGCCTCGAACCGCGCCACCAACGCCTCTGTCTCCCCCCGCGTAAGCACCCCCGGCATGAAACGCATGGTCAGCGGATCCGCGTTCATCGCCGCAAAGGGCTCGACGTCCGTCGCTAGCCAGCGACGAAGGACGAGGCGCGGGGTCCGCAGTAGTCCATCAGTTGATGCAGGAGGCTTGACCAAATTCCGCGTTTCCTGAAGTCGCTGAAAACGTTATGAAGAATGCGCCATGACCGCAACCACCCTCTACGACAAGATCTGGGACGCCCACCTCGTTCACGCCGAACCAGGGGAAGCCTGCGTCCTCTACATCGACCGCCACCTCGTCCACGAGGTGACAAGCCCGCAGGCCTTCGAGGGCCTGCGCATGGCCAGCCGCAAGGTCAGGCGCCCCGAACTCACCCTCGCGGTCGCCGACCACAACGTGCCCACGACCGACCGCTCGAAAGGCATTGCCGATCCCGAGTCCGCGCTTCAGGTCGCGACACTTGAGAAGAACGCCCGCGATTTCGGCGTAACCTATTACGCGATGGACGACATCCGACAGGGCATCGTCCACATCGTGGGGCCCGAGCAGGGCCTCACCTTGCCCGGCCAGACCATCGTCTGCGGCGACAGCCACACCGCGACCCACGGCGCCTTCGGGGCGCTGGCATTTGGTATCGGCACGAGCGAGGTCGAGCACGTGCTCGCCACCCAGACGCTGCTTACGCGACCATCGAAGAACATGCGTGTGACGGTGAACGGCAAGGTGGCGCCAGGCGTGACAGCCAAGGACATCATTCTGGCAATCATCGGCAGGATCGGCACGGCCGGCGGCACGGGCTATGTGATCGAGTATGCAGGCGACGCCATTCGCGCGCTCTCGATGGAAGGCCGCATGACGGTCTGCAACATGTCGATAGAGGCGGGCGCACGCGCCGGCCTCATCGCACCCGACGAGACGACATTCAACTATCTCAAGGGACGTCCGCACGCCCCAAAGGGCGCAGCCTGGGAAGCAGCGGTAAACTACTGGAAGACCCTGAAGTCGGATGTGGATGCGAAGTTCGATGCAGAGATCACGCTCGATGCCGCCGAAATTCCACCGCTCGTGACCTGGGGCACCTCGCCAGAGAACGTCGTGCCAGTCACGGGTAAAGTGCCTGATCCCGCAAATGAGCAGGACCCGCAGCGTCGCGCGGCGATGGAGCGGATGCTCGATTACATGGGTCTCAGCGCCGGCACGCCGATGACAGAGGTGCAGGTCGACCGCGTCTTCATCGGATCCTGCACCAATGGTCGCATCGAGGATTTTCGCGAAGTCGCCAGCGTCGTGAAGGGCAGGCGCGTCGCCGCCCACGTGAACGCGATGATCGTACCGGGCTCGGGGCTCGTGAAGGAGCAGGCTGAGCAGGAAGGCCTCGACGTGATTTTCCGCGAGGCTGGTTTCGAATGGCGCGAGCCTGGCTGCTCGATGTGCCTCGCCATGAACGCCGACAAGCTCGAACCCGGCGAGCGCTGCGCATCGACATCGAACCGCAACTTTGAGGGCCGGCAGGGCAGGGGAGGGCGCACGCACCTCATGTCCCCGGCTATGGCCGCCGCCGCCGCGATCAAGGGTCATCTCGTCGATGTGCGGGACTTGGGGTAAGTCAATGACAAACGTCCAGGGAACCGTCCCCGAGAAGTATGAGAGCGTACGCCAGACGCTTGCCGCCAGCATTGCAGGCGGTGGCGACATCGGTGCCTCGTTCTGCGCTACCAGGAATGGTGAGATCGTTGTTGATATCTGGGGCGGGCACGCCGATGCAGCGCGCACCAGGCCGTGGGGGAAAGACACGATCGTCAACGTCTACTCGACGACGAAGACCATGACGGCGCTGACTGCGCTGCTCGTCGCCGACCGCGGCGAACTCGATTTCGATGCGCCCGTTGCAAGGTACTGGCCGGAATTTGCCGCCAACGGAAAGGCGGACGTAAAGGTCAGCCATCTGATGAGCCACGCGGCCGGCCTCTCGGGATGGAAGGAAACAATCTCCAAATCCGATCTCTACGACTGGGAGAAGGTCACCACGCTGCTCGCGGCGCAGGCGCCATATTGGAAGCCAGGCACAGCGCCCGGCTATCACGCAATCACGCAGGGCTATCTCGTCGGTGAAGTCATTCGCCGCATCACGGGCAAGAGTGTGGGAACGGTCTTCCGCGAGGAAATCGCAACTCCGCTCGGCGCAGACTTCCACATCGGATTGCCGGCATCGGAAGACGCGCGGGTTGCCGAACTGATCCCGCCGGAACCGGGAACGGCCATCGGCAGCAGCGCGCAAACCGACATACAGAAGAACATGTCGGACAATCCCGGCGTCGACGTCGGCGAGACGCGCTCGCGCGCCTGGCGCGGTGCCGAAATTCCGGCAGCTGGCGGCACCGGCAATGCGCGCTCGGTCGCGCTCATTCACACCATCCTCGCCAACGGGGGCGTCGCGAAGGGCAAGCGCTTCTTGTCCGAAGAAGGCTGTCGCAAGGCGTTGGAGTTGCAGATCGAAGGCACGGACCTCGTGCTGGGATTGCCTGTTCGTTACGGTATGGGGTTCGGCCTCGCAGGTGGGATCATCCCGTTGCCGTCACAGAATTCTTTCTTCTGGGGTGGCTACGGTGGTTCGCTGGCGATCATCGACATGGATAACCGTGCGACCTACGCCTACACGATGAACCGGATGGTCGGCACCACCACCGGCGACATGCGGGCCTTCAGCCTCGCCATGCCGATGTGGGCTCAGTAACAAGGCAGGACACCATGCAGAAATTCACGACCCTCACCGCCGTCGCTGCGCCCCTGCCGATGATCAATGTCGACACCGACATGATCATCCCGAAGCAGTTCTTGAAGACGATTCAACGGACGGGTCTCGGCCGGCACCTCTTCGACGAGATGCGCTATACCTCTGACGGAAAAGAGGTTGCGGACTTCGTGCTGAACAAGCCCGCCTATCGCAAGGCCGAGATTTTGGTCGCGGGTCAGAATTTTGGCTGCGGTTCAAGCCGCGAGCACGCCCCCTGGGCGCTTCTTGATTTCGGCATCCGCTGCGTCATTGCGCCAAGCTTCGCCGACATCTTCTACAACAACTGCTTCAAGAACGGCATCCTGCCGATCATTCTGCCCCAGTCCGAGGTCGACAAGCTGCTCGACGATGCCGCGCGCGGCGCCAACGCCGTGATCTCGGTCGATCTCGAGAAGCAGGAAATCCGCGGACCCGACGGCGGCATGATCCGCTTCGAGGTGGATCCCTTCCGCAAGCAGTGCCTGTTGAACGGCTGGGACGATATCGGCCTGACCCTGCGCCATGAAAAATCGATCGACGCCTTCGAGGCACGCCGCAAGACCCAGTCCCCTTGGATGTAAGGCCCTCGACGGCGCAGGACAGGGGTTTCGCGCGAAGGCGCGAAGTAGAAAAACACCCGAAAAACGACATGTGAGTGCTGGTGGCGGATGAGTACTTCATACCGCCCCACATCCGTCATGGCCGCGTCGCGCGGCAGCGCGAACCGGCCATGACGAAACGTGGAGTAGGCAAGGGAACGGCGCGCGTAGCGCGCCAATACCGACGCCCAAGCCCCTCCAACACATCCCAGAAGTCGGCCCTCTTTCTTTTCGCGTCATTCGCCTCCTCGCGCCTTCGCGCGAAAACCCGCCCTCGCGGCTGCGACAATTTGTTCTATTTTTGTTTTCGGCGATTTCGGCGATGTTCGGCGCTGTAACCCCTCACTGTGAAGAAATCCGGGATCAGCCCGCCACTGCGACCAAACCCGCAATGACGGCCCCTTGTCTGATGCTGTAAAAGCGCAGGATCTTCACGGGCCATATCCAGATGACAACACGAAACATCCTCATCATGCCGGGCGACGGCATCGGCCCTGAAGTCATGGCCGAGGTCGAACGCCTGATCGCCTGGTTCAACGCCCACGGAAAGACCCGCTTCGAGACCGCGCGCGAACTGGTCGGCGGCGCTGCCTACGACGTGCACGGGACACCGGTAACCGAGGCCGCCATGGAAAAGGCGCTCGCCGCCGACGCCGTCCTCTTCGGCGCGGTCGGTGGTCCGAAATGGGCTTCCGTACCCTATGACAAGCGCCCCGAGGCAGCGCTTCTGCGCCTGCGCAAGGACCTCGGCCTCTTCGCCAACCTGCGCCCCGCAATCTGCTTCGACGCGCTGAAGGCCTCCTCGACGCTGAAGCCCGAGATCGTGGCCGGCCTCGACATCATGATCGTGCGCGAACTCACTGGCGGCGTCTATTTCGGCGAGCCGCGCGGCATCACGAACCTGCCCAACGGCGAACGCCGCGCCGTCGACACGCAGGTCTACACGACCCACGAAATCCATCGCATCGCCCGCGTCGCATTCGAGCTCGCGCGCCTGCGCGGCAACAAGGTCGCCTCGGCCGAGAAGCACAATGTGATGACCTCCGGCCTCCTCTGGAAGGAAGAGGTAACGAAGCTGCACGCTGCCGAATACCGGGACGTGGAACTCACCCACATCCTCGCCGACAACTGCGCCATGCAGCTTGTGCGCAACCCCAAGCAGTTCGACGTGATCGTGACCGATAACCTCTTCGGGGACATCCTCTCCGACGAAGCCGCCCAGCTCACGGGCTCCATCGGCATGCTGCCCTCCGCCTCGCTGGGCGCGCGCGATGCCGCGACCGGCCGCCAGCGCGCGCTCTACGAGCCCATCCACGGCTCGGCGCCCGACATTGCAGGGCAGGGCAAGGCCAACCCGATAGCGGCCATCCTCTCATTCGCCATGTGCCTGCGCTATTCCTTCGCGATGAAGGCCGAAGCCGATGCCATCGAACGTGCGGTGGCGGCCGTCCTTGACCAGGGACTGCGCACGGGTGACATCATGCAGCCCGGGATGAAGCTCTTGGGAACCAACGAAATGGGCAGCGCGATCCTCGCCTGCCTCGCAAAAACCGTCTGACGGAGCTCGAATATGTCCTGGAAAGTCGCAGTCGTGGGCGCCACCGGCAATGTCGGGCGCGAAATGCTGAATATCCTCGCCGAGCGCGAGTTCCCGGTAAGCGAGGTTGTGGCCCTCGCTTCGCGCAAGAGCGTGGGCAAGGAAGTCTCCTACGGCGATCATACGCTCAGGTGCAAGGCGCTCGAGAACTACGACTTCCGCGGCACCGACATCGTGCTGATGTCGGCCGGCGGCACGGTCTCGGCCGAATGGTCGCCGAAGATCGGTGCCATGGGCCCGGTCGTGATCGACAATTCCTCGAAGTGGCGCATGGATGCCGACGTGCCCCTCGTCGTGCCCGAGGTCAACGCCGGCGCCATCGCGAAATATGCGAAGAAGAACATCATCGCCAACCCGAACTGCTCGACCGCCCAGATGGTCGTGGCGCTCAAGCCCCTGCACGATGTCGCGCGCATCAGGCGCGTGGTCGTCTCAACCTACCAGTCGGTCTCGGGCGCCGGCAAGGACGCGATGGACGAGCTCTTCAACCAGACCCGCGCCATTTTCGTTACCGACTCGATCGAGCCGAAGAAGTTCACCAAGCAGATCGCCTTCAACATCATTCCCCACATCGACGTCTTCATGGACGACGGCTACACCAAGGAAGAATGGAAGATGGCGGCCGAGACAAGGAAGATCCTCGATCCCGACATCAAGGTGACGGCTACCTGCGTGCGCGTGCCGGTATTCGTCGGGCACTCGGAAGCCATCAACGTCGAGTTCGAGCGGCCAATCACCGCCGACCAGGCGCGAGACATCCTGCGCGAGGCGCCCGGCTGCATGGTCGTCGACAAGCGCGAGGATGGCGGCTACGTGACCCCCGTCGAATGCGTGGGCGACTACGCCACCTACATCAGCCGCATCCGCAAGGATCCGACCGTCGAGAACGGCCTCGCCCTCTGGTGCGTGTCAGACAATCTTCGCAAGGGCGCCGCTCTGAACGCCATCCAGATCGCCGAGATCCTGATCGCTCGCCATTTGAAGAAGGCAGCCTAGGAAAGCCGCGTTGCGGACATGACGCCCGGAGCCGACACAAGCTGGTCCTGCGCAGCGATGAGCATCAACTCGTCGCGCCCGAGGCTGGCACCGACAATCGCTTGCACGCGCGCGACACTGCCTGCAAGCGCCTCCGCCGCAGGCAATCCGCTGACACGCAGCGCGAGGTAAAGCGCCGACAGCAGGTCGCCCGTGCCATGGGGCACGTGGTCCTCGCGTCGCACGCTGCAGCACCACGCATCGGACGCCGTCACGCAGACATTGGCGATCCGCTCGCCATCGGGCACCGACGTGACGACCACCTCGCGCAGACCAAGAAGCCGCGCGGCGCGAACCGCATCAGCCGGCCCGTCGATACGCTGCGAAGTCAGGCTCGACAGTTCGAACCGGTTGGGCGCGGCAATGTCGGCAAGCGGCAACAGGTCGCGCGCGATGGCTTCCGCAACGCCGGGCTTGGCATAGGCGCCCCCGTCATCGCCGAAGACGGGGTCGCACAGGTAGAGCGCCCCGGGGTTCAGGGCCTTCACGCGCGCAACGATGCCGGAAAGCGCACCTGCCTGCTCGGCCGAACCGAGGTATCCGGTGATGAGGCCCTGCACGGCACCGGCCCAGCCGCGCTGCGCGAGGCTCTCCACCAGCAGCGTCAGTTCCTGCGCCGGCGTGGTCCGGCCCTCCGGCCGTCCATGCCCCGGATGGTGCGACAGCAGGACCGTTGGCAGCGCCCACGCCTCAAGGCCGAGCCTCTGCAGCGCAAATCGCGCGGCACTGTTGCCAACATGGCCGCGGACCACTTCGGACTGGATGGTGAGGATCGTGTGCTGAATGGCGTATTGGCTCCCGCGAAGCCTGCGGCTAGGGTCGGCAAAGAATAGTGAGGTTGAAAGCAGATGACCATCCGTCCCCGCCGCAGCGTGCTCTACATGCCCGGTTCCAACGCCCGGGCCCTCGAGAAGGCGGCGACACTGCCCGCCGACGCCCTGATCCTCGATCTCGAGGACGCGGTAGCACCGGAAGCCAAGGACCTGGCACGCAAGCTCGTCTGCGACGCCGTTCGTGACCGCCGCTTCGGCAAGCGTGAAGTGGTCATCAGGGTCAATGGCATCCACACGCCCTGGGGTCGACAGGACATGGACGCGGCCTGTGCAGCCGGTCCCGACGCGATCCTTGTGCCCAAGGTCGACGACACCGCGCAGGTCCGCGCGGCCGAGGCTGCGATGGCCCGCGCCCCGGACGGTTGCGCGCTCTGGCTCATGATCGAGACCCCGCGCGCGATCTTCAATGCGCTCCAGATCGCCGGCGCAGGCGGCCGCCTCGCCTGCCTCGTGATGGGAACGAATGATCTTGTGAAGGAATTGCGGGCCCGCCATACGCCGGGCAGGGAGGCCCTCGTCGCTGCCCTGAACCTGACAGTCATGGCCGCCCGCGCGCACGACCTCGCCGTCATCGACGGGGTTTACAATGACATTGCGGACAGTGCGGGTTTCGCTGCCGCCTGCAACCAGGGCAGGTCCATGGGTTTTGACGGCAAGACCCTGATCCACCCCTCCCAGGTAGAGCCCTGCAACGCCGCCTTTTCCCCGGACGCGGGCGAAATCGAGCAGGCCCGCGCGATCCTCGCCGCCTTCGCATTGCCGGAAAATCAGGGTAAAGGCGCCATCTCCCTCAACGGCCGGATGGTGGAACTGCTCCATGCCCAGATTGCCCGCCAGACTGTGGCTCTTTCCGACGCCATAGAGGCGCTTACCAAGCATTGAGCGGCATTTTGCCCTCGTTGCGCCAGAATGCTAAAATAGTTATCGCAAAAAGGGGCTGGGTTCCTCTCCGGGACCCGGCCCACCTTTTTGAATGTTCCAAACCGTTTCTAGGCCGTCCGACGTGAGGTACCCGTAATGAAGAAGAGGCTCGTGGCTGCGTTCCTGGCTGCTGCACTTGTCGGCACGATCGCCCAACCCTTTGTTGCGTCTGCAGACATGACCGAGCGCCGCGAGCGCCAGATGCGCGAGGCGCGCGACCTGCCCAGCAAGGCCCTTGACGCCCTGAACGCGCAGGACGCCGATCGGGCGATCGAGCTCTACACGCGTGCAATCGAATCCGGCGTGTTCCGCTCCGAGCCCGAGACACTGGGCCAGCTCTATCTCGAGCGCGCGACGGCCCACCGCCTGAAGAATGACTGCACATCAGCCATTGCCGACTTCACGAAGGCTGCCGAGTACATTCGAAAGGG
>JAGWXR010000199.1 GCA_018969785.1 Alphaproteobacteria bacterium
AGCAGGACGCGGAAGGTGTTGCGGATGCGGCGGTAGCTCTCGCCGGTTTGCTGGAAGAGTTCTTCGCTGAAGGGGACGTCGTTTTGGTAATCGACGCTGGCGGCCCAGAGGCGGACCATGTCGCCGCCGTATTTGTTGTAGTAGTGGTCGGCGGTCATGGGCTTGGCGGCCTTGTCGCTGCCCTGGTCGCTTTTGCTGATCTTTTTGCCGCTGGTATCGACGACGAAGCCGTTCGTGATGACGGTCTTATACGGCGCGGCACCGCGCACGGCGACGCTGACCATGAGACTGCTCTGGAACCAGCCGCGATGCTGGTCGGTGCCCTCGATATAGACATCGGCGGGGCAGTGCAGCTCGGGATGACGGTCCAAAACGGCGACGGAGGAGCTGCCGGAGTCGATCCACACATCGAGCGTGTCTTTGCAGCGCTTCGAGCCCGCGGGCAGGCCCACGAGGTCGCTCCAGAAGGCGTCGTCTTTTTCAAACCAGAGGTTCGTGCCGTGCTTCTCGACGGCATCGGCGACCTTGTGCGAGATGGCGGCGTCCATGATGGCCTGGCCGTTGGCATCGTAGAAAACGGGCAGCGGCACGCCCCAGGTGCGCTGGCGGCTGATGCACCAGTCCGGGCGGCTCTCGACGGTGCCGTGGATGCGATTGCGGCCCCAGGCGGGCAGCCAGTTCACGGTGTCGATGGCCTTCAAGGCATCGGCGCGGAAGTCGCTGATGCGGATGAAGAATTGCTCGACGGCGCGGAAGATGATGGGCGTCTTCGAGCGCCAGCAGTGCGGATACTGGTGAACGTAGGCCGAGTTGCCGAGCAGCGCGCCTTTGCTTTGCAGCAGCTCGATGATGCCTTCGTTGCTCTTGAAGACATGCTTGCCGACGAAGTCAGGCAATCCGCACTCGGCGGTGTAGCAGCCGGCGTCATCGACGGGCGAGAGGATGTCCAAACCGTGCTCGCGTCCGGCGATGTAGTCGTCCGTGCCGTGGCCGGGCGCCATGTGGACGGCGCCGGTGCCGGTGTCGTCGGTGACGAAGAGGGCATTGATGATCTTCGAGCCACGCGGCAGGAAGGGATGCTGCGCCTCGCCGCCATTGAGCAGGCTGCCTTTGAACTTTTCCGGCGCGTGCGCGGGATCGAGCACGTAACCGGTTTCCTTCTGGAAGGCCTCGAGTCGCGAGGTGGCGATGACGAGCTTCAAGGTGTGCGCTTTCTCGGCGTTCGTGAAGCTGCCGCTGACGTAGTCGAAGTTCGGGTGCAGGGCGATGCCGAGGTTCGCGGGCAGTGTCCACGGCGTGGTGGTCCAGATGACGAGGTGGGAGCCTTCGAGGCCGGGCGGCGGGTTGTTGATGGCAAACGGCACGTAGATGGCCGGCGAGGTCTTTTCTTTATACTCGACCTCCGCCTCGGCGAGCGCGGTCTGCGCCCCGAAGCTCCAGAGCACGGGGCGCTTGCTGCGATAGACGAGGCCTTTCTCGACGAACTTCGCGAAGGTGCGCATGATGTCGGCCTCGTAGGCGGGCGTGAGCGTGAGATACGGATTCTCCCAGTCGCCGAAGACGCCGAGGCGCTTGAAGGACTGGCGCTGGATGTCGATGAACTTGCGGGCGTAGGCCTCCGAACGTGTGCGCACCTCCGCCGGAGCGAGGTCCTTGGCTTCTTTGACCACTTTGAACTCGATGGGCAGCCCGTGGCAGTCCCAGCCGGGGATGTAGGGCGCGTGGAAGCCGGCCATCGTCTTCGATTTCACGATGAGATCCTTGAGCACCTTGTTCAGCGCAGTGCCCATGTGGACATCGCCATTCGCGAAGGGCGGGCCGTCATGCAGGATGAACTTCGGCTTGCCCGCCATCTGCTTCATGATGCGCTGGTAAAGGCCGCCCGCCTCCCACTTCGCGAGGCGCTGCGGCTCGCGGGCCACGAGATCGGCTTTCATCGGAAAGTCGGTCTTCGGGGTGCGGACGGTGTTCTTGTAGTTCTTGGCAGGGGTTTCAGCGCTCATGGGTGGGAAAAGGAGCGCGGAGGGTAGAGAGAGGGGGGCAGGGGTCAAGGAGTGGT
>JAGWXR010000050.1 GCA_018969785.1 Alphaproteobacteria bacterium
ATGTTCCGCAACAGCATCGTGGCATTCCCGGACCTGACCTGACATGACCATACGACCTTCCCGCGCCATGATCATGGCGGCCGGCCTCGGCACACGCATGCGGCCCCTGACCAATGACAGGCCCAAGCCGCTCATCATGGTGGATGGCCGCACGCTGCTTGACCATGCGATCGACAGGCTGAAGGCCGTCGGCGTGAACACCTTTGTCGTGAATGTCCACTACAAGGGCGAGATGGTGATCGACCACCTGAAGGGGCGGTCGGATGCCACCTTCATCATCCAGGACGAGCGCGACCGGATCCTTGACACGGGCGGGGCGCTGAAGCGGGCGCTGCCGCATTTCGGGCGGGAACCTTTCTTCACGCACAACAGCGACTCGATCTGGCTGGAGAGCTGGGGGTCGAACCTCGAGCGCATGATCCAGCAATGGGACGAGCATCGCATGGACTGCCTGATGCTGCTGGCAGCCACGCACTCCTCGCTTGGTTATGACGGGGCCGGCGACTTCACGATGGATCCGGAGGGCCGGCTTGCCCGGCGTCAGGCGCCGCGCCTTGCCCCCTTTGCGTGGCCCGGCGTGCAGATCATCGATCCGCGGCTTGTCGCGCGCAGTCCCGCCGAGGACGTTTTCTCGACCAACCGCCTGTGGAACATCGCGATCGAGGAGGGGCGGCTCTATGGCATCCGTCTCGACGGCAAGTGGATGCATATCGGCACGCCTGAGGCGCGGGAAGAAGCCGAGGCCCTGCTTGCGTCGCGCCGTGCTGCGCCCTGAGGTGAGATGAGCCGCATCAACCTGTTCACGATACCTGCGGGCCTTGCCTTCGCCGACGAGCTGGCGCGCGGGATCGTGAAGCGCTTTGGTGCACCCGACAATCCGTTTGCGCTGAGCCAGGCCGTGGTGCTCGTGCCCACAAGACGTGCCATCCGCACGTTGCGCGAGGCCTTCGAGCGCACGGCCGAGGGGTCAATGGCGGTGCTGCCCCGGATCATTGCCCTTGGCGATTTCGACGAGGAGGAGCCCGGTCTTGCCCGTGAGAGCGGGGATGAACGGGAGCTTTCGGAACTGGTACAGCCGGCATCGCCGGTCCGGCCTCCCATTGCGCCGCTGCGGCGTGACATGCTGCTGTTCACGCTGGTGCGGCGCTGGGAAGCACAGCGCGCGCGCGAGGGCAAGTCGCTGGGCGTGGACCGGCCTGCGATTGCCCTCAAGCTTGCCCGCGAGCTTGCCCGCGTCATGGACCTCGCGGCTGCCGAAGGTGTCTCCTGGGACAAGCTGCGGGACCTCGTGCCGGGTGAACTCTCGGCGCATTGGGAGCAGACGATCGACTTCCTCGATATCCTCGCGAAGTCGTGGCCGGACATCCTCGATGACGAGAAGCGTTCGGATCCTGCGCAGCACCGTGACCTTGCGTTGCGGCAGGCGGCGGCGCGCTGGCTCGAGGCACCGCCTGATCATCCGGTGATCGCGGCGGGCTCGACGGGCAGCGTTCCGGCCACGGCCGAACTGCTGCATGCGATCGCGCAGCTGCCGCAGGGCGCGGTGGTGCTGCCAGGGCTTGACCTTGCCCTCGACGAGGCATCCTGGGATGTGCTGGGGCCGAGCCATCCGCAACATGGCATGGCGCAGCTGCTGCGGCGCTTCGGTGCCGTGCGGGCGGATGTGCAGGCGTGGACGGATGCCACACCGCGTGCGGCGCGCGTGCGCCTGATTGCCGAGGCGATGCGCCCGGCCGAGACCACCATCGCCTGGCGCGATTACGTTGACGGCGGGCGCGAGAGCCTGCGTGCGGGCCTGTCGGGGTTGTCCTGTCTTGTTGCCCGCTCGCCCGCCGAAGAGGCGCTCGCCATTGCCTGTGCGCTGCGCGAGGCGGTCGAGACACCCGGGCGCACGGCCTCACTTGTCACGCCGGATCGGAACCTTGCGCGGCGGGTCGCCAGTGAAATGCTGCGCTGGGGGATCCGGATTGATGATTCCGCCGGCACCCCGCTGGCGCATACCGAGCCTGGCCGCCTGCTCTGTCTCATGACAGATGCCGTCGCCGACGCATTTGCGCCGGTCACGCTGCTTGCACTGCTGAAGCATCCGCAATGCCGCCTGCAGATGGAATCGCGTGGCGCTGTCCGGGAAAGGACGCTGGAACTCGAGCTTGTTGCCTTGCGCGGCCCGCGGCACGGCGGGGGCTTCGACGGGCTGCTTTCACGGGTGGACGGGAAGCATCCCTGCCGCACGCTGCTGGTGCAGCTCGAGCGGGCTATCGGCGAGCTTGTGGCCTGCACGTCGAGGGGACCGGCTCCCCTTGCGCGGCTTCTTGACCTGCATCGGCAGGCGGCAGAGCTCCTGTCCACGGGTGCGGTCCCGGGCGATGTCGCCGTCTGGCGCGGCGAGGCCGGCGAGACGGCGTTCCGGCTGTTCGACGAGGCGATCGGGGCGTGCGAAGGCCTCGGGCTCGAGATGGGTGCTGGCGACTATGCCTCGTTCATCCGTGCACTGATGGATGAGGTTGCCGTGCGACCGCGTGGCGGACTGCATCCGCGGCTTTCGATCCTCGGGCCGCTCGAGGCGCGGCTGCTGCAGTCGGACCTTGTGATCCTTGGTGGCCTGAACGAGGGAAAGTGGCCGCCGGTGACCGATCCGGGGCCCTGGCTGAACCGCCCGATGCGGCGGGACCTTGCGATCAGCCAGCCGGAGCGACGGATCGGGCTTTCGGCGCATGACTTCGCGCAGGCTTCCGCTTCGCCCGTGGTCATCCTCTCGCGCGCTGCAAAGGAAGAGGGTTCGCCCACGACGCCGTCCCGCTGGCTTACGCGGATCACCACGCTGGTCGAGGGTGCCGGCCTGAAGGGCTTGCTCGAGAACATGCGTTTTGTCGACATGGCACGCCAGCTCGACAGGCCGGTGACGGTTCCCAAACCCGTCGATCCGCCAGCGCCTCGTCCACCTGTCTCGGCGCGGCCGCGCAAGCTCTATGTCACCGATATCGAACGCTGGCTGCGCGATCCCTATGCGCTCTATGCCAAGCAGATCCTCGGGCTGCGCGCGCTCGATCCGGTGGACCAGGCACCCGGGGCGGCCGAGCGGGGTACGGCGATCCATGCCGCGCTCGAGGCTTTCGTGAAGGCGTATCCGAGGGCGCTTCCGCCGCCGGACAAGGCGCTTGAGGCCTTGCTGGTGCTTGGGCACAAGGCGTTCGAGGAGCTGATTGAAGAGCCGGCGGTGCGTTCGATCTGGATGCCACGTTTCGAGCGGGCTGCGCGCTGGTTCATCGGTTGGGAAGAAGACCGTCGGCCTGGCCTGCTTGAGGTCCGCGTGGAGCAGCGCGGCGAGATTTCGTTTGAGGCTCCCGGTGGCACCTTCACGCTTGCAGCGAAGGCTGACCGGATCGAGGTGCTGCCGGATGGTGGCGTCTCGATCTGCGACTACAAGACGGGCAACGTGCCGTCCGTCGGCGAGGTGCGCGCCGGATTTTCGCCGCAGCTGACGCTCGAGGCGGCGATCGCCCTGCAGCAGGGCTTTCCCGGGTTGCAGCCGACACGCGTGGCAGAGCTTGTCTACCTGAAGCTGGCGGGGGCTGACGACGGCGGAGAGGAACGCAGTCTGTCGTTCAAGGACGAGACGCTCGAGGATGTCGTGCGGGAGGCCTATGCGCGGTTCAGGGCGTTCGTCGACAGCTTCGACAGGCATGAGACGCCGTATCTGTCGAAGCCGCATGTGATGTTCCTCAACAAGCCCGGAGACTATGACCACCTGGCCCGCGTCAAGGAGTGGAGTTCGGAGGGTGGCGAATGAATGAAGATGCCACGCAGCGCCAGCGGCGTGCCACGATGCCTTCGCTCTCGGCCTGGGTCACGGCCAATGCCGGGTCGGGCAAGACGCATGTCCTCGTCAACCGGATCGCGCGGCTGCTGCTCGGGGGGAGTGCGCCGAACAGGCTGCTGTGCCTGACCTTCACCAAGGCTGCGGCGGCCGAGATGTCGGTGCGGCTGTTCGAGCAACTGGGGCGCTGGACGCTGATGTCGGACGACGACCTGCAGCAGGCGCTGTTCCGTCTGTCCGGCGAGGCGCCCGACGACGCGCTGGTGGCGCGCGCGCGGCGGCTTTTCGCCGAGGCGCTTGAGTCGCCCGGTGGCTTGCGCATCCAGACGATCCATTCCTTCTGCCAAGGCCTGCTCAAGCGTTTCCCGCTCGAGTCGGGGGTTGCGCCTGCGTTCACCGTGCTGGACGAACCTGCGACGGATGAACTGCTCAAGCAGGCGCGTGATTCGGTGCTGCGCGATGCGATCGCCGGCGATGCTGCGCTCCAGCAATCCGTGCGGGCGCTGACGGAATTCGCTGGCGAAGAGCGGTTCGACAAGCTCTTGCGCCAGGTGATCAACGAACGGGCGATGGTGCAGCCGTTCCTCGACCAGTGGGGACGCAATGGCATTTCTGCGGCGCTCAGGCGGGCGCTTGGGGTGGGGGCGCATGCGGATGTCGATGCGGTGCTGCGCCATGCCATGCTTTCCGTTCCCGCCGATCGTATCCGGCGGATTGCGGCGACCCTTGCGAAGGGATCTGCCAGCGAGACGAAGAAGGCTGATGCCTTCAGGGCCTATGCGGAGGCTCCGGATCCGCGGCGCCTCGAGGCGCTGCTTGACGGGCTGCTGACACAAGCCGGAGACATCCTGAAGAAGTTTCCCACCCAGGCCACGCGCAAGAGCGCGCCTGAGGTTGCGGGCTGGGTCGACGAACTGGCGCTGCTCGCGCAGTCGGTCCGGCGCGACTGCAATGCGCTGCGCATAGCCGAGAGCACGGGGCATCTTCTTCTGCTGGCGGGAGAGATCCTGCGGGTCTATCGCGACCTCAAGGTGTTCCATGCCGCGCTGGACTATGATGACCTGATTGCGCGGGCGGCGGCCCTGTTCGAGAGCCCCGGGGCGCAATGGGTGCTCTACAAGCTCGACGGCGGCATCGACCATGTGCTCATCGACGAGGCGCAGGATACCAGCCCGCGGCAATGGGCTGTGGTGCGTGCCATCGCGGCGGAGTTCTTTTCCGGCGCCGGTGCCGAACGCTCGTGGCAGGCATTGCAACGTACCGTCTTTGCCGTAGGTGACGTCAAGCAGTCGATCATGTCATTCCAGGGCGCGCGGCCGGCCGAGTTCATCGAATCCGAGGTGCTGCTCAGCCGGATCGCCAATGGGGCGGGATACGCGGCGCTCGAGCAGGTGAAGCTGACGCACTCGTTCCGTTCGGCGCCCGCGATCCTCGAGCTTGTTGACGAGGTCTTTCGCGAGCCGGAGGTGGCAGATGGCGTTCTGATCGGTGGTGTCGCCGAGCCGCACCTGGCGAACCGCAAGGACATGCAGGGGCTCGTCGAACTGTGGCCCCTTCAGAAACCCTCCGTGTCGGCCGAGCCGCTGGCGTGGGACGCCCCGCTTGATCGCGTCTCCGAGAGCGATCCTGCCGTGGTGCTTGCCCAGCGCATCGCCAAGCGGATCAAGTCGTGGCTGGCGGCGGGCGTGCTGGTGCACGACAAGGACGACAAGACCCTGCGCCCGATGACGCCGGGGGACGTCATGATCCTCGTGCGGCGGCGCGGCAAGCTTGCATCGGAGATCATCCGGCAGCTCAAGCGCCTGAGCATTCCCGTGGCTGGTGCCGACCGGCTGGTGCTTGCCGAGCACATTGCCGTCATGGACCTGGTCGCCCTGGGCCGGTTTGCGCTGATGCCGCATGATGACCTGACCCTGGCAACGGTGCTGCGCGGTCCGTGCTGCGGCGTGAGCGAGGAAGACCTGTTTTCGCTGGCCCATGGGCGGGGCGCGAATGTCCGGCTCTGGCACGTACTGAAGCAGCGGGCCGGTGAGCCGCGATGGGTTGAGGTGCATGCGTTCCTTGAGCGCCTGCATGCCATGGCCGACCATCTTCAGCCCTACGAGTTCTATTCGGCGATCCTCGGTCCGATGGGATGCTGGACGCGCATGATGGGACGGCTCGGGCTCGATGCGGCCGATCCCATGGAGGAGTTCATGGCGGCGGCCCTTGATTTCGGCCGGATGCATACACCCTCGCTCGAGGCGTTCCTGCACACGGTCGAAAATGCGGACACCCAGATCAAGCGTGACCAGGATCGCAGCGATGGTGCGGTGCGGGTGCTGACCGTTCATGGATCGAAGGGCCTGGAAGCGCCGATCGTGATCCTGCCGGATTCCGTCGGCACGCCCGAGCACGGGCAGCACGATGACGAATTGCTGAAAAGCGATGATGCGCCGTTGTGGAAGGTCAGGACGGAGTGGGACGAGGGTGTCCGTGGTGCGGCGCGCGACCGGGGGAAGCAGGAACGCATGGCCGAGTACCGGCGCCTTCTCTATGTCGCGCTGACGCGCCCGCGCGACCAGCTGCATGTCTGCGGCTACATGCCGAAGCGGCAGGTCGGGTCGGAGCGCAACTGGTACGACATCGTCGCCTCGGCAATGCAGCGGCTCAATGCGATACGGTTCGACGATGATGGCTGGGGCGAGGGGATGCGGTTCGGCGAACTTCCGGGCGTGGCCGACGGTTCGGTCCGGACGGCGCAGGCGGTGCCGCTCGCGCTTGCGCCGGCACTGCCTGCGTGGCTGCGCACGCCAGCGCCGGAGGAGCGCGAGGACAGCGAGATCCTTGCCTCGGAGCGGGTCGAACGGACGCTGAGCCTGCAGTATGCGTCGGGCGCGCGTGTGCCGGCGCTCGACTTCGGCTCGGCGGTGCACGCAGCGCTGGAGGCGATTGCCGATGCGCCCAGCGAAGCCTGGGGCCTCAGGGCGCGCGAGGTCGTGCGTGCACATGCGGCTCCCGGCGAGGTTGCTTCCATTGTCGAGGAGGTGCTCAGGGTCCGGGGTGACCCGGAACTGGCGTCACTGTTCGGTCCGGGGTCCTTCGGCGAAGTGGCCCTGAGGGGACGCGTGTCATGGCAGGGCCAGCGCTTCCGTTTTCCCGGGCGGCTCGACCGGGTCGTGGTGTCGGCGGACCGTGTGCTGGTGGTTGAGTTCAAGACTGACCGGTTTGTGCCGTCGGAGGCGTCGGGGATCCGGCAGGGCTACCTGCGCCAGCTGGCGCTGTACCGGAAAGCGCTCGAGGGCCTGTTTCCCGGACGACCTGTTTCCTGCGGAATTCTCTGGACTGTGACACCGCGGCTGATGATCGTGCCGAGCGCCCTGATCGATGGCTGCGAGCGTGTCCTTGACCCCGCCGGAGCGGGTTCCTAGATTGACCTCAACGGGCCATTTTCCGAGAGGATTTCCTGATGTCTGCAAAAGTGACCGACTCGAGTTTCGACCGCGACGTGCTTGGTGCGTCGAAGCCCGTGCTTGTCGATTTCTGGGCCGAATGGTGCGGTCCCTGCCGCCAGATCAGCCCCGCGATTGAAGAGCTTGCCAAGGAACTCGGTGGCAAGATCGAGATCGTGAAGCTGAACATCGACGAGAACCCCGGCGTTCCGGGCAAGTATGGCGTGCGCGGGATCCCGACCCTGATGATCTTCAAGAACGGTCAGGTCGCCGCGACCAAGATCGGCGCGATGCCCAAGCAGAAGATCAAGGAGTGGATCGAGCAGACGATCTGATCAGCCGTTTTCGCGGAGGACTGCACCGGCGAGGTGCAGGGATCCGCAGATCACGATGCGAGGGGCTGCCGGTGCGCCTGAGAGCGCGTGGCGCCCCTCGATCTGCATCAGGGCGTCCTCGAGCGAGCTTGCGGGATAGGCTTCAAGGCCCGACGCAACGGCGGCATCGTAGAGCTGTCCTGCGCCCTGGGTCAGGGCATCGCCGGGGATGGCCACTGTCGTCACGCAGCGTGCAAGGCCCCTGAAGGCCTGAAAGTAACCCACCGCGTCCTTTGTCTGCAGCATGCCGCAGACGAGATAGAGAGGGCGGGGCGTGCGTTCCTCGAGGTCGGCGATGGCATGCGCCAGCGCGCGTGCACCGTGCGGGTTGTGGGCCCCGTCCAGCCAGACTTCAGCGCCCTTTGGCGCGGCAGCAACAAGCGGGCCCCGGGTGAGGCGCTGCAGGCGCGCTGGCCACTCGACCGTCATCAGGCCGTCCTCGATGGCGCGGTCGGAGATGGGCCAGGCCTGCTGCCTGCGCAGGGCGGCTATCGCGACGGCGGCATTCACGATCTGGTGCGCGCCGGGCAGTCGTGGCAGCGGCAGGTCCATCAGGCCGTTCTCGTCCTGGAAGACCATGCGCCGGTGTTCCTCGTGCGCCATGAATTCCTGGCCCCAGAGCGCGAGCGGGGCCTCGCTCCGGGCGGCGCGTTCCTCGATCACCTCGCGGGCCTCTTCGGCCTGCGGGCCGACGATGCAGGTCACGCCGCGCTTGATGATGCCGGCCTTTTCGCCGGCGATCTCGCCAATCGTCGAGCCCAGATAGGACTGGTGGTCGAGGTCGACCGGCGTGATCACGGTGGCGGCGGGCCTTGCGATCACGTTGGTTGCATCAAACCGGCCGCCGAGACCTACCTCTAGGATCAGCGCATCGGCCTTGTGGCGCGTGAAGGCCAGCATGGCGGCCGCAGTCGTGATCTCGAAGAAGGTGATGGGGGCGCCGGCGTTGCGGTCCTCGCATTCCTCGAGAAGGGCTGCGAGTTCGTCCTCGTCGATGAGCTTGCCGCCGAGGCGGATACGTTCGTGGAAGCGCACGAGGTGGGGCGAGGAATAGACGTGGACGCGCTTGCCTTCTGCCTCGAGCATGGCGCGCAGGAAGGCGCAGGTTGATCCCTTGCCGTTCGTGCCGGCGACGTGGATCACGGGAGGCAGGCGCTTGTGTGGACTGCCAAGTTTCTCGAGCAGCGCCTCGACGCGGCCGAGCGACAGGTCGATCAGCTTGGGATGGAGCGCCGTCAGGCGCGCGAGTATGGCATCGCTTGCCAGGTCACTGCCGGCAGGCGTGCTCATGCCGTGGGCTGTTTGGGCGTCGTCAGGTCGTAGACCTGCGTGGCGCTTCCCTGCATCGTGGGCACCGCGTAGGGACCGACCTCGTAGGCCGAGCGGACGGCGACGGCGCGGCTGGCCTTGCGCGTGAGAAGCTTGAGGGTGCGGCCCAGCGTTTCGCGCATCTTGTGGCGGTGGACGACCATGTCGACCATGCCGTGCTCGTTCAGGTACTCGGAGCGCTGGAAGCCCTCGGGCAGTTTCTGGCGGATCGTGTTCTCGATCACGCGCGGACCGGCAAAGCCGATCAGGGCGCCCGGTTCTGCCATGTGGATGTCACCGAGCATGGCGTAGGAAGCGGTCACGCCACCCGTCGTCGGGTCGGTGTGGAAGACGATGTAGGGAAGGCCAGCCTCGCGCAGCATCTGGACGGCAATCGTAACGCGCGGCATCTGCATCAGGGACAGGATGCCCTCCTGCATGCGCGCGCCGCCCGAGGCGGTGAAGAGCACGAAGGGGGTGCGGTGGTCGATGGCCTGCTTCATCGCGGCGATGATGCCCTCACCGACGGCCATGCCGAGCGAGCCGCCCATGAATTCGAAGCTCTGGACCGCGACGGTCGTGCGTACGCCATTGACGTGGCCACGAGCTGCCTTGATCGCATCCATCTCGCCGGTCTTGGCGCGGGCTTCGCGCAGGCGGTCGGCGTAGCGCTTCTCGTCCTTGAACTTGAGCGGGTCGATCGGCACCTCGGGCAGGGCGATGTCGTCCCAGGCGCCGTCGTCGAAGAGCAGCTTCAGGCGGGCGTTGGTGCCGATCTTGAGGTGGTGGTCGCAGTGCATGCAGACGTATTGCGCGGCGTCGAGGTCGCGGTGGAAAATCATCCCCTGGCAGCCCGGGCACTTTCTCCACAGATTGTCAGGCGTCTCGGGCTTGGCGCTCCAGAGCGACTTGACCTTCGGGCGGACGAAGTTGGTGATCCAGTTCATTCCGACACTTACCGACTGTTAACTTTACGCATCACTGCTTGACGACTTCATAAGCGAGCGTTGTGCGCTGCACCAGCGAGTCGAGCGGACAAGTCTAACACAGCTTTTACCGCCCCCGCGACATTTTTACCATCCGGGGCTGAAAAGCGGCTGATTTCTGCCACTAACGCGGAGCCTACGACGGCTGCGTCGGCGATCCTGGCAACCTTTGCGGCGTCTGCTTCGGTCTTGATGCCGAAGCCCACGGCTACCGGCAGGTCGGTCGCCGCGCGGATGCGGGCAAGCGAGGCGGCCACTTCCTCCGGGGCGATCGTCTTGGTGCCGGTCACGCCCATGATCGACACGTAATAAAGGAAACCGGTTGCGCCCTCGATGACGGTGGGAAGGCGCCTGGCGTCCGTCGTGGGCGTTGCGAGGCGGATGAGGTCAAGGCCTGCGCGTGCCGCCGGGTGCCTCAGTTCAGCGTCTTCCTCAGGCGGCAGGTCGACGATGATGAGGCCGTCAACGCCCGCAGATGCCGCGTCCGTGGCAAAGCGGTCGACACCATAGGAATGGATGGGATTGTAGTAACCCATGAGCACGACGGGCGTGCGGCTGTCCTGCTTGCGGAACTCGCGCACCATCTGGAGCGTGCGCTTCATCGTCTGGCCGGCCTTCAGCGCCCGCAGCGAGGAGGCCTGGATGGCAGGGCCTTCGGCCATCGGGTCGGTGAAGGGCATGCCAAGCTCGATGATGTCGGCGCCGGCGGCGGGAAGGCCACGGAAGATCTCGAGCGAGGTTTCGTAATCCGGGTCACCGGCCGAGATGAAGGCGATGAAACCGGCGCGGTTCTGCTGCTTGAGTTCAGCGAAGCGGGTGGCGATGCGGCTCACAGCTTTGTTCCCAGATGCTCGGCGATGGCGAAGATGTCCTTGTCGCCGCGGCCGCAGAGGTTCATCAGGATGGTCTGGTCCTTGCGCATCGTGGCGGCAAGCTTGCCGGTGAAGGCGAGTGCGTGCGAGGGCTCGAGCGCGGGCAGAATGCCTTCCTGGCGCGCACAGAGCTGGAAGGCGTCAAGCGCCTCCTGGTCGGTGGCCGAGACATACTTCACGCGCTTCATGTCATGCAGCCAGGCGTGCTCGGGGCCGATGCCGGGATAGTCGAGGCCTGCCGAGATCGAGTGAGCCTCGATGATCTGGCCATCGTCATCCTGGAGCAGGTAGGTGCGGTTGCCATGCAGCACGCCGGGGCGTCCGCCTGCCAGCGAGGCCGCGTGCTTGCCGGTTGCGATGCCAAGGCCTGCGGCCTCCACGCCGTAAAGTGCCACGCTGGCATCGTCGAGGAAGGGATAGAAGAGGCCCATCGCGTTCGAGCCACCACCGATGCAGGCAACGGCTGCGTCCGGGAGACGGCCTTCTGCCTTGAGCATCTGGGCGCGGGCCTCGCGGCCGATGACCGACTGGAAGTCGCGCACCATGGCCGGATAGGGATGGGGGCCCGCGACAGTGCCGATGATGTAGAAGGTGTTCTCGACATTGGCGACCCAGTCGCGCAGCGCCTCGTTCATCGCGTCCTTCAGGGTCTTGGAACCCGACGTGACGGGAACGACCTCGGCGCCGAGCAGGCGCATGCGGAAGACGTTGGGCATCTGCCGCTTGATGTCATCCTCGCCCATGTAGACGACGCAGGGCAGGCCGAAGCGGGCGGCGACGGTCGCGGTTGCAACGCCGTGCTGGCCGGCGCCTGTCTCGGCGATGATGCGCGTCTTGCCCATGCGGCGGGCGAGAAGGATCTGGCCCATGCAGTTGTTGATCTTGTGGGCACCGGTGTGGTTCAGTTCGTCGCGCTTGAACCAGATCTTCGGTCCGCCCCAATAAGCGGTCAGGCGCTCTGCGAAGTACAGCGGCGACGGACGGCCGACATAATGCTCGAGGAAGTCATCAAGTTCGGCCTGGAAGGACGGGTCGGCCTTGGCGGCATTGTAGGCCTTCTCGAGGTCGAGGATGAGGGGCATCAGCGTCTCGGCGACATAGCGGCCGCCGAAGATGCCGAAGTGTCCGGTTTCGTCCGGTCCAGTGCGGAAGGAATTGGGCCTTTGAGACGTGTTCATGCGCGGTGCCAGAGGTTAGGGCGCAGCGATAGCACTGAATGCCTGCCTTGCGCTTGTGACAAATGCTTCGATGCTTGCGTTGTCCTTGACGCCGCGCGTGCTCTCGACGCCTGACGATACGTCAACGCCGCCCGGCCTTGTTTGGTAAATCGCGCCTGCCACATTTTCGGGCGTCAGGCCGCCGGACAGGAACCAGGGCTTGCGCCAGGTGGTCCCTGCGAGAAGCGACCAGTCGAAGGTCACGCCGTTGCCGCCGGGCAGGTCCTTCGGTGCGGCGTCGAAGAGAAGAATGTCGGCGACGTCCTCGTGGTCGCGCGCGACGCCGAGGTCGGACGGGCCTGCGAGCGGGATGGCCTTCAGCACCGGAATGGCAAACCGCGTCCTGACTTCCTGAACGCGGGCGGGCGTCTCGTGGCCGTGCAGCTGGATCAGGGCAGGCCGGAAGGCCGCGAGGATGGCGGTGAGCGCGTCGTCGGTTGCGTCGACCGTCAAGGCCACGCTGGCCAGCGCGCCAGAGCGTGCCGCGAGGGCTGCGGCCTGTGCAGGGGCAATATTGCGGGGGCTCTTTTCGAAGAAAACGAAGCCCACGTGGGACGCGCCCGCCCGCGCGGCGCAATCGAAACTGTCGGGTGTCGTGATCCCGCAGATCTTGATTGCGTTCCTCATGCGGTTGCGCGCAGGAGTTCGTCGTGGATGGCGCGCGCGGCGGCGGCCGGATCGGCTGCGCCGGTGATGGGTCGTCCGATCACGAGCCAGTCGGCGCCGTGCTTCATGGCCTGAGCCGGCGTCATGATGCGCTTCTGGTCGCCGGTGTCGGCGCCGGCCGGGCGAATGCCGGGAACCACGAGCATGAAGCCGGGGCCGAGCGCCTTGCGCAGCGGTTCGATCTCGTGTGCGCTGCAGACGACGCCGTCCATGCCGGCGTCGCGCGCGAGTGTTGCGAGGCGGATGACCTGGTCGGCAGGTGCGCCGTGCACGCCAGTCTCGTTCAGGTCGGATGCATCCATGCTGGTCAGGACGGTGAC
>JAGWXR010000051.1 GCA_018969785.1 Alphaproteobacteria bacterium
GATCAACGACGCCTGCCGCCAGGTCGTGGAGGCCCAGGGCCTCGATGATGCCTACATGAGGCCCGTCGCCTGGCGCGGCAGCGAGCAGATGGCCGTAAGCGCCCAGAAGTCGAAGATCCATGTGGCGATCGCCGTGTGGCCATGGCCCTCGATGTTCGATCCCGAAATCAAGAAGAAGGGTATCGCGCTCGACATCGCCCGCTGGCGAAGGCCCGCCCCCGACACAACCCCGTGGAAGGCAAAGGCGGCAGGCCTCTACATGATCTGCACCCTGTCCAAGCACGAGGCCGAGGCCAAGGGCCTTTCCGACGCGATGATGTATGACTGGCGCGGCCTCGTGGCCGAGGCCACGGGCGCGAACATCTTCTTCGTGAAGGACAATCGCCTCTTCACGCCCCACGCCGACTGCTTCCTCAACGGCATCACCCGCCAGACCGTGATGAAGCTCGCCCGCGCCCGCCAGCTCGAGGTAGTCGAAACCTACATCCAGTCAAATGACGTGCAGGGTTTCTCCGAGTGTTTCCTGACCGGTTCCGCCGCAGAGGTGACACCCGTTGGCAAGATCGGGAACTGGCAGTTCGAGGTTGGCAACATCACGCGCACGCTGATGGACGACTATGCCAATCATGTGCGGGGCAAGTACGCGCCCGGCCTCTGACCGGCAGGCCTCACCGTCTCTCCCAGCGCGCAGCCGCCTCATCGTCGCTGCTGCGCGCCTCGACCCAGTGATCCCCGGACACACGTTCCTCGAGCTTCCAGAACGGCGCCTGTGTCTTCAGGTAGTCCATGAGAAACTGCACGCCCTCGAAGGCCGCCTGCCGGTGTCCCGACGCCGCTCCGGCAAACACGATCTGCGCCCCTGGCACAAGCCGCCCGACGCGGTGGACGATCGTGACGGCCGACAGCGCAAAGCGGCTGCAAGCGGCCTGCGCGATCTCCTCGAGCGCCCGCTCCGTCATGCCCGGATAATGTTCGAGCGTCATTGACAGCAGCGCCTCGCCCCCGCTCTGCGGCCTGACCACCCCGATGAAGCTGGCAATGGCCCCGGCATCGCCGGCAGCCGCCTGCAGGCGCCTCACCTCGGCACCTGCATCGAAATCAGCCTCGCCGACAGCAATGCGAATCATCCGCCGGTCACCGGCGGGAAGAAGGCAACCTCGTCACCGGCAGCGACACGTGCTGTGGGCCCCGCATGAACCTGGTTCACGGCGGCGCGGATGCGCGACCGGTCAGCGAAGGCGCGGGCATGTCCCTCGCCCCGACCCGCAAGCCATGACATGAGATCCCCGACGGTCTGCACCGCGTCAGGCGGCGTGACAGTTTCCTGCGAGACACCGACCTGCTGGCGCACCCACGCGAAATAGACGAGCTTCACGTCGAATGCCCGGCACCGGCGTGGCGGCGCTGCCGGTCACGCGCATCCTCCTGCGAGACATGCGCGAGGTTCGCCTGCACATAGCTGAAGCCGGTATAGATCGTCAGCACCGCCGCCCCCCAGAGGGACACGATGCCTGCGATGTGGAACCATCCCCAGACATGCTCGACGGCAGGCGCCAGGATCAGCATCGCAAGCGCAATGAGCTGCACGGCGGTCTTGAATTTCGAGACCGAGGACACCGGCACCTGCACCGCGATGCTCGCCAGGAACTCGCGCATGCCCGACACCAGGATCTCGCGCGCGAGGATGATGAGGGCCGGGATGATCACGAGCCCGCGGATGTCGTCATTGTAGACAAGCATCACAAGCGCGGCAGCCACCAGGAGCTTGTCGGCAATCGGATCGAGCATCTGCCCCAGCCGGGACTCGAGGTTGCGCGAACGCGCAAGCCAGCCATCCGCATAATCGGTGAGCGCCGCAACCACGAAGACGACAAACGCCACCCACCGCCCGGCGGGCATGTCCATCCAGAACGAGGCGACAAAGGCCGGAACAAGCGCGATGCGCGCCAGCGTCAGCAGGTTTGGCAGATGATCTCCCATGACGCGCAGACTAATGCCGTTTGGCCAAAAGAGGAATTCTCATCCCTGGTACAAAACCCCGCACCGCCCCCCGATTACGAACCTTTCTCGTGGAAATGCTCGTAAATCTTGCGGGCC
The DNA here is from genome assembly GCA_018969785.1 of Alphaproteobacteria bacterium. Lineage (GTDB taxonomy): Bacteria > Pseudomonadota > Alphaproteobacteria > Micropepsales > Micropepsaceae > SZUA-430. The sequence continues at coordinate 2,098 of JAGWXR010000051.1, forward strand.
AGCTCCTTCGACACCCCCTTGACCGACTCGAGGTCCGACAACCCGGCGCGTGTAACCGCCTTTCCGGACCCGAAATGGTTGAGAAGCGCTCGCTTGCGCGCCGGGCCGATCCCCTCGATCTCGTCCAGGGGCGAGCGCGTCAGCGACTTGGCCCGCTTCGCCCGATGGGCACCGATGGCAAAGCGGTGCGCCTCGTCACGCAGGCGCTGGAGGTAGAACAGGACGGGGCTCTTGGCCTCGAGCTGGAACGGCACCCGCCCCTCCATGAAGAAATGTTCGCGGCCCGCATCGCGCTCGGGCCCCTTGGCAATGGCGACGATTGTGACGCCTTGCACGCCGAGTTCCTGCACCACGGCCAACGCCTGCGCCAGCTGCCCGGCCCCGCCATCGACGAGCACGAGGTCCGGCACGGGAATATCCGCCGGGTCGTCGTCAGGCGTATCGGCCTCGAAGGCGACAGGCTCGCCAGCCGCACTCTCCTGCGCCTTGACGAGCTTGCGGAAGCGACGCGTCAGCACCTCGCGCATCATGCCATAATCGTCACCGGGCACCAGGCCTTCGCCCTTGATGTTGAACTTGCGATACTGGTTCTTCATCAACCCCTCGGGGCCCGCCACGACCATCCCGCCCACGCTGTGCGCGCCCTGGATGTGGCTGTTGTCATAGACCTCGATCCGTCGCGGCGCGGCCTCGAGCCCGAAGGCCTCGCCCACCGCTGCAAGCAGCTGCAGCTGAGAGGCGCTTTCAGCCATCTTGCGTGCCAGCGCCTCGCGTGCGTTCAGCATCGCCTGCGCCATCACATCGCGTTTCTCGCCACGCTGCGGCACAAGCAGTTCGACACGCCGCCCCGCCTTTTGCGACAGCGCTTGCGCAAGCAGGTCCGCCTCTTCGACCTCGTGGCTCAGGATCACGCGCGGCGGCGGCTCGCGCTCATCATAGAATTGCGTGACAAAGCCCCCGAGAAGCTCGGCAGGCTCGACCCCGCGCTCGTGGCGTGGAAAGAAGACATGGTTCCCCCAGTTCTGCCCCGAGCGGAAGAAGACAACCTGCACACAGCTTTGCCCGCCCTCCTGGTGAAGCGCAAACAGATCAGCCTCACTGATGGTCTCCGGGTTGATGCCCTGCTGCAGCTGCACATGCGCCAGCGACCGTATCCTGTCCCTCAGGCGGGCAGCCTTCTCGAAGTCGAGCGCCGCCGCAGCCGCCTCCATCTCGACAGACAGCCCGTCACGCACGTCCTTCCCCCGCCCGCGCATGAAGTCGCGTGCCTGCTCGACAAGCCGGGCATAGTCTCCCGGCGCGACCTTGCCCACGCACGGCCCGGCACAACGCTTGATCTGGTAGAGAAGGCAGGGCCGCGTCCGTGACGAGAACACGGCATCCGAACAGCTGCGAAGCAGGAAGGCCCGCTGCAGCGTGTTCAGCGTGCGGTTCACGGCACCCGCAGAAGCAAACGGGCCGAAATAGTCGCCCTTGCGCGTCTTCGACCCGCGATGCTTGACGATCTGCGGCGCCTCGTGATCGGCGGTGATCAGGATATGCGGGAATGACTTGTCGTCCCGCAGCAGGATGTTGTAGCGCGGCTTCAGGCGCTTGATCAGGTTGGCTTCAAGCAGCAGCGCTTCCACCTCGGACGCCGTCTGGACGAACTCCATCGACGCTGTGTTGGCGATCATCCGCGCGATGCGCAAAGGCTGGTCGAAGGGCTTGGTATAGGCCTGCACGCGCTTCTTGAGGCTGGCGGCCTTGCCGACATAGAGCACGGCACCATCGGCGCCCAGCATGCGGTAGACACCCGGCGCGTTTGGAAGCCGCGGCAGGTAGGACGCGATGACCTCCGCCCCCTGCGCAATCAGGCCTCGCCCCTCCATTGCAGGACTGTCAGGTGTCTCGCCGGGCTCGGACATGCCAGATCACCACATGCCTAGCGCGGCGACTCCCGCTCGATCTCGACACCGACCGACTTTGCTTCGGCAACCACCTTGAGCTTCTCGATGCGCACGCGTGCAACGCGCACGCGCTTGTCCTTCAGGCAGAATTCGGCGATCCGCTCGGCCAGCGTCTCGACCAGGTTCAGGTGCCCGCCCGCCAGGATATCCTTGATCCCGTCGACCACGGCACCATAATCGACCACGTTGGAAAGCTGGTCCTCCAGAAGGACGTCACCCTCCTCCACCGTCAGGTCGACATTGATCCGCACGGGCTGGCTGCACCCCTTCTCGCGGTGATAGACGCCGATATTGGCGTCGAGCTCGAGGTCGCGCACGAAGACGTGGCGAATGCGCCGCTTTGCATCTGCAATGCGCAGGGGATGGACTTGCGGCTGAACCTGTACGCGCTCATTCGCCACGATGTTTCACTCCACGAAGTCGCTGGCAGACCACGAAAGGTGCTGCCCGCTGTCAACGGCAATCATCTGTCCCGTCACCGCCTGAGCCGAAACGAGATACGATACGGCGCCCGCGATCTCCGCCGGACCAGAGGGAATGCGAAGCAGGGTGGACTGCACCTGACGGTCGAAATTCGCCTGGCTCTGGTGCGACGCCTTCAACGAGGGACCAGGCGCCACCGCATTCACCCGGATGCGCGGCGCCAGCGCCTGCGCCATGGTCAGCGTCAGCGTCCAGAGCGCCGACTTGGACACGGTATAGGAGATGAACTGCGGCGTGAGCCGCAGGATCGACTGGTCGATGATGTTGACGATGCAACCATTCATGGACGCGGGCAGCCGCTTGGCCATGGCCTGTGACAGGACGAAAGGCGCCCGCAGGTTGGTGTCGAGATGCATGTCCCAGCTCTCGCGCGTCACGGTGTCGACACGATCGTCCTCGAACACCGAGGCACAGTTCACCAGAACGCTCACGGGACCCGTGCCGGCCTCGCCACGCTCGACGATGGTCCGGACCTGCGCCTCGTCTGCAAGGTCTGCCCGCACGAGGCTGCACTTGCGCCCGAGGCGAACCACCTCGTCGCGCAGGCTCCGCGCGTCGGCCTCGCTTGAGAGGTAATGGGCAGCGATGTCCCACCCCTCGGACGCAAGCCTGAGCGCGATGTCACGCCCGAGGCGCCGTGCGGCGCCCGTGATCAGGGCCGTGCTCATCCTGCGTCTTCCTCCATGTCCGGGACACCATAGGTCCTGAATTTCTTCAGCACAATCTTCATGTCCCGGGCCGAAAGAAGACGCGGCCGACCGGCCTGCAGCGCAAGGATGTATTGCGCCGCCAGGTCCTCCAGATCCCGCGCTCTGTCGAAGGCCGCGCGCAAGTCCGCACCCAGGGCAAGGCTTCCATGGTTGGCAAGCAGGCACGCATCCCGCGGCCCCAGGGCCTTCACGGCCAGTTGCGCAAGGCGCTCCGACCCATAGGTCGCATAGGGCGCGCAAGCCACATGGGAGCCACCAAACGCGGCCACCATGTAATGGAAGGCCGGGATCGGCCGATGCACGCAGGCAAGCGCCGTCGCATGCCGCGAATGCGTATGCACGATCGCCGCGCAGTCTGGCCGCGCGCGATAGATCGCAAGATGCATCCGCCACTCGCTTGACGGCGTTCCCGCGCCGGCCTCGCACCGCCCCTCGCCATCCACCAGGACAAGGTCATCCCCCGACAGCGCGTCATAGGACTTGCCCGTCGGCGTGATCACCATCCCTTGGCCATGGCGCGCCGAGAAATTGCCGCTGCGCCCGGGCGAGAGCCGGGTCTCGGACATCAGGCGGCCGGTGTCGAGCATCGCGGCCGCAAGCGTAGCCGGAACCTGACGACGCCGCGCCGACGCCCGGCTCATCCCGCACGTTCCGCAAACAGGCGACGCAGTCCCGCGCGCGTCGCCGGGCAGACCCCGCGTTCCGTCACGAGTCCCGTGACAAGGCGCGCCGGGGTCACATCGAACGCCGGATTGGCCGCCGGACTGCCAGGCGCCGTCAGCGCCACCGTCTGCGTCGAGCCATCGGAAAGCTGCCCCAGCACATGGGTCACCTCCCGCGCCGACCGCTCCTCGATCTCGATCTGTCGCAAGCCGTCCTCGATCGTCCAGTCGATGGTAGACGAGGGAAGCGCCACATAGAACGGCACGCCATTGTCATGCGCTGCCAGTGCCTTGAGATAGGTCCCGATCTTGTTGGCGACATCCCCCGTCGCCGTCGTGCGGTCGGTACCCACGATGCACATGTCGACCAGCCCGTGCTGCATGTAGTGCCCGCCGGCATTATCGACGATGATCGTGTGTTTCACGCCATGCGCACCCAGTTCATAGGCCGTCAGCGAACCACCCTGGTTGCGCGGGCGCGTTTCATCGACCCAGACATGGACCGGAATGCCTGCATCATGGGCCATGTAGATGGGCGCGAGCGCCGTGCCCCAGTCGACACACGCAAGCCAGCCGGCGTTGCAATGGGTCAGGATATTGACGGTCTTTCCCGGCTTGCGCTGCGCGATGTCCCTGATGATCGACAGGCCGTGGCGGCCGATGGCTTCGTTGGTGGCAACATCGTCGTCGCACAGGCGGGCCGCCCGTGCATAGGCCACCGGAACACGTCCCGCAGGGGGCACCGGCCGCAGCGCCTCCACCATCTGGTCAAGGGCCCATTTCAGGTTGATGGCCGTCGGCCGCGTCGCAACAAGAAGATCATAGGCGCGTGAAAGCGCTGCATCCGACGCGTCTTCGCGTAGCGCCATGCAAAGTCCGTAGGCCGCAGTCGCTCCGATCAGCGGCGCGCCGCGCACCACCATGCTCTTGATGGCATGCGCGGCATCGTCGATCGAGGCCAGCGGCCGCGTGGCGAAGGCAAAGGGCAGTTGGGTCTGGTCGATCACGACGACCGACCACCCGTCAGGGGCAACCCAGATGGTCCGATAGGCGCGCCCGTGGATCTTCATGCGCGATCAGTGTCCCTCGAACTCGACAAGCGACAGCACCTTCTTGCCCAGCTTCTCGAGCCGCGCCCGACCCTTCAGTTCGGGCAGGTCGATGATGAAGCTGCAGCCGACGACATTGGCCCCCACCTTCTCGATCAGGCGGATGGCGGCCTCGGCAGTGCCTCCGGTGGCGATCAGGTCATCGACAAGCAGCACGTTTTCGCCACGCTCGACCGCATCCTCGTGGATCTCGACGGTGTCTGTTCCATACTCGAGGTCATAGGTCTGGCTGATCGTACGCCACGGCAGCTTGCCCTTCTTGCGCACCGGCACGAACCCCACCGACAACTGGTGTGCAACCGCACCAGCCAGGATGAAGCCACGCGCCTCGATGCCGACAACCTTGTCGATGCGCGTGCCCGCGTAGGGCTGCACGAGCCTGTCGACCGTCGTCCGGAACGCGCGCGCATTTCCAAACAGCGTCGTCACGTCACGGAACATGATGCCGGGCTTGGGATAATCCGGAATGGTGCGAATGACCGATTTGAAGTCCATAGTTCAAGCCCCTTTCAGAACACGGCCCGCCACGGCGTCGAGTTTGGCAACGAGCGCCGCGTCCCGCTTGTCGGGCGACGTGATCAGCGCGGTATCAAGTGTGGTCTCGATCCCCAGGGGCGACGGCGAACGCTGCGGCCCCAGCAGAGGTGCAAGTGCCTTGAGCAGCCTGCGCGCATTGTCGGCATTTCCATTGAGGATCTTCACGACCTGGTCGACCGTGACGTGGTCATGGCCCGGATGCCAGCAGTCATAGTCCGTCACCATGGCGACGATCGCATAGGGCAGCTCGGCCTCGCGCGCCAGCTTGGCCTCGGGCATCGCCGTCATGCCGATCACGCTGCAGCCCCATGCACGATAGAGGTTCGATTCCGCGAGCGTCGAGAACTGCGGCCCTTCCATGGCAAGATAGGTCCCGCCGACCACGTGCTTGATGCCCGATTGGGCGGCGGCCTTTGTAAGGGCCGACACAAGGCGCGGACAGACAGGATGCGCCATCGACACATGCGCGACGAAGCCCGGCCCGAAGAAAGACTTCTCGCGCGCGAACGTCCGGTCGATGAACTGGTCGACAAGCACGAAGGTGCCCGGCGCCAGTTCCTCGCGGAAGGACCCGCAGGCCGAGACCGAGATGATGTCGGTGACCCCGACCCGCTTCATGACATCGATATTGGCGCGGTAATTGATGGAGGACGGCGTGTGCACGTGACCGCGGCCATGGCGTGGCAGGAACACCATGTCGACGCCGTGAAGCCGCCCGAAGAGGAGCTCATCCGACGCCTCGCCCCACGGCGAGCGCACCCGCTCCCAGCGCGCGCCTTCAAGGCCGTCGATGCCATAGACACCGCTGCCGCCAATGACACCAAGGACAGTCTTGCTCATGAAGTTCACCCGCAGTGGATCCGGGGCGTTTTTAGCATCTGCGGTCCCCGGCGCAATCGAAATGAAGGCGCGGCAAGCGACCCGAAAGAAAGGGGCCGGTTCTCACCGGCCCCATGATGCTTCGACACGATCAGAGCTGCCGTCGGCCGCTCAGTGATCGACATCCTTCCACTGGCGCTTGTAGGCAAAGTACAGCAGCACGCAAAGGAAGACGAGGAAGAGGAAAACCTTCACGCCCATCGCCTTGCGGTCTTCCATGTGCGGCTCAGAGGCCCACGTCAGGAACGCGACGACATCCTTGGCCATCTGCTGCTTCGTGGCAGGAGGATTGCCTTCCGGCCAGGTAACCTGCCCGTCAGTCGCCAGCGGCGGCGGCATCGCGATCTGGTGACCCTCGAAATACGGGTTGTAGTAGAGACCTTCGAGAACCGTCTCTCCCGGAGGCGGATCGGAATAGCCGACGAGCAACCAGTAAAGATAATCCGGCCCCTCACCCTCGATGCCGTGCGCGCGGGCCTTGACGATCACCGACAGGTCCGGCGGCAGCGCATTGTTGTTGGCAGCGCGGGCGGCCTTCTCGTTTGGATATGGCGACGGGAACCGGTCGGCAACCGTACCCGGACGCTCGATCGGTTCGCCCGCGTCATTCAGGGCAGCGACCTGCACGCCAGCCGCCAGGGCCTTGGCCTGCGCGGCGCTGAACTCAGGACCGCCGGGCTGCGCAAGGTTGCGGAACGACAGGAGTTTCATCCCGTGGCAGGCGGCGCAGACCTCCTTGTAGACCTGATAGCCACGCTGCAGTTGCTGGCGATCAAAGGTCCCGAAAGGTCCTGTGAAGGTCCACGACTGCGGCTCAGGATGCTTGCGAGCGGTATCACCACCGCCTGCAGCCTGGGCACCTGACGAAAGGACGAGGGCGAAAAGGGAGGCAATTGCAAGAAGTCTCATGTGCGCACCCTTACCCGTTCGCCTTGGCCGCAGCCGGAGCCCCACCCTTCGCAAGCACTGCCGTGGCAATGCTTTCGGGGACGGGCAACGGCTTTTCCATCGTGCTGATGATGGGTGTGATGATGATGAAATGCGCGAAGTACCAGATTGTGCAGATCTGCGTGAGCAGGAGCTTCGAGATTGGCACTTCGATGCCGAAGTAGAACTGGAAATTGCCATCTGGCGTCTGCGCACCCAGCATGCCCAGGATCCAGACGACACCGATCAGGATGAAGAAGAACTGGCGGTTCAGCGGGCGGAAATTGTTCGACCGGACATGGCTGCGGTCCAGCCACGGCAGGAACGCCCAGATCACGATCGCACCGAACATCAGCACCACGCCAGCCAGCTGGTCAGGCACCGACCGCAGGATCGCATAGAACGGCAGGTAGTACCATTCCGGCACGATGTGGGGCGGCGTCACGAGGCGGTTGGCCGGGATGTAGTTGTCGGCATGTCCGAGGAAGTTCGGGACGAAGAAGATGAAGTACGAGAAGAACAGGACGAACATCGCCAGGGCGAAGAGATCCTTGATCGTATAGTACGGATGGAACGGCACCGTGTCGGCCGGGCTCTTCACGTCGATGCCCAGCGGATTGTTGTTGCCGGGGACATGCAGCGCCCACACATGCAGCACCACCACGCCTGCAATCACGAACGGCAGCAGGTAGTGGAGCGAGAAGAAGCGCTGCAGCGTCGTGTTGTCGACCGCAAACGAACCCCAGAGCCACTGCGTGATGGCCGAACCGACACCAGGCAGGACCTGGTCGATCGAACTGAAGAAATTGGTGATGACGGTCGCGCCCCAGAACGACATCTGGCCCCACGGCAGCGTGTAGCCAAGGAACCCTGTCGCCATCATGAGCAGGTAGATCACGATGCCGAGCAGCCACAGCACCTCGCGCGGCGCCTTGTAGGAGCCGTAGTAGAGGCCGCGGAAGATATGGATGTAGACGGCGATGAAGAACATCGACGCGCCGTTGGAATGGATGTACCGGATCAGCCAGCCATAATTGACATCGCGCATGATGCGCTCGACGCTGTCGAAGGCCATCGTCTCGTGCGGCACATAATGCATGGCCAGCACGATGCCGGAGACGATCTGTACCGCCAGCATGAAGGTCAGGATGCCACCGAATGTGAACCAGAAGTTCAGGTTCTTCGGCGTGGGGAACTGCACGATCGACTCATCCACGAGGCGGATGATCGGCAGCCGTGTATCGAGCCACTTCGCGAAAGCGGACTTGGGTTCGTAGCGATAATTGCCGTGGGCCATGTCTTGGTCTCTTATCCCTTTTCAGCCGGAGCCGAGGCCGACGCCTTTGGCTCTGCGCCGATGACGACTTTGGTATCGGATACGAACTGGTAGGGCGGCACCGCCAGATTGCGCGGCGCGGGCCCCTTCCGGATTCGTCCCGAAGTGTCGTAGTGCGACCCGTGGCAGGGGCAGAGCCAGCCGCCGTAATCGCCCTTGAACAGGTTCGACGGGATGCAGCCCAGGTGCGTGCAGGTCGCAACCAGGATCAGCCATTCCGGCCTCTGCACGCGGTCCTTGTCGGCCTGCGGATCCTTGAGGTCGGACAGCTGCGTATCCTCGGCAGCCTTGATTTCCTCGGGCGTCCGCCGGCGAATGAACACCGGTTTCTTCTGCCACTCGGTCGTGACGATCTGGCCCGGTTGCACCGCCGAGAGGTCGAACTCGACCTCCCTGAGGGCCAACATGTCGGCCGCCGGGTTCATCTGGTCGATGAAAGGCCAAAGGACGATCACGCCACCGACGGCAGCCGCCGTCTGTGAGGCGACCAAAAGGAAGTCACGCCGTGTAACGTTGGCGTTGTCTGGTGCGTGCGCCAAGGTATTCAGCCCCTCTTAAGGCGGGAAAACGTTGATTTGCTAATGGGTTGGGCCACCGCAACGACGAATCGCGAAGGACACCATCAAGGCCTTGAAAGCGCCCCGAAAATAGAGAGTCGCCCCGGGGCGGTCTTGCGTCACGATGCCGCATAAATGGCGGATTTCCACCACGCAACATGGTCATTCACATCTGTGCCCGCTTTCCCTGAGGGGGTTGATCCTGGTCAATGCGAATAGCGCTCTACCAACCTGATATTGCCGCCAACACGGGAACGATCATCCGCCTCGGAGCCTGCATGGCAGTAGCCGTCGACATCATCGAGCCATGCGGCTTCCCTTACGGTGACAGCGCGATGCGAAGGGCCGGGCTCGATTACATCCCCCGGGCCATGGTGGCACGCCACGCCAGCTGGCAGGCCTTCAGGAACACGGTTCAGGGTCGCATCATCCTGGCAACCACGAAGGCGCAGACCCCTTACACAGGCTTCGCCTTCAGGCCGGATGACACGCTTCTCATGGGACAGGAAACCGCAGGCGTGCCCGAGGCGGTTCACGCTGCCACGGATGCGGCCGTCCTGATACCGATGGAACCGTCGACACGCTCGCTGAACGTGGCGCTTGCCGCCGGCATGATCCTCGGCGAGATGCTTCGCCAGACCCGCTGGAACACGGGCCAAGGGAGACAAACCTCATGAACATGGACGTGATGGCCGACCGCAAGCACCGGGCAGCAAGGTGGTTCGAGGAACTCCGCGACCGCATATGCGCCGCCTTCGAGGCGATCGAGGACGACCTCGCGGGCCAGATGTCCGGCAGGCCCGCTGGCCGCTTCGAACGCAAGAAATGGTCCCGCACAGCCGATCGCGACCACGAGACCGGGGGCGGGACCATGTCGATCATGCGCGGCCGGGTGTTCGAGAAGGTCGGCGTGAACATCTCCACCGTCTACGGCACCTTCTCGAAGGAATTCGCCCAGAACATCCCCGGCGCCAGCGAGGATCCGCGCTTCTGGGCCTCGGGCATCTCGCTCGTGGCACACATGCAGAGCCCGCACGTGCCGGCCGTCCACATGAACACGCGCCACATCGTCACCACGCGATCGTGGTTTGGCGGCGGCGCGGACCTCACCCCGATGACGCGCAACGAGCAGGACACGCAGGATTTCCATGCGGCCCTGCGCGCCGCGTGCGATCGCCACGACCCGTCCTACTACCGGGACTTCAAGTCCTGGTGCGACGAGTACTTCTTCCTGCCCCACCGCAACGAGCCGCGCGGCGTGGGTGGCATTTTCTACGACAATCTCGACACGGGTGACTGGGAAGCCGACTTCGCCTTCACCCGCGACGTGGGCCTCGCCTTCCTCGGCGCCTATCCCGGGATCGTTCGCCGCCACATGGACCGCCCCTGGACGCGCGAGGAACGCGAGCACCAGCTCGTACGCCGCGGCCGCTACGTGGAAT
>JAGWXR010000052.1 GCA_018969785.1 Alphaproteobacteria bacterium
CGTCAAGCCAAAGCGAGTAGAACTCGTTGCCGACGTCATAGTGTGCCTTGATGTTGCGGCTGCTGCCCGCCTCGCTGTTGCGCCGCAGGATGGTGTTCAGCAGAACGAACCCGATGCGGTTCAGGAAATTGCCGTGGGCATAGCCGTCAAGCCGGTCCAGGTTGATGAGGAACAGCGCGATCAGCCGCTCCACGTCATCGGTCTCCCACGCCCCCGCGATGAAGTCCTCGCCAAGCCCGATGTCGCCGCGCGCCATGACGCGCTCGATCACCCCCCAGTCATGGATCTTGAAGGTGGCAGCCGGGCCCTCGAGGCGCCCGCGCACCACATGCTGTTCGCCCGCCGGGTCGATGAACGTGAGCGTCCCCGCCTCGAGGCCCTCGATGGCCTCAAGCCAGCGCTTCTGCACGATCGAACGGGGAAGAAGGCCCATCACACTCTCCTGACGGCACTACGGCCGGTCAGGCGTGTTGGATTAACCCGCGGCCAACGACGGCCAACCGCCGCCAGTAAGTCGTCCAACAAGATAGAATGGCCGGAACGGCCGGAAAACATGGAATTTTGGAGCGGGCGAGGCGATTCGAACGCCCGACCCTAACCTTGGCAAGGTTATGCTCTACCCCTGAGCTACGCCCGCGCTCCTGGATGCCGGCAAGACTGGCCTGCACCCGCGTTAAGGCCGAGGGTTATGACTGAAACCCCACGACGATGCAACACGATTCTGCTCGGTTAAGCGCCAGAAACCCGGCCTTTCCCGGCAGCCGCACCGCAACCGGCTTCAATTCACTTGCAAGCATTGGCGCCGTGCCTGCAACCTCGATCTCGGGGCGACGGCGAGTTCACCGCGAACGGGGAGTTGCGAGCATCTCGACCCGGGCACAGGCAAAGGCAAGGAAACGCAGCGCATGGAATGGCATGAGGGGACCCCGTTTGAACTGCGTGCGGATTGTCAGAATGGCTAGCAGGGCGTCACAGGACGAACTCTTTGCCGAACTCGATCGCCTCGGCATCAGGCACGCCACGATAACCCATGCCCCCGTCTTCACGGTCGAGGAGGCAAAGCTGCACCGCGGCCCCGTCGTCGGCGGCCATACCAAGAACCTCTTCCTCAAGGACAAGAAGGACAGGTTCTACCTCGCCGTCACGCTCGAGGACGTGCCCGTCGACCTCAAGGCCCTGGGCCCCCTCCTCGGCGCGAGCGGCAGGCTGTCCTTCGCAAGTCCCGACGCCCTGCGCGCGCATCTCGGGGTCGAGCCCGGGTCGGTCACCCCGCTGGCGCTCATCAATGACCGCGACAGGAAGGTCCTGCCGGTCTTCGATACCGCCATGCTGGCCGTCTCGCCCCTGAACTTCCACCCCCTCGCCAACACGGCCACGACGGCGATTTCCAGCGACGATCTGCTCAAGTTTGCCCGCGGCATCGGCTCCGAACCCGTCTGCCTGAGCTTTCCGCGGCGGGACCCGGGCGCTATAAGCCTTGCCCAGTAAACCACGAGGGTGGTTGGCATTTTCCCCCATCCACCCCATCTTGGTGACCAGATAGCGAGAGAACGCAAGCCATGCAGTCCATTTTCGGCAACACCGGCGCCCCCGCAGGCAACCCGCCCGACGGCCTCATCAAGGACACCTCCGAGCGCACCTTCGTCGCAGACGTGCTCGAGCCCTCGCGCGAGGTGCCCGTCCTCGTCGACTTCTGGGCCCCCTGGTGCGGCCCCTGCCGCCAGCTGACCCCGATCCTCGAAAAGGTCGTCCGCGAGGCGAAGGGAGCCGTCAGGCTGGTCAAGATCAACATTGACGAGAACAAGCGCATCGCCGCCCAGTTGCGCATCCAGTCGATCCCCGCCGTCTATGCCTTCCGCAATGGCCAGCCGGTCGACGGCTTCGTCGGCGCGATGAAGGAATCCGAGATCCGGGAATTCATCAAGCGCCTGTCCGGCGACACCGGCCCCTCGCCGGTCGACGAAATGCTCGCGCTCGCCGCGGAAGCTTTCAATGCCGGCGACCTTGGCACCGCAGCCCAGGCCTACGCCCGCATCCTCGGCGAGGAACCCCAGAACCCGGAGGCGCTGGGTGGCATCGCACGCTGTTATCTCGCCAGCGGCGACATCGACCGCGCCCGCCAGACCCTGCAGCTCGTGCCGCCGGAACACCAGAACCACGAGGCGATCGCGGCCGTCGCGGCCCAGATCAGGCTGCGCGACCAGGCGCCCGCTGACGACAACCTCTCCGAACTCAAGGCGCGTGTCGAGGCCAGCCCGTCGAACCTGCAAGCCCGCTTCGACCTCGCGGCAGCCCTCGCCGGCGCCGGCAGCGCCGAGGCGGCGATCGACGAGTACCTCGAGATCCTGCGCCGCGACAGGAACTGGAACGATGGCGCCGCGCGCCAGCAGCTCCTCACCCTCTTCGAGGCGCTCGGCGCGGCTGATCCCGTCGTGAAGTCGGGACGGCGCAAGCTGTCGAACCTGCTGTTCTCCTGAGATGACGGCTCGAGGCCCCCTGCCCGAGACGATCCCGGTCTTCCCGCTGGAGGGAGCCTTGCTGCTGCCTGGCGGGAAGCTGCCCCTGCGCATCTTCGAGCCCCGCTACCTCGAGATGACCGATGACGCGCTTGCGACATACCGCCTGATCGGCATGGTCCAGCCCGCGCCATCCGGCACGGACAAGCCATCCTTGTATTCAGTCGGCTGCGTCGGACGCCTGACCTCATGGAGCGAGACCGAGAACAACCGCTACGCCATCGTGCTCACGGGCGTCTGCAGGTTCAGGCTGCGCGAGGAAGTCAGCGGCCCCCGCCTCTACCGCATGGTCCGCGCGGACTATGCGGATTTCCTCTCTGACTTGGACGCCGATGAGGGGGACGCCGACATCGATCGCGCAAGGCTCGCCGCCGGTGTGAAGCAGTTCTTTGGTCGCTACCAGAAGACAGACCTCTGGTCCACGATCAGCGAATTGCCGGCAGGCCTTCTCGTCAATTCGCTGGCCATGGTCTGCCCCTTCGCGCCCGCCGAAAAACAGGCGCTGCTCGAGGCACCGACCCTGACGGACAGGGCCCGCCTTCTGCTGGCGCTGATCGAAATGAACGTGGCCGGCTCGGAAGGAACGCTGCAGTGAGTGAAACCTCGCCCCCCGCACCACAGGGCCGCGGCATCGACCCGAGGCTGCTCGAAATCCTGGTCTGCCCTGTAACCAAGGCAACCCTGCGCTACGACCGGGCAAGGCAGGAACTTGTCTCGCTGGCCGCCCGCCTCGCCTTCCCCGTCCGCGACGGCATACCGGTCATGATCGTCGACGAGGCACGTGAGCTTCAGGATGGTGAACTGAAGTGAACACGACCGCACCCTGGCCGGCGAGCATCACCTACAATCGAGCCGAACGGCAACTCCGGATCACCTTCGAGGACGGCGCGGCCTTCTGCCTGCCGGCCGAATATCTTCGCGTCGAGAGCCCGAGCGCCGAAGTGCAGGGACACGGCGCCTCCACAAAGGTGCTCGTGCCCGGCAAGCGCCTCGTGTCTGTCCGCGCGATCGAACCGGTGGGCCAGTACGCGATCCGCATCGTCTTCGACGATGGCCACGATACGGGTCTCTTTTCATGGAACTACCTTCATGAACTCGGGCAGCAGCAGCAAGCGCGCTGGTCGCAGTATGAGCAGCGCCTGCGCGAGCAGGGGCTGAAGCGGGATCCCTGATGCTGTCGCAGGCCCTGTTCGAGTACTGGCACATCCTGGCGCTCGGGACCGCCATGATCGCATGGCGCATCTGGGGACACCACGTCACCGCCTACATGAGGCGCATGGACCAGAAGCGTGCCCATGCCGACCTGCAGGCCATGTATGACCGGGCAAATCCCAACTCCCACTTCCGCCACTCGGTCGAGCAGATCAACGAGGACACCCCCGGGATCGAGCCCGATCCCCGCCAGCCCGGCTCTTATCTCTGGGAAGGCACCCTCTTCGCCTCGCGTGAGGAAGCAGAAGCCGCCCGCTGGCACCATGTTCTGTCCGAGGCACGCAGCTTCTACAGGGATCTCGACCGCCAGCTCGGCAACCGCATCGCCGGGCGCGGCCCCGCTGACACGATCGACGGCAGCCGCCAATAGCCGCCTTGCGCGCGATCACACAGGCTCGCCGCGCAGCAGCCGTGGCATGTTGACCGCCTCGCCGCTGGCCTGGCGCATGAAAAGGGACTTGAGCGGCCCAATCCCGTCGACAAGGTCGATCCCCAGCCGTCGCAGGCCGCGCAGCGGCGCAAGGTCATTTGAGAACAACCGGTTCAGCGCATCCATCGAAAGGGCAAAGACGGTATTGTCGATCCGCCGCCACGCCTCATAGCGCATCAGGGTGCCGCGTGTACCCGGATCAAGGCCGAGGCGCCTTGCCTCGATGACGGTCTCGGCGATGGCGGCCACGTCCCGCAGGCCGAGGTTCAACCCCTGCCCGGCCAGCGGATGCACCGCATGCGCGGCATCCCCGACAAGCGCGACGCGGTCCGCCAGGTAGGTTTCGGCGAGCGACAGTGACAGCGGATAAGACCAGCGCGGACCGACCAGCTCGATCTCACCCAGGTGGTCGCCGAAGCGCTGGCGGACTTCGTCGGCAAACGCATCGGCCCCCAGCGCCATGTAGGCCTGCGCCAGACGTTCGTTCTCGCTCCAGACGATCGAGGAACGGTTGCCGCGCATCGGCAGGATCGCAAACGGTCCCGCCTCGAGGAACAGCTCGTGCGCCACGCCCCGGTGAGGCTTCTCGTGCGCGACAGTGGCCACGATCCCGTGCTGCCGGTAGGGCCAGCCATGGGTGCGTATCCCGCAGGCCTCCCTGATGGGTGAATCACGGCCATCCGCCGCCACGCACAGCCGCGCCCGGATATTGCCGCCGCTTTCAGTGCGGACAGACACGCCCGAACCGTCCGCCAGGACCGAAGTGACGCGCGCAGGAGCGATCACCTTCAGTGAGGCACAAGCCCGCGCCCGCGCATCCAGCGCAATCCGGAAATGCCGGTTCTCCACCATATGCGCGAGCGGCTCGCTGCCGAGGTCGCGGTGGTCGAAATGAAGCATGGCGGTCGAAGCGCCGCCCCGCACCGTGCCGTCGCCCACCACGATGTCGAGAACCGGTTCCGCGTGCGGCGCGACAGGCTCCCAGATCGAGAGGACCTCAAGCATGCGCCGCGACGCGGGCGCAAACGAGCTGACCCGGCCGTCAAACGCAGCACCGTTGGCGACAGAGGGATCAGCACCATCGATGACGACCGTCTCGACGCCGCTCTGCGCGAGCGCAATCCCGAGCGTGAGGCCAACCATCCCCCCGCCGGCGACGACGACTTCAGCACTGTCGGAGGCGCTTTGGCTCATGGACCCGGTTTATAGGGGGTCGCAACCCGCCGACCAATGACCCCCGGCTGCGTCACAGAGGTTAACTGCACAATTTGACGGCAAAACGTCAGCAGGCCTGCCGCTACAAGATGCAATACAGGTACATTGAAATCGCTGAATCATGTCGTCATCGAAATGTTCACGCGAGGCATGAAGCGATGAAACTCATTACTGCGGTCATCAAGCCGTTCAAGCTCGACGAGGTCAGGGAAGCCCTCGTCGCCATGGGTGTCGAGGGCTTGACGGTCACGGAAGCCAAGGGCTTCGGACGCCAGAAGGGGCACCGGGAAATCTACCGGGGCGCCGAATACGCGGTCAGCTTCGTGCCGAAGCTCAAGATCGAGATCGCCGTGCGCGCCGAGCAGGCCGACGCTGTCATCCAGTGCATCACCAATCACGCCCGGACCGGCCAGATCGGTGATGGCAAGATCTTCGTCACCCCTATCGAACACGTCGTCCGCATTCGCACCGGCGAAACGGACACTACCGCTCTCTAGCACTCAATCGAAGGAAGCTCGAACATGAAGTGGATCCGAAGGATCGAACTGGGCCTCGCCCTGTCCATCGCAGCCATGATGACGGCAGCCTCGTCGCTTGCCGACGTGGCCCCCGACGCAGGCACGGCCGCACCCGCCGCGGCCGAACCTGCAGCAGCAGCAGCGGCCTTGCCCGCCCATGCGGCCGCGCTGGCCCTGAACTCGGGCGACACCGCCTGGATGCTGACCTCCACGGCTCTCGTTCTGATGATGACCATTCCGGGCCTGGCGTTGTTCTATGGCGGCATGGTGCGCAAGAAGAACCTTCTGGCGACTGCAGCACAGAGCTTCGCGATCACGGCGCTTGTGACGGTCCTCTGGGCCGTGCTCGGATATTCCCTCGCCTTCACCAACGGCGGCGACAGCAACAGCTTCATTGGCGGCACGGATCGCATCTTCCTCGCCGGCATGGGAAATGAGGTGGCTCACAGCCTCGCTGCGTCGATCCCCGAGTCCGTCTTCATGACATTCCAGATGACCTTCGCCATCATCACGCCCGCGCTCATCTGCGGCGCCTTCGCGGACCGCATGAAGTTCTCCTCGATGATGGTCTTCATGGCGGCCTGGGTTCTTCTCGTCTATTGCCCCGTGGCCCATTGGGTCTGGGGTGGCGGCTTCCTCGGCGGCATGGGTGTCCTCGACTTCGCCGGTGGCACGGTCGTTCACCTCAACGCCGGTATCGCAGGCCTCGTCTGCGCGATCGTTCTGGGCAAGCGCCTCGGCTACGGCCAGGAGAACATGTCACCCCACAACCTCCTCTACGCGCTGATCGGTGCGTCGCTGCTGTGGGTTGGCTGGTTTGGCTTCAACGCCGGCTCCGCCGTGGCCGCAAACGCGCTCGCCGGCATTGCAATGGCAAACACCCAGATTGCAACGGCAGCCGCAGCCCTCTCCTGGATGATCGTCGAGTGGATGATCCAGAGGAAGCCAAGCGTGCTTGGCATGCTGTCGGGCGCCGTCGCAGGCCTCGTGGCCATCACCCCGGCCGCAGGCTTTGTCGAGCCGTCAGGCGCAATCGTGATCGGCCTCGTGTCCGGCGCCATCTGCTATGCGGGCGCCGTCTGGCTCAAGCACAAGCTCGGATACGACGACTCCCTCGACGCCTTCGGCGTGCACGGCATCGGCGGCGCAGTCGGGGCGGTCCTGACGGGTGTGTTCGCCGTGTCCTCTGTCAATAGTCTTGGCAAGGGCGCCATCGACGGCAATCCGGGACAGATCGTAACGCAAATCGAGGGCCTGCTCGTCGCCGGCGTCTACTGCGCGATCGCAACCTTCGTCATTCTCAAGGTTCTCGACGCCACGATGGGCCTGCGCGTCTCGCCGGAAGAGGAACGCGAAGGCTTGGATCTCACCCAGCACGGCGAGAGAATCCAGTAATCACGCAAGGATGGAGGCGCTTTGGCGAAAGCCGAAGTGCCTCTATACTCGTAAACCGTTTGATGATTGCGGTTTGCGTATGTCGAGGCTCGAAGCCCAACCCCTGTCCCCCTTTACCCGGCTGAACGCGCTCCTTGAAGGCATCGCGCCCGGCCTCGCGCCCATCAACATGCACGTGGGCGAGCCTCAGCACCCCATACCCGAGTTCGTCGGCCCCACGCTGGCTGCCAACCTGAAGGACTTCGGCCGCTACCCGCCAATCGTGGGAACCGAGGGCCTTCGCCAGGCCATTGCCGCCTGGCTCAACCGGCGCTTCAGCCTGTCGCCCGGCATCGACCCGCAGGCAGGGATCCTGCCCCTCGTCGGCACGCGCGAGGGCCTCTTCAGCGCCGCCTTTGTCGCCGTCCCCGCTCAGAAGGCAGGCACCCGCCCTGCCGTCCTGCTACCCAACCCCTTCTACCAGTGCTACGCGGCAGCAGCCCTCTCGGCAGGCGCCGAACCCGTCTACGTGAACGCCACGCGCGAGACGGGCTTCCTGCCCGACTTTGCCGCCCTACCCGAAAGCCTCCTCGCGCGCACGGCGGCGATCTACATGTGCTCGCCCTCCAACCCTGAAGGCGCCGCAGCCGACGCGGCCTACTGGAGCCACCTGTTCGCACTGGCCGACGAGTACGACATCACGATCTTCGCGGATGAGTGCTACGCTGAGATCTACACCGCGACCCCGCCCTGCGGCGCCCTCACTGTCCGCCAGCAGACCTCGCCCTCCTTCGCGCGTCTCGTCGTCTTCCATTCGCTCTCCAAGCGCTCGAGCCTCGCCGGACTGCGCTCGGGTTTCGTGGCAGGCGATGCAGGCTTCCTCGCGCGCTTTCGCGAATTCAGGAACGTCATAGGGCCGCAACTGCCGTTGCCCATCGCAGCCGTCTCGCAGCAGGCGTGGTCCGACGAGGAACATGTCGAAGCCAATCGCGCGCTGTATCGCCAGAAGTTCGAACGTGCACGCGCGCGTCTGTCGAACCGCTTCGCCTTTCGCATGCCCGATGGTGGTTTCTTTCTCTGGCTCGATGTGGGCGATGGCGTCGACGCCGCGCGCCGGCTGTGGCGCGATGCAGGTGTGAAAGTTTTGCCGGGTGAATATCTCGCGCGCGATACGTCGTCAGGAAACCCCGGAAAATGCTACATTCGCGTTGCGCTGATTAACGACTTTGCAATGACGGATGATGCACTTGATAGGCTCGCAAGAACGCTGTGACAGCGTGTGACGCGAGCAGCACAAGTCCAACACAATCAGGCGAGCAGACAGATGGGTCAAATCAATCCGGTATCCCGCACATTCGCTTCGTTCGAGCGTATCCCGCTCTTGCCGGAGCAGTGGACGGGATGGAGGGATGCTCTCGGCATCACGGCGCGGCGTCTCGCGATGCGCCTCGCTGGCCTGTCGCTGATGGTCTCGGCGATCGGATGCGCGATCGCGCTTCTGACTTACGACGCAAACGACCCCAGCTGGAACAACGCAAGCGCCGCCGCGACACAGAACGCGCTCGGCCCCATCGGTGCGACGTTGTCCGATCTCCTCGTCCAGTCATTCGGCGCAGCAAGCATCCTCGCCATCGTGCCGCCGCTGCTCTGGGGCATCTGGATGGTTGACGGAAGGATTGGCCTGAGGCTGGCCTCCCGCAGCCTCTGCTGGATCCTCTCGATCATTGCGCTCGCCACCTGCGCGGGCTTGCTGCCGGTCCAGCTCTTCACCGACCAGCCTGTCGCCTCCGGCGGCGCCGTCGGCGAGGCCCTGTTCCGGATGATCGCAGCCTCCATAGGCTCCCTTGGCATCCCCACCCCGGAGATCTTCGCCGGCATGCTTCCGGGCGTGGCCGGCTCCATGCTGATGGCTTGGGCGATCGGCCTCAATCCCTTCCAGGTCAGCATGCCCGCGATGCCCGTCTCCTCGATCCGTGACGGCCTGTCGGACCTTGCGGCAAGGATCACCTCCGCCGTTGCAGGCATGTTTGGCGCCGCGCGCGCCGAGGCGCGCGTGGAGCCGCGCCTTGTACGCCAGCCCGACATGTTCCCGGGCACGATTGTCGACCAGCCGACCCCCGCGCCCATGCCCGCACAGACAGGCCCGCGCATCACGATCCCTGCCCTCAGGAAGCCAGCGGTCCCGGCCCCGGGGCCCGAGCGCAGCGCGCGTCTCGAGATCGACTCCGACTACGAACTGCCCGAGCTCGACCTGCTCAAGCAGAACAAGCGCGGACAGGGCTTCAGGGAATCCACCGAGGCCCTTCACGAGAACGCCCGCATGCTCGAGAGCGTGCTCGCGGACTTCGGCGTAAAGGGCCAGATCATCCAGGTCCTCCCGGGACCCGTCGTGACACTCTACGAGTTCGAGCCCGCAGCCGGCGTGAAGGGTGCGCGCGTCATTTCACTGGCTGACGACATCGCCCGATCGATGAAAGCCGTTTCGGCACGCGTGGCCGTTGTTCCCGGCAAGAACGCCATCGGCATCGAGTTGCCGACGCAGCGCCGGGAAATGGTGCAGCTGCGCGAGCTCCTTTCCACCGACGAATACGACAACGCCAACATCGACCTGGCGCTGGCCCTTGGCAAGAACATTGCCGGCGAGCCGGTCGTGGCCGATCTCGCGCGCATGCCCCACCTCCTGATCGCCGGCACCACCGGCTCGGGCAAGTCGGTGGCCATCAACACGATGATCCTGTCGCTGCTCTATCGGCTCTCGCCAGACCAGTGCAAGCTCATCATGATCGATCCCAAGATGCTCGAACTCTCGGCCTATGACGGGATCCCGCATCTCCTCTCCCCCGTGGTCACCGACCCGAAGAAGGCGATCGTCGCCCTGAAATGGACGGTCCGCGAGATGGAGGACAGGTACCGCCGCATGCAGAAGATGGGCGTGCGCAACATCAAGGGCTACAACGAGCGCATCGCCAAGGCCAAGGCCAAGGGCGAGCTGCTCAAGCGCACCGTCCAGACGGGCTTCGACAGCCAGACGGGTGAAGCACTCTACGAGGATGAAACGCTCCCCCTCGAGCACATGCCCTACATCGTCGTGATCGTCGACGAGATGGCCGACCTGATGATGGTCGCCGGCAAGGATATCGAAGCCGCCGTGCAGCGCCTCGCCCAGATGGCCCGCGCCTCGGGCATCCACATCATCACGGCGACCCAGCGTCCCTCGGTCGACGTCATCACGGGCACGATCAAGGCGAACTTCCCGACCCGCATCTCCTTCCAGGTGACCTCCAAGATCGACAGCCGCACCATCCTGGGCGAGCAGGGCGCAGAACAGCTTCTCGGCCAGGGCGACATGCTGCTGATGGAAGGCGGCGGCCGCATCCGGCGCGTCCACGGCCCCTATGTTTCCGACGAGGAAGTCGAGGAAGTCGTCAAGTACCTGCGCACCCAGGGTGAGCCCGTCTATATCGAGGACATCACCCAGGAGCCCGAGGAACCCGAGGCAGGAGACCTTCTCGAGACCGAAGGCGAAGGCAGCGGCGACGACCTCTACGACCAGGCCGTTGCCATCGTGTCGCGCGACCGGCGGGCGACGACCTCCTACATCCAGAGGCGCCTGCAGATCGGCTACAACCGGGCGGCGCGCATCATCGAGAAGATGGAAGAGGAAGGCGTCATCTCGGCGCCCAATCACGCCGGCAAGCGCGACGTTCTCGTCGGCGATCACTCGGGACGGGGTGGCTGAGCCAGCCCCCCTCTCCATCAGGCACGCGCGGCTCTCTGCATCGCGTCAAAGGCATCCGCCAGGGCGTCTACCAGCGCGACGGGCCAGCTTGCATCCGGCTCCTGACCAAGCCCGAGCACGTTGGCGACATCGGCAAACTCGCGGTTGGCACGGCTGAACATGTCGCGCGTCTGCGGGACGCGCCGTTCAGCCGACGCAAACACCATGTCTTCCGGATGCGCCGCCTCATGCGCCCAGTCGCGGATGGCGCGCAGGCTGCGGATATAGTCATTGACCTCCCGGGAGATGGACGCGGTCAGCGCATAGCCGAACAATCCCGTCATGGCCGGGACGGCGCGAAAGGCGTGGTCGAGCGCGTCGGCGGCGCGCACCCGGGAAGGCCCCTCCGGCGAGTTGAGGAACCGCGCCAGGGCATCGCCGAACTCCAGGTGCAAGAGGGTGAGCTCCTGCCCGAGGTTCTGCCGCGCCGGACGCCACCGAATGCTCTGCCGCGTCTCGATGACCACGGGCACCAGGATTGAAAAGACCAGCGCGGCAAGGATGAAGCCACCCCCCTCGACAATCGCGTTGATAAGGAAATCCTCGCGAAAGCCCATCGGACCAGCCGGGTCAAACACAAGTTGCCGAAGACTGTCCATCACTGCCCGTCTCCCTCGATCATGTCCTGCATTTAATGCCGGGAGTGCAGGAAACCGCTTCCCGCGCGCGAGGGCAAGCCGCCTTTATCCTTCCTTTTGACATACTTCACCCCTAAGAAGGCACAAGCAAAACAAAGCCTTGTTTGACAGATGATGCTCAGAACAATCCTGTTTTCAGCCCTTTTCCTTGTCGCCGGCACCGCGTCTGCGGCCCCGCTCAAGCCCCAGGACATCGCCGACCTCGCGAAGGTGTCGGAATACCTGAACGGCATCACCTCGCTGAAATCGAGCTTCGTTCAGGTGGGCCCGAACGGCGAGCTCGACCAGGGCATCCTCTACGCCCGCAAACCCGGCCGTCTGCGGTTCGAATACGCCCCGCCAAGCCCCTACCTGATCGTCTCCGACGGGGTAACCATCGCGGTCGCAAACAACAAGCTGCGCACGGTCGACCGTTACCCGTTGGTTGACAACCCGTTGAACATCATCCTGCGCGAAAACATGGACCTGAGCCGCGACCCGAGGATTACAGCAGTCGACCGCCAGGCCGGCACGCTCCGTGTCACCGCAACCGAGAAGTCCGGTCCCCTTAAGGGACAGGTAACCCTGATCTTCAGGTACCCCTCCATCGAGATTGCGCAGTGGATCATTACCGATGCGCAAGGCTTGCAGACTATCATCGCACTCAAGGGCCCCCAGACGGAATTGCAGTTGGCGCCGGAACTCTTTGTCCTGCGCGATGTCGACCGTTTCGGCCGCAAAGATGATTAATTTCGCCGCTCCTTGCTGAAGCCTGCGGGGCGGTGCTAGCGAAAGCCGATGACCCGCACAGACCGTCCCGTCGTAGGCATACCGTGCGACCATCGCATGATCGGGCCCCACCCCTTTCATGCCGTTGGCGAGAAATACGTCGTTGCCGTACGCGACGGGGCCCGTGCGATCCCCCTGCTCATCCCGGTCCTAGAGGACCCGATCGCCATGGACGAGATCCTGTC
>JAGWXR010000053.1 GCA_018969785.1 Alphaproteobacteria bacterium
CGTCGACGACGACGGCCCGCATCCAGGAAATGCACATCACGCTGGGGCAGATGCTCTGCGGCGCCCTTGAGGTGCGGCTTGGCCTTGTCGCGCAATAGGCGCAGCGTGTTGACGCGGTGAAAGCAATGACGACCCGGCAAGATCATTCCCATTCAGCGTTGCGGCCAGCCAGGCGCCGCCCCTCGCACCTTGCCCGGCTGGAGGCCGAGAGCATCCACATCATGCGCGAGGTCGTCGCCTCGTTCCGCAATCCCGTGATGCTCTATTCCATCGGCAAGGATTCGTCGGTGATGCTTCACCTGGCGATGAAGGCCTTCCATCCGGCCAAGCCGCCCTTTCCCCTTCTTCATGTCGACACGACATGGAAGTTCCGCGAGATGATTGCCTTCCGCGAGGAAACCGTGCGCCGGCTCGGGCTCAACCTGATCGTCCACATCAACAAGGAGGGCGTGCAGCGCGGGGTGAATCCGTTCGCCTCCGGCTCGTCCATCCACACGCAGGTCATGAAGACCGAGGCCTTGCGGCAGGCGCTTGACCAGCATGGCTTCGATGCCGCGTTCGGCGGCGCGCGGCGCGACGAGGAGAAAAGCCGGGCGAAGGAGCGCATCTTCTCGTTCCGGACTGCAAGTCATGCCTGGGATCCCAAGAGCCAGCGGCCGGAACTCTGGAGCCTCTTCAACACGAGGATCCATTCTGGCGAGTCGATCCGGGTCTTTCCGCTCTCGAACTGGACCGAGCTCGATATCTGGGAATACATCCTTGCCGAGAACATACCCATTGTTCCCCTATACTTTGCGGCGCGGCGGCCTGTGGTCGAGCGCGGCGGGGCCCTGATCATGAGGGATGACGATCGCATGCAACTTCTGCCCGGGGAGCGCCTTGAAGAGCGGCTCGTCCGTTTCCGCACACTCGGCTGCTATCCGCTGACAGGTGCCATCGAATCGCGTGCGGCGACACTCGAGGAAATCGTGGCGGAGATGCTGACAGCCCGGACGTCGGAACGGCAGGGACGTGTCATTGACCAGGACGAGGCGGCATCGATGGAAAAGAAAAAGCGCGAGGGCTATTTCTGATGACACCGGCCGAGCTGAAAGCGTTCCTGTCTGCCGGCGAGCGCAAGACGTTCCTGCGGTTCCTGACGTGCGGTTCGGTGGATGACGGCAAGTCGACGCTGATCGGGCGCCTGCTCTATGACACGAAACTGATCTTCGAAGACCAGCTGCGGACCCTTGAAAAGGATTCGAGGCGTCACGGGACCACGGGTGAAGACATCGACTTTGCGCTGCTGCTCGACGGGCTGGAGGCCGAGCGCGAGCAGGGCATCACGATCGATGTGGCCTATCGGTTCTTTGCGACCGACAAGCGCAAATACAT
Organism: Alphaproteobacteria bacterium; assembly: GCA_018969785.1. Lineage (GTDB taxonomy): Bacteria > Pseudomonadota > Alphaproteobacteria > Micropepsales > Micropepsaceae > SZUA-430. Next base: position 1,375 of record JAGWXR010000053.1, read on the forward strand.
CGTGGCCGATACGCCGGGCCACGAGCAGTACACGCGCAACATGGCGACGGGGGCATCGACGGCCGATCTTGCGATCATCCTCGTGGATGCCCGCAAGGGCGTCCTGACGCAGACGCGCCGGCACGCCTATATCTGTTCGCTCCTTCGGATCCGCCATGTCGTGCTTGCGGTCAACAAGATCGATCTTGTCGGCCATTCGCAGGAGATCTTCCGGACGATCGAGCGGGAGTTCCGGGATTTCGCCGACAAGCTCGACTTTGCCTCGCTGGTGTCGATCCCGATCTCGGCGCGGCATGGCGACAACGTCATCAGTCGCAGCGAAGCCACGCCCTGGCATGAGGGACCGACGCTGCTTGACCATCTCGACAGCGTTGATGTGACGTCGGGGCGCGAGGTGCTTGCCTTCCGGATGCCGGTGCAATGGGTGAACCGGCCCAACCTTGATTTTCGCGGCTTTGCCGGCACGATTGCAAGCGGCCGGATTGCGCCGGGTGACGAGATCACCGTCGCGGTTTCAGGACGCAGCAGCCGCGTCCAGCGCATCGTCACGCATGACGGCGACCTTGACGAGGCCCGCGCGGGGGATGCGGTCACGCTGACACTCGAGGACGAAGTCGACATTTCCCGCGGTGACGTGCTGGTGCCGGGGGCGCAGAGGCCCGAAGTCAGCGACCAGTTCGCGGCGCACCTGCTCTGGATGGCGGAAGACGAGATGCTGCCCGGGCGGCAGTATCTGCTGAAAACCGGCGCGCGCACGGTGCCGGCGACCGTCACGGAACTCAAGCACAAGGTCGACGTGAACACGCTCGAGCGCTTTGCTGCCAAGACCCTGCAGCTTAACGAAGTCGGCTTCTGCAATTTCTCGGTTTCGGTGCCCATCGCCTTTGACCGCTATCGTGACAACCGCGAGACAGGCAGCTTCATCCTGATCGACCGGTTCACCAATGCGACCGTGGCGGCGGGCATGATCGAATTCGGCCTGAGGCGGGCGACAAACGTTCATTGGCAGGCGCTTGATGTCACCAAGTCGGTGCGCGCCGAGCTCAAGGGGCAGAAGCCCGTGATCCTCTGGTTCACGGGCCTGTCCGGATCGGGCAAGTCGACGATTGCCAATATCGTGGAGCGCAAGCTGGCGCTTGCCGGCCGGCATACCTATCTGCTGGACGGCGACAATGTCCGGCATGGGCTCAACCGTGACCTCGGGTTTACCGATGCCGACCGGGTGGAAAACATCCGGCGCGTGGCCGAGACTGCGAAGCTTTTTGTTGATGCGGGGATCATCGTGCTGGTCTCGTTCATCTCGCCGTTCCGGTCGGAACGCCGCACGGCACGCGAACTCGTGGGGGCGGACGAGTTCCTCGAGGTCTATGTCGATACGCCGCTCGGCGTCTGCATGGCGCGGGACCCCAAGGGGCTCTATCGGCGGGCGCAGGCCGGCGAGATCAAGAATTTCACCGGGATCGACTCGCCCTACGAGCCGCCCGAGAACGCAGAGATCCACGTGAACACGGTCGACCTGACACCCGAGCAGGCGGCAGACCGCATCATCGCGCGGCTCAGGGATTCCGGCCTGATCGGCTAGGTGCGGGCCTGCGGCAGGCGGCCGACGCTGTGGTACTCGAAGCCGGCATCCGCGACCTCGCGGGGCGTGTAGATATTGCGCAAGTCCACCAGGAGCGGCCGCCTGAGGGTTGCTTTCATGCGGGCGAAATCGAGGGCGCGGAACTGGTTCCATTCTGTCAGGATCACGACGCCATCGGCGCCGGTCATGGCCTCGTAGGTGCCCTTGGCCCAGGTGACGCCCGTGAGCAGCTTGCCTGCTTCGTGCATGCCCTCCGGGTCGAAGGCGGTCACGCTGGCGCCGGCAGCCTGCAGGGCGGGAATGATGTCGAGCGAAGGGCTGTCGCGCATGTCATCCGTGTTGGGCTTGAAGGTAACGCCCAGAACGGCCACGGTCTTGCCGGCCACGCCGCCGAAGGCCGCGATGATCTTGTCAGCCATGCGTTTCTTGCGCAGCGCGTTCACGTCGACGACCGCCTCGATGAGGCGTGTCGGCGCGTTGAATTCGGTCGCCTGCCTGACGAGGGCCAGCGTGTCCTTGGGGAAACAGGAACCGCCATAGCCGGGTCCGGCGTTGAGGAACTTCGAGCCGATGCGGCCATCGAGGCCGATCCCCTTGGCCACGTCCTGGATGTCGGCGCCGGCGCGCTCGCACAGGTCGGCCATCTCGTTGATGAAGGTGATCTTCATGGCGAGGAAGGCGTTGGCGGCGTATTTGATGAGTTCCGAGCTTTCGCGCGTGGTGAAAACGAAGGGCGTCTTGTCGTTGAGGAACAAGGGGCGATAGAGCGCGCGCATCACGCCGCGGGCGCGTTCGGCCTCGGTGCCGACGACGACGCGATCGGGTCGCTGGAAGTCCTCGATCGCCGAGCCCTCGCGCAGGAACTCGGGGTTCGACGCCACGTCGAACGTTGCCTTGGGGTTGCGGTTGCGGATGATCTCCTCGACGCGCCGGCTGGTGCCGACCGGCACGGTCGACTTGGTCACGACCACCGCATAGTCGGTGAGCGTGTCGGCGATCTCGCTGGCTGCGTCGAATACATAGGTCAGGTCGGCAAATCCGTCGCCGCGGCGGCTCGGCGTGCCGACGGCGATGAAGACGGCCTCGGCGCCGGGCATGGCGGCCTTCAGATCGGTGGTGAAGGACAGGCGGCCGGCGGCGACGTTGTCGGCCACGAGGCGGTCGAGGCCGGGCTCGAAGATCGGTATCTCTCCCCGGCGCAGGCGCTCGATCTTGGCGGCGTCCTTGTCGACGCAGATGACGTCGTGTCCGAAGTTCGAGAAACAAGCACCGGAAACAAGTCCGACATAGCCGGTGCCGATCATCGCGACGCGCATTGTGACCTCAGTACAGTTTCAGACCTTGAGAGATTTCAGGATTTCCCGCAGCGGGCCGGCCATGTCCGGGCGCGAAAGACCTACGACAATATTGGCCTGCAGGAAGCCCACCTTGTCGCCGCAGTCGAAACGCTGGCCCTCGAAGCGGAACCCGTGGAAGGGCTGTTGGCCTACCAGGCGGGCGAGGGCGTCCGTCAGCTGGATTTCACCGCCGGCGCCGCGCTCGTGGCGCTCAAGCTCATCGAAGACCTGCGGGGGCAGGATATAGCGGCCGATCACAGCCAGGCGGGACGGGGCGAGGTGGGGTTGGGGCTTCTCGACGATGCCCTTGACGCCGATCAGCCCATCGCGTTCCTCGGCGGGGTCGATCACGCCATAGCGGCGGGTCTCCTCGAGCGGCACGTCGCGCACGGCCAGCATGCAGCCGCCGGTCTTGTCATAGGCCTTGACCATGCGCTCGAGGCAACCGGGCTGGTCGACAAGCAATTCGTCGGGCAGCAGGACTGCGAAGGGTTCGTTGCCCACGAAATGGCGTGCGCACCAGACAGCGTGTCCCAGTCCCAGCGGGTTCTGCTGGCGGGTGAAGCTGACCGAACCGCTCGACGGAAGGGCTTCGAGAAGGCTCTCGAGTTCGGAGCGCTTGTCGCGGGACGAGAGCAGCGCTTCAAGCTCGTAGGCGTGGTCGAAGTGGTCCTCGATCACGTGCTTGCCGCGACCGGTGACGAAGATGAACTGGTCGATGCCGGCTGCGCGCGCTTCTTCGACGGCGTACTGGATGACGGGCTTGTCGACGACCGGAAGCATCTCCTTGGGGACCGCCTTGGTTGCCGGCAGGAACCGTGTTCCCATGCCCGCGACCGGAAATACCGCTTTGCGAACGCGACGCTCTGGATTTGTGTTCATCATTGCTGTCCGATTGCCGCCGGGCGCGGCCTGCAACTGCCCGTGGATGTTGGGGACTGTAACCGAATCACTATATCCTGCCTGACATGGTTCGTGCGTTCGCCATTCTTTTCCTGTTGTTCGTTACTGCGGCTGACGTGTTCGCGGACGGTGCGGCCGACGCCGATGCGGGCGCTGCCCGGCTTGAGGCGAAAGATCCGCGTACGGCCGTCGACTTGTTCACGCGCGCCATCCAGAGCAAGCAATTGTCGCAGGAAAAGCTTGCCCTGACGTACCACAGGCGTGGAATGGCTTTCTACATGCAAGGCGAGGCCGGACGGGCCATTCTGGACTATACGATCGCCCTCTGGCACGACGATTTACCACGGGAATTCCGCTACCGGACGCTTAACAACCGCGGTTTGGCCTTCGAGGTGCTGAACAAGCAGGAGGCCGCGCTCAAGGACTATGGTTTATCGATCCGGCTGAACCCGAACTATGCCGAGGCCTATGCCAACCGGGGAAACCTGCGCCGGAAGTTCAACCAGAACGCAGAGGCCGTCCAGGACTATGACATGGCGCTGCGTAGCGGCCATAGCCGGCCGCAATACGTGTTCCTCTGGCAGGGCATGGCGCTTGAGGGCCTGGGCAAGCGGCGCGAGGCGGCCGACGCGCTGCGCCGTGCGCTCCAGATCGACGGCAATTTCGAAGAGGCACGGACCCAGCTTGCGCGGCTTGACCAGAACCGGGCGTTGACGGGACTTGTCGGTCGCAAGGCCCTGCTCAACGGCAAGGGCGGCCCGCTGATCGTGCCGGGACAGTCCGGGTTTGGTCCCGGAGAGGTCGCCGGCGCGCCGTGGACGCCGTCGGTGCCGAAGTCACCGTCGATTGTCCAGAGCCCGAGCGCCGAGACGGGTGACAATCGCCCGGGCGTCGGTCTGCGCGGTGGCCTTGTCGAGACAGGCGGCGCGCGTGCGCCGGCCGCTGCTTCCGTGGAACCCGCGGACCGTCCGCAATACTACCTCCAGCTCGGTTCCTACGAGACGCAGGCCAAGGCCGAGGCCGGCTGGTCGCGGATCACGGAGGCCGGGCGCGGGCTGGTCGATGGACTGAGCCGCGAGGTGGTGCGGGTCGAACTGGTCGGCCGGGGCACCGTCTACCGCCTGCTCGGGGCCGCGCTTGCGGACCGGACCGAGGCGCAGCGTCGCTGCGAGGCGCTCGGGGACCGTGGCGTGGCCTGCGTGGTCGTTCGCCGCTAGGGCGTTTTCCCTGCCGATTGAGGCGTTACCGGTTTTCCTGCTAATGGGTCTGCTCCTGCTCCCTTTCGGCGCGGCTGGGTTTTGCTGCCGTGCGTTCTCGTGATGGATCCTGCCCATGGCTCAACAGACAATCGGTATCTCGTCGTTCGGCGCCTATATCCCGAGGCTCCGGTTGCAGCGAAAGGCGATGGCGGCGGCGAATGCCTGGTTCAATCCATCCATTGCAGGGCTTGGCAAGGGTGAGCGGTCGATGGCGAACTGGGACGAGGATGCCGTGACGATGGCCGTGGAGGCTGCGCGCGATGCGCTGCCGGACAGCCGCGATCCGCTGGCGTCCCGCGGCAAGATTGGTGCCCTCTATTTTGCCTCAACCACGATGCCCTTTGCCGATCGCCAGAATGCCGGGATCGTCTCGGCTGCGCTGAGCCTGCCGGAAGGTATCCATACGGCCGACATTGCCGGGTCGCAACGGGCGGGGCTGACGGCGCTGATCGCGGCGCTCGAGAAGGTGGCCGCGGGTTCAGCCGCGCAGGTGCTGGTTGCAGCAGCCGACCGGCGTGCGACGCGGGCCGGCGCGACGCAGGAGTTCCAGTTCGGTGATGGCGGGGCGGCGTTCGTCGTCTCGGGCGCGGACGTGGCGGCGCGCTATGTCGGCAGTCATTCGACGTCGGTTGACTTCATCGATCATTTCCGCGGCGAGGGTGAGGCGTTCGACTATAACTGGGAAGAGCGCTGGATCCGGGATGAAGGCTACGCCCGCATCGTGCCGCAAACGGTCAGGGGACTTCTCGAGAAGACGGGTGTGAAGGCGGCCGATGTCGACCACTTCATCCTGCCGTGCCTCTTTGCAAAGCTTGACCAGCAACTGGCGCAGAAATGCGGCATCGATCCTGCCCGCGTGCGCGACAACCTGGCGGCCAGCGTTGGCGAGTGTGGTACGGCGCATGCGCTGATCATGCTGGCCCATGCGCTTGAAGAGGCAAAGCCGGGGCAGAGGGTCCTGGTTGCTGCGTTCGGGCAGGGCTGTGACGCATTGCTGTTCGAGGTTGGCACGGGCATCGCGGCGGCGCAGCCGCGCCGGGGTGTCAGGGGTTCGCTCGCGCGGCGCAAGGAAGAGACGAACTACATGAAGTGGCTTGCCTTCAACGGGCTGGTCGAGATGGAAAAGGGCATGCGCGCGGAAAAGGACAACAAGACCGCGCTGACGGTGACCTATCGCAAGCGGGACATGCTGTTCGGGCTTGTCGGGGGCAAGTGCGAGAAGTGCGGTACGGCCCAGTTCCCGCGGACGCGCATCTGTGTCAACCCGAACTGCAAGGCGGTCGATCAGCAGAAGCCGTTCTCGTTCGCCGAGCTTGAGGGGAAGGTCCTGTCGTGGTCGGCCGACTACCTGACCTATTCGCAGGATCCGCCGCAGCATTATGGCATGGTTACCTTCGAGGAGGGCGGGCGTTTCCTGGCCGATTTCACGGATGTCGACGTGGGGTCGGTCGACTCCGGGTCGCGGATGCGGATGGTTTTCAGGGTCAAGGATTTCGACGACCGGCGCGGCTTCCGGCGCTATTTCTGGAAGGCGGCGCCCGTGTGAGGCGCTGATTGGGCATTGTCGGGCCCCATCAAAGGGATCATCATCGGTTCAGCATTGGAGTGACAGGCATGGCTACGGGGATCAAGGACAAGGTTGCAATCCTGGGAATGGGCTGCTCGAAGTTCGGCGAGCGCTGGGACATGGGTGCGGAAGAACTCATGGTCGAGGCGTATCTCGAGGCGATGCAGGACGCCGGCGTGGAAACGAACCAGGTCCAGGCGGCGTGGCTGTCGACGCACATCGATGAGCAGTCCGTCGGCAAGGGCGGGACGCCGCTTTCGGTGGCGCTGCGGCTGCCCAACATTCCCGTCACGCGGGTCGAGAATTTCTGTGCCTCCGGCTCGGAGGCGTTTCGTGGCGCTGTCTACGCCGTTGCGGCGGGCGCCGTCGATATCGCGCTGGCGCTCGGCGTCGAGAAGCTGAAGGACACCGGCTATGGCGGCCTGCCGACGGGGCAGCCCGGCACGCTGTTGCCGCAGTGGGGTGCCAACGGATCGGCTCCCGGCAATTTTGCGCAGCTCGCCTCGGCCTACCGGGCCAAGCACGGTGTGTCGAAGCAGGACCTCAAGCGGGCGATCGCGCATGTGTCGGTCAAGAGCCATGACAACGGCGCCAAGAACCAGAAGGCCCACCTGCAGAAGCCGATCACCGAGGAGATGGCGCTGAACGCGCCGATGATCGCCGAGCCGCTCGGCCTGTTCGACTGCTGCGGCGTGTCGGACGGCGCGGCCTGTGCGATCGTCACGACGCCCGAGATTGCGCGCGCCATGGGCAAGAAGGACATCATCACCGTCAAGGCGATGCAGCTGTCGCTGTCGAATGGCCTCGAGAGTTCGCACAATTCGTGGGATGGCAGCTATTTCCACACGGCCCGCATCGCCGCGAAGAAGGCCTACGAGGAAGCCGGCATCCGCAAGCCGCGCGAGGAAGTGTCGATGATCGAGGTGCATGACTGCTTCTCGATCACCGAACTCGTGACCATGGAAGACCTGTTCATCAGTGACGAGGGCCGGGCGGTCCATGACGTCATGGACGGCTTCTATGATGCGTCGGGCAAGGTTCCCTGCCAGATCGACGGTGGGCTGAAGTGCTTCGGCCATCCGATCGGCGCGAGCGGCCTGAGGATGCTCTATGAGATGTACCTGCAGCTTCAGGGGCGTGCGGGTGCGCGCCAGCTGAAGAGCCCGAAGATCGGCCTGACACACAATCTCGGCGGCGCCCCGTCGATGAATGTGTGCTCGGTTGCCATCATTGGGGCGCAGTAGGCAGGTCTTCCGCGGGGACGGGATCGCTTGTGTCGGGCAGTGGCAGGTCGTCGTCGCCTGCCGCGTCGGGCAGCGGCGCCTCTTCAGCTGCCGGTGCATCTGCCGGTTCGCCGAGGGCGGCGCCGGCCGTGCGCTGGGCCCAGAAGGCCGTGATGCGCTGGTTCACGTTGTCCTGGATGTCGGCATAGAAGGGGTTCACGGCCGACGGGAACAGGTCGCGGTAGCGCGGGCCTGACCAGTAGAAGATCGGCTCGGGCTCCACGTCAGTGAAGAGCAGGCCGTTCCAGCAGTCGGCCGATGTCAGGGCACGCGTGATCGTGACTTCCTTGGGGCCAAAGTCGTTGAGGCGTGCGGCGCCAAGGTTCATGTCCGTGCTGCCGGCGCGGCCTGAGATCGACCAGGTGAGTGGGTTCACGCACACGAGTTCGCGTCCGCGCGTGGCCTCGAAGCCGCCTGTGGGGCGCCAGACAAGCGCATTCTCGCGCGCCATGTCGCCGCGTGCGTTCTGCGTGGTGGAGTGCCAGACGACGGCGCAGCCGACCTGGTCGGGCGTGTCGCAGAGCGGGATGCCCTTGACCATCGCACCCATCGCGTCGGTGGGGATCGCGACTTCAAGAAGGAAGGCGGCCACGAGACGCGCCTTGACCGCAGGCTCCATGTCGGCGAGCAGCTTCATGCCATAGAGCGCACCCTGACCGTAACCGGCGATCACGAAGGGCCGGTCGGGTGCGGCCTTTTCGAGGTAGGCCTCGAAGGCACGCTTGACGTCGCCATAGGCAACAAGCCTCGCCGAGCGGCCGCTCTCGCCGGAACTCATGAAGGTGTAGGGCGCGGCCTGCCGATAGACCGGCATGAACAGATTTGCGTTGCTGGCGAAGGGCTGCGCGTAGAGGGGGCGCACGATGGTGCTGAGGCGTTCGCGCACGGCCTCGTTCGACGCGGGGGCGTTCCAGTGCTCGCCGGAATAATAGACGGTCGGATAGATGAAGAAGACGTCGGCCCGGCGCGAGGCGCTGGTGTCGCGGACAGACCAGGCATAGGCCGTGGCGTAATCGGGCGGGGTGGGCTGCGGCGTTTCGGCGAAGCTGCCGCTGGGGTTGAGCGTGTAGCGGATGAGGTTGTCGCGGGCCGCAAACACGAACAGGCCAATCGTGGCCACTACGCCTGCGAGCGCAATCAACGCAACCAGAAAATTCCGGGCACCGGCCGACATGTCGCCACCGAATCCTGCAAACGGCGTGTCCTAGCACGCGCCATGCAGGTTCCTGCGTGGACGAAACATTGAACTTCTGTAAGTGTCAAAAAAGCAACAAAATCAGCGGGTTCGGTGGGGTGAATGCACGAAACCGGCATAGGTTGGCTGATCGATCGCAACCTTGGCGAGCGTCGTGGCCACGAGGTGACGGCCCAGCGCGGGGTCCATGGGGTCGATCCGGCCATCCCGCAGGCGCCGGCAGAGTTCGCGGTTCAGCGCCTCGGGCGTTCCGTCCTGGCCCAGGAGGGCCCTGAGGCTTGCGGTTTCGGCGGCTTCGGCGGCGGGACCCTGCTCGAGCTCGCGCGCCACGATGGCCAGCGCATTGGCGGCGACGCGCCCGTGGAAGGCGGTGCGGCCCGAGAGCTGGGGGATCGCGTGTTTCTCGATGAATTCACGCACGGCGGTCACGAGTTCCGCGGCAGAGGGCTGGTCCATCATGGCGGGCTTGGCCTGTCATAGAGGATGTTGACGAGGTCGATCTCGGTTTCGGACGAGCGCCGGCCGATCGCGGCGCGCTCGACGCTGCGGTCGGTCCCTTGCGCGAAGGCCTGGTACATCGTCATGCACATGATGCCCCATTTGAGCGTGCCGAAGATCTCCCAGAAGCGGACGCGCTCTGCGGTCATGCCTGTGCCGCCGCCGGCGCGATAGCCCTCGAGCAGATGCTCGACCGATCCGAAACCGCCGGCGACCTTCGTGGTCTCGCCGAAGCGCCACGAGTTCACGCAGAGCCAGCCCAAGTCCTCGGCCGGGTCGCCCACATGGGTCAGCTCCCAATCCAGCACTGCGCGAATGCCCTCCGGGCCCACGATGAGGTTGCCGTTGCGGAAGTCACCGTGCACAAGCGTCAGTTCATCGGCCTCTGGCAGGCGCTGCTCGAGCCACTTGAATGCCGCTTCAAAGACGGGGTGCGGGTAGTCGTAGCTGTCATAGGTCTCGCGGTACTGCGCGAGCTGCTCGCGCGGGGTCACGGCGTTCAGGGGTGGCAGGGTTTCGCGCGGGATACGGTGGATGCGGGCCAGGGCCTCGCCGCACTGGAACGCGAGGACCTTGCGGGCGTTGGCGAATTCGGCGTCGCGCAGGATCTTGCGGGCGATGGTCTCGCCTTCGATGCGCGTCATGACGTAACCGGGGCCAATGCCATGCGCATCTGACAGGACACAAGGTACCTCGGGGACCGAAACGCCGGCCTTGTGGGCGAGTTTGAGGATTGCGGCTTCGGTCGCGTGGTCGGGGGCTGCGGTCGCACGCTTCGCCACGACGCCGCCGGGCGCCCGGCGCAGGATCAGTTCCTTCAGGCCTTCACCCGTCGAAAGGTTGAAGGCCCACGTCTCCTGGCTCGCGCCACCCGAAAGCTGGCGCAGGTCGGTCACGGTGCTGGTGCCCGGATAGACCCCGGACAGCGCGGCTTCGAGCGCGGACTTGATCTGGTCTGTGCCTGTTGTCATGGGCGGAGACTGCCGCGAGCGGCGTAGCGGCGTCAACGCTTCAGGGCGTGCCCGTCAGCACCAGGTCCCGAACCAGCGTCCCCCTCGTCGTTGACGAGGATGAAGCCCGTTTCCCGGTAGTCTTCGTTGCCGGGGGGTATTGTCTCGATTTCTTCGATCTCGACGCGGCTTTCGGCAGTCAGCCTGAAGGGAAGGGACTTGAGTTCCTCCCTGAAGGCGTCGTGCAGGCGCTGGACGGCGGCCTTCTCATCGGGTGCCTCGGTGATGCGGCAGACATAGAAGCCTGTGTCCTGCTCGCCGGTCTCGCGCATGACGCGGAACTGGTCGCCGCGGATCATGGCCCAGAAACGTGGCATGGGCTGCGCCTTCGTGGTGGAACCGTCAGGCTAGCGGGCAAGGCTTTCCGAAACGTGAATGCAGGCCCTTGCTGGTGGGGGCCGCCCGTCAGCCCGATCGGATCGTGCGCACGGCGTCGTCCTGCTGGAACAGGTAGAGCAGGGTGCGCAGGGCCGCCCCGCGCGGGGTCTGAAGTTCCGGATCGCGCGACAGGATGAGGCGCGCGTCGTCACTGGCGGCCTTGAGAAGCTCGGCGTGGGCGGTGAGATCGGCCATGCGAAAGCCCGGCAGGCCGGATTGACGTTCCCCCAGGAGTTCG
>JAGWXR010000200.1 GCA_018969785.1 Alphaproteobacteria bacterium
GCCTTGTCACCGATCATGTGTGAGAGGGCATGCTCCGCAAGCTCGCGTGGATAGTTCGTGCGGTTGCCTGCCCAGTCTCTGAAGGTCGAGCGGAAGCCGTGGTTCGTCACTAGACCGGCCATGTATCCCATGCGCCGCAGCAGCATCAGCAAGGCCATGTCCGACATCGGGCGATTACGCCTCTGTCCCGGAAACACGTAGGCCCCGCCGTCGCGCATCGCCGTCATCTCATTGATCAACTCCATGGCACGGGCGCAGAGCGGCACGCGATGATCCCGCGCGGACTTCGTTCGGCGACCTGTCTCTGGATCTAGCCCCGGAATTGTCCAGACGCGCCTCGTAATGTCGATCTCATCCCAGCGCGCGCCGAGCGTCTCGCCCGTGCGCGCCGCAGTCAAGATCGCGAACTCGAGGCAGCGCGCAGCGACAGCAGGGCGTCCCCGTAGGCTGACCATGAAGGCCGGAATATCATCGATTGCCATCGCCGCATGATGACCACGAGTGAGCCTCTGGCGCGCGGGAAGGATCAGCTTCAGGTGGCCACGCCATGCCGCTGGGTTCTCGCCAGAGCGGAAACCCTGCGCCTTGGCGGCGTCGAGCACGTTCTCAATGCGCCCGCGGACCCGAGAAGCCGTCTCGGGAATGGTCTGCCAAATCGGCCGCAACACCGACAGGACGTCGGCCGTCGTGATCGCATCGACCGGCTTCGACCGCAGCGGCTTGGCGTACTCTCGCAGCGTCATCTCCCACTGCGCCCGGTGCTTCGGATTGCGCCAGCTCGGGCTCATGGCCTCGATGTGCTTATCAGCCAGCTCGCCAAATGTTGGCGTCCGCTGGGCGGCTTGGCGCAACGCCAACGGGTCTTTCCCCTCGGCCAACAGCGCACGGGCCTCGGCTGCCTTCTTCCTGGCCACGGTAAGCGGCACGGCGGACGTCCCGCCGAAGCCGATCTCGCAGCGTTTGCCGTCCAAAGGTCGGCGATAGAGGAACACCCACCGCTTGCCGGCGCTCTTGCCGGCACTGACCCGCAGGTAGAGGCCGCCCCCGTCGGCGAAGAGCCCGGGCTTGGTCTTCTTTGCGACTTCGGTCGGGCTCAAACGGTGAACAGTCCTTGCCATCGGTGCGCCCCGCCTTGACCTTCCGCCCTAACAACCGCCCTAACAAAATGAGCGGATTGGGGCGGCTTGGGAAGGACAACGTCGGACGCCGTCGGCAGTGATCCCCTGAATTCACAGGGGTTTTATGGATGGCCACGGACGGGGGCAAACAGGAGTATGGCGGGCTCCGTCTCCGCCAGACTGCTGATTACCACTACTAGCACGCGGGCATGGCCAAGCGCGCCATTGTCCGTGCTGCGTCACAAGTCGCGCAACAGCCTCGCCACGAAACCTTGAAGCCCGTGCCGGCGCGTGCGGCGCACCCGCTCGGCGAGCAGGACGGCGCGGATCTCCTCGGCGGCGGCCTCGAGGTCGCGATTGACCACCACGTAGTCGTACTCGTGCCAATGGCTGATCTCGCCGGCCGCCTTCTTCATCCGTTCAGCGACCACGTCGTGCGCATCTTGCGCGCGCGCAACGAGGCGGGCGTGCAGCGTAGGCCCATCGGGCGGCAGGATGAACACGCGCACCAGATCCCGCGCCAGCTCCGTCACTGCCGCGAGTTGCTGGGCGCCCTGCCAGTCGATGTCGAACAGCACGTCGTGGCCAGCATCGAGCCACTGCATCACGGGCGCCTTCGGCGTCCCGTAGAGCCGCCCGAACACGTTGGCCCACTCGAGCAGCTCGCCGGCAGCGACCCGACGCCGGAACTCGCCCTCGTCGATGAAGTGATAGTGGACGCCGTCGATCTCGCCGGGCCTGGCTTTCCGCGTCGTCACCGAGACCGACATCCGCACCTGCGGCTCGGCGGCGAGCAGGCGGCGCGACAGGGTCGTCTTGCCGGCGCCCGAAGGCGAGGACAGGACGAACAGGATGCCCCGGCGGGC
>JAGWXR010000054.1 GCA_018969785.1 Alphaproteobacteria bacterium
ACAAAGGCCTGCTGCTGGCGCAGGCGGTGGAAGCGTCCACGGCGCCGGCATTTGGGACAGGTGCCCGGATTGCCATGGCGCAGCTGAAGCAGGTGCTCGAGGCAGGCGTCTTCCGTCGGGAAGCGCTGGGCGAAGATGCGATAGAGGACGGTTTCGGGATCCGGTGCCGTCAACGCCTGCCCCTAGTTCTGCTCGAGAACGACCTTCACCTTCTCGGTCAGTTCCTGGAGCTTGAAGGGCTTGGAGATGAAGTGGCAGTCCTCGACCTTCTCGAGGCCCGGCGCGTAGCCCGACATCAGGATCACGCGCATGGCCGGATTGCCCTTGCGGATTTCCTTGACGAGCGCGGGGCCTTCCATGCCGGGCATGACGACATCCGAGATGACGAGATCGATCTCGGGGCCGTGCGCCTCGATCAGTTCAAGCGCCTCGTCGCCGCAGGAAGCCGGGTGCACCTTGTAGCCACGCATCTCGAGGGCACGGACGGCGAAGTCGCGAACGGCGTCCTCGTCCTCGACCAGCAGGATGGTACCATAGCCCGTGAGGTCGCGCGGGGGCGGCGCCTTCTCGGGCTCCTTTGCACCAGCCGCGTCGGCCTGCGGTACATGCCGGGGCAGATAGATGCGGAAGATGGTGCCCCTGCCCACTTCGGACTCCGGGTAGATGTAGCCGCGCGTCTGGTTGACGATGCCATAGACCGAGGCAAGGCCGAGGCCTGTTCCCTTGCCGGGATCCTTGGTGGTGAAGAAGGGGTCGAAGATCTTCGACAGGTGCTCCCTGGGGATGCCCGTGCCGGTGTCCTCGACCTCGATCACCACATAGTCACCCGGCGGGACGAGCACGTCGCCGGAGAAGGTCGTCTTCTCGACGAGCGTCCGGTTGAAGGTGCGTACTGCCAGCGTGCCGCCATTGGGCATGGCGTCCTTGGCGTTGACGGCAAGGTTGATCAGCGCATTGCCAAGCTGGTTCTGGTCGGCAAGGACGGGCCAGAGGTCGCGACCGTGCTCGACCTTGAGCTTGACCCTGTCGCCGATCAGGCGGCGCAGCGTGATGGTCCAGTCGGCCACGAGATCGGTGAGGTTGAGAACCGCCGGCTCGAGCGTCTGCTGGCGCGAGAAGGCCAGAAGCTGGCGTACCAGCGATGCCGCACGCACGCCGGTATTGTGGATCGTGTTGAGGTCGGCGAAGGACGGATCGCCCGGCGGATGGCGCTGCAGCAGCAGCTCGGCCACGCCGTTGATGACGGTCAGCAGGTTGTTGAAGTCGTGCGCGATGCCGCCGGCGAGCTGGCCGATGGCCTGCATCTTCTGGCCCTGCGCGTACTGGCGCTCGAGCGAGGTCTGGCCGGTGGTGTCGACGAGGTAGACGGCATAGGCCACGGTCGCCGCATCATCGCTGTCGACGCGGCTGGCGAAGAGCTGCGCGGTGCGGTTCTCGTCGTTGCGGAAGCGCACCTCGACGGGCGCGCGCGAGACATCGCCCACGCCCAGCGATGAAAGACGTGCACGCGTGGTCTGGATGGTCTGGTCGACGAGGCCGTCGAAGATCGAGCGGCCAGCCAGGCGCGCGGTGCCTGCCCCCACAAGGGCGGCCAGTGCGGCATTGGCCTCGACGATGGTGCCGTCGGCCTTGCACAGCGCGATGGCGACGGGCGCGTCCTGGATGAAGCGCGGGATCTGGGGAGCGACAGGCCCCTGCCCCGGCGCATGCTCGATCGGCTTGAGCTGGACCACGACGGACTGGCGTGGCTGCTGGCCGTCGACGGCCTGCAGCATCGGACGCCGCGGCGCGAGGTCGGTGATGCGCCAGACCGTGTGGCCGCTGCCGGAGATCGGCGCGACAGCCACCTGGACCCACTTGCCGGCGACATTCTTCAGCTTCAGTTCTTCCTCGCGCGCATCGCCAAGGCTTGCCGCGCGCACAAGCGCATAGAGGCGCTGGGCGGTTTCGGTATCGGCCGAGAAGCCGGCAACCGGCAGCACATCGCCACCCGAGGTGCTGCGCCCGAACATCCGGCGCCAGGCGGGGTTCGCGTAGCCGATCGAGCCATCCGGCAAGGTGATGCAGCAGGGCCTGCGGTCGGTGTCGAGGGCCGAGCCGAAAAGCCGGGCGGGCTGTTCAGCGGGGACCAGGCGCCCCGAGGTGATCGCCAGGATAAGCGCCGAGCCGCAAACCGTGATGCCGATCAGGAAGGCAAGCCCGCCGAGGCCTGCGGCCTGCGGCCAGGCGACGACGGCAAGGCCTGCAAGACAGGCGACCGCGAACAGCACCATGGCCGCCTCGGTCGGGGTGACGCGTTCGCTCCAGGCCCGGGCCCAGGTCCAGTTCACGGTCTTCCACCATGCCTGCGTGGCCGGCGGGGAATCGTTCTGTTCGGGGGGCGGCGACTGTGATTCGGTAGCTGGGTTCATGTACGACGCCCTGTCCGCGCAGATGGTACCTTGCCCTTCAATCGCATCACGAAGCCGATGACCTGGGCCACCGCCTTGAAATGTTCGGGCTTGATCGTCTCATCCACGTCGACAGAGGCATAGAGGGCCCGCGCCAGAGGCGGGTTCTCCACGACAGGCACGTTATTCGCGCGTCCGACCTCACGGATCTTCAGCGCAACATGGTCGACGCCCTTGGCGACGCAGATGGGAGCCCCCATCTTGCCTGATTCGTAGGCTAATGCGACCGCGTAGTGCGTCGGGTTCGTGATAATCACGGCAGCCTTGGGGACGGCTGCCATCATGCGCTTGCGGGACCTTTCTAACCGGATCTGTTTAAGACGCTGCTTAACTACCGGATCGCCCTCACTTTGTTTGTGTTCGTCCTTGACCTCCTCACGTGTCATCTTTAGGCGACGCATGCGCTCAAAATACTGCCAGCCATAGTCGGCAATGGCGATGACGCCGAGTACCGAAAGGGCGGCGACAAGGGCCTGGCCCATCAGTGTCAGCGTCTCCAGCAGGAGCAGGCCGACCGGCAGGGTGATCATGGCCAGCATGTCGTCCTTGCTGGGCCAGACGGTCATGCCGATCGCGGTGGCGATGGCCAGCGTCTTGAAGATGCCCTTGAGGAAGGTGACGAGCGCCTGTGTCCCGAAGATGCGCTTGAAGCCCTGCATGATGCTGAGGCGCTCGAGCTTCGGGGCAATCTTGTCGAGGGCGAAGACGGGCCGGTGCTGCACGAGGTGGGCTGCGACCGCGACAGCCATCAGCAGCGCAAAGGGAATGCCGATCGTCTGCAGCAACTCGAAGCCGATACCCGAGGCGAAGCCGCCGGCGGTCTGGGGCGAGAGCGAGATGTTGTGGGCCCCCGAAAGGAACCCGGTCATGAACTTGCGCAGGGAGTCGGCCATGGCCGGGCTCCACATCATCAGCCAGAGCGTGGCCGCGGCAAGGACCAGCCAGGCGGCGACGTCCGGCGACTGGGTTACGTCACCCTTCTCCTCGGCCTGCTCGAGCTTGTGTTGGGTAGGCTCTTCGGTTTTCTGGCTGTCTTCCTTTTCTTCCGCCATGGCCGGTCAGTCTCCGGTCACTGCGGAAGGAAGGGTTGCACCCGCGACGCGAAGTCGTCGAGGAACCACATCATCATGGTGGATATGGACAGCGCGAGGATCACGAAGCCCGCGAGGATGTTCAGCGGGGTCACGAGAAAGAAGACCTGCAACTGGGGCATCATGCGGGCGACGACGCCTGCCCCGCCATAGACGACCAGGCCAAAGACGATGAAGGGCGCGGCCATCTGCATGCCGATGAGGTACATGCCCGACACCATGCCGATGGCCAGCTGCGCGAGGTCGGGGGCGGCGGGCATCTTGCCGGGGGGAAAGAGCGTGAATGAATGCGCGATCCCGCCGATCAGGAGGTGATGCAGGTCGCCCATGAAAATGAGTGTCACCGCCATGAGCGAGAGGAACAGCGAGATGAGCGCTCCCTGCGCTCCCTGCGTGGGGTCAAGGCCCTGCGCAAAGGCGAGGCCGGTCTGGGTTGCAATCACGTTGCCGGCGACCTGGACAGAACCCATCACGATGCGCAGCAGGAGCCCGATGATCAGGCCGACGAGGGCTTCGGAGATCACCATGCCGGCCAGCATCGCGGGCATCGAGCGGACGCCTGGCGGATAGAGGTTGCCTACGAGCGGCACGAGCACGAGCGTCAGGCCAAGGGCCAGCATCAGGCGCGCACGCGTGGGGATCGTGGCCTCGCCCAGGGCCGGAAGGGACATCGTCATCGCGCCAACGCGCGAGAACACCAGCATGAAGGCGAGGATGTCCGCGGGCAGGAGGTCCTGGATCGCACTGATCTGCACGCGCCGTGCCTTCCCCCGTCAGGGATTGATGATCATCTGGACGATCGTCGTCATCAGACCGGACATGGTTGCCGCCATAAACGGTAACAAAATGATAATGGCGATGAAGATCGAGAGGATCTTGGGAACGAAGACGAGGGTTGCTTCCTGGATCTGCGTGAGGGCCTGCAGGAGGCCGACGCCGAGGCCGACCACGAGGCCCACGATCATCACCGGTGCGGTCATCAATATGAGGACCCACATGGACTCGCGTGCGAGATCGAGAACCTCTCCTCCACCCATGACCCAATTCCTGCCTTGCTGTTCTTCTTGTTGTGTTGTTGCGTCGAGGGCTGCGGTGTGGCCTAGATCGGCATCCGCAGGATGTCCTGGTAGGCGGCGATGACCTTGTCGCGGATCGCGACCACTGTTTCGAGGGACATCTCGGCTGCGTTCACGGCGCTGACCACATCGACCAGGTCGCCCTTGCCCTGCACGAGGCTTGCGGCCTTCTGCTCGGCCATCTTGCCCGAGGCCACCGCGTCGTTCAGGACGCCGCCGAGGATGTCGCCGAAGGATGATCCACCGGCCTCGGCCGCACCTGCGGCGCCGCCGGTGCCCGCCCCCATCTTCGCGGCCTGCGCATAGGCGCTGATCGCTGCCGGGTTCACGATGCCTGCCATGTTTCAGTTCCTTCCGGGGTTCAGCGGCGCAGCAGGTCGACGGTGCGCGAGAGCATCGCGCGGGTGTTGTCGATCACGTTGATATTGGCCTCGTAGGCGCGCTGAGCCTCGCGCATGTCCATCATCTCGATGAGCGAATTCACGTTGGGCATCTTCACATAGCCGCGCGCGTCGGCGGCGGGGTGGCCCGGCATGTACTGCTCGCGGAAGGGCGACATGTCCTTGACGATCTTCTTCACGCGGATCGTCTCGGTGCGCGTGGCATTGTCGAGCTCGGACTGGAACACCGGCACCTTGCGGCGGTAGGGCTCCTCGCCGGGCTTCGTACCGGTCGACGAGGCGTTGGCGAGGTTCTCGGCGATGATGCGCCAGCGCTCGGACTGGGCGCGCATGCCCGAGGCCGCAATCAGCATCGACTTCATCATGTCCATGTCAGTCACTCCCGTCTGGTATTACTGGCCGCCAAGCGCCGTGCGCCACATGCCCGTCATCTTCTTGTAGAGACCTGCTGCCTGCGCGTAGTTCATCTGGGTCTCGGAGACCTTGAGCATCTGCTCCTCGATCACCACGGCATTGCCATCAGGCGAGGCGCGCGAGTCCGGCGCGGATACCGCGCGGTTGGCTGCGGAAAGCAGCGACGGCGGCTGGATATGCATCCGGTTCGTCATCAACAGGCCCGGCCCCGTCTCGCCCGAGAGTGCCATGGCGAAGTCGTTCGCCCTCAGGTCCTGCGGCACGAAGCCGGGCGTTGAGGCGTTCGCAATGTTGCGGGCCAGGACCGTCTGGCGGTCATTCAGCCAGCCCATCTTCTGCTGGATGAGGCCGATCAGGGGTAAATTGTTGAAGCTCATGTCGAACTCGCACCATGGGGGACTATCCCCGTCCGTGACGCAGTTTTTGCCCCTCAGGCTTAAGTTGGCCTTAAAGCGAACGGAAAAATTTTCCCGATGCCTCCGGGATTCCGCGCGGGGTGCAACGGCAAGACTTCGTTTACCGGGAAATTCCTGCCGGGCGTTTAGGCAGACTTAAGGTTACGCGGGCATTGTCCATTCCTAACAGCGGCCCCGCTTCTTCCCTGCAGGGCCCGGGCAGGCACCATGGAAACGAGCAACTATCTTCAGTTCGGCGCCGCACTCATCTTCGTGCTGGGCCTCATCGGGGCCATCGCGCTGCTGCTGCGCACGGTTGGCGGGTTGCAGTTCGTGCAGCGCAAGCCCGGCGACCGGCGCCTGGGCATCACTGAATCGCTGCTCGTCGATGCGCGCCGGCGGCTGGTGCTGATCCGTCGCGACGACAAGGAATACCTCGTCCTGCTGTCGCCCCATGGGGACGTGATCCTCGACGAGAAGCTTGAGGTGAAGAGCATTCCGGAAGCGCCGCTGTCGCATTCCACCTTTGTCACGATCAAGACGGAACCCCGCCTGTGAGACTTGCCAGCTACGTCCTTGCTGTCCTCGTGCTCCTGGCTTCCATGGCCGATCCTGCTGCCGCGCAGCAGGTGACGATCGACCTTGGCAAGGAAGGCGGCGGCTTTACGGAACGCCTGATCCAGCTCGTTGCGCTGATCACGATCCTGAGCATCGCGCCCTCGATCCTGATCATGGTGACGAGCTTCGTGCGCATCGTCGTCGTGCTCTCGCTTCTGAGGACGGCCATCGGCATCCAGCAGAGCCCGCCCAACAGCGTCATCGTCTCGCTGGCCCTGTTCCTCACGGCGTTCGTCATGGCACCGACCTTCGAGAAGGCATACAATGACGGCATTGCGCCCCTGATGGAAGAAAAGATCGAGATGGGCGAGGCCTTCACCAAGACCACGGCTCCCCTTTCGGCTTTCATGCTCAAGCATGTGCGCGAGAGCGACCTGAAGCTCTTCTTCAACCTTGCCAAGCAGGAGCCACCGGCCACGGCCGCCGAAACACCGCTGCGTATCCTGATCCCGGCCTTCCTCATCAGCGAATTGCGGCGTGCGTTCGAGATCGGGTTCCTGCTGTTCATCCCCTTCCTCATCATCGACATGGTCATCGCGTCGCTGCTCATGGCCATGGGCATGATGATGCTGCCGCCAGTCACGATCTCGCTGCCGTTCAAGCTGATCTTCTTCGTGCTGGTCGATGGCTGGGCGCTGGTCGCGGGCAGCCTGGTGCAGAGCTACGGCGGCGGATAGCGCCCGGCGCTCCATTCCATCCCTTCACCGGCAACGGCGCCTTGCGGCGCCGTTTCACGTTCCGGTGCGGCTTGCAACCTGGGTCGCGGGTCCGGCGAGGGCGTGACGGCGCTCGTCCACGAGATGGCGCAGGCGGGCGGCGATGCGGGCCGAGCCCCTGCCGTCGAGGTTCATGCGGCCAGCCGCCGACATGGCGCGGCGCATCTCGGGATCGTCGAGAAGGTCTTCCACTGCGTCGGCGATCGCCTTTTCCTTCAGGAATGCGGCGAGGCCCAGCGACACGCCCATTCCGGTGCGGGCAAAGGCCTCGGCCGAGAGTTCATGGTCCTCGTTCAGTCCCACATAGAGCGCGGGCACACCGGCGACGGCGAGGTCCCAGGCAAGGGTCCCGAAGCTGATGAGCGCGAGGTCGGCGCCCGCGATCAGGCCCTGCATGTCGGCTGGGTCCCGCAACACGCCGACTTGCGGGGCGAGTTCCTCGATGCGACGCTCGAGCCCTTCCGGGGCATTGGCGGCCAGCGCCACGGTGACGCGCAGCCCCCTGTCGATCCCCGCCAGGGCCTTGACGGCGAGCAGGGTCACGCCCTGCGGATCGGCGCCGCCCCCGGCGACAAGGGCATGCAAGGACATGTCCGCGCGCTTTGGCTGGGCCCTGGTGGCCGGCTCGATGGGGACCCACTCCCAGCCCACGGCGGGTTCCCGCTCGGCCAGCGACCAGTCGAGGGCGAAGACCTGTGGCAAGGGTGGATAGAAGGCTGCGTCAGCCACGAGGCGCCGGGTGCTGACGTCATCGATGACGGCGACCAGCGTGTCGGTCGCCTTCAGGCGCAGCACGGCGTGCGGGGTGAGTGCGGTGCGCAGATCCAGCAGCCAGGCCGCCGGGCGATGATACTGCGCGAGGTCCAGCAGCCAGTCGATTTCCTCGGCGCCCTCGGGCATCACGTCGACGGCGAAACCTGCGGCGCGGATCTCGTCGATGGCCTGACGTTCGCCGATGACGGCGAAGCGGACGTCGAGGCCTTCACTGGCCGCAAGGCTGCGTGCCACGGACAGGCAACGGCGGACATGAACCATGCCGAGGGCGTCCCCGCCATCGCAGCGCACCATGACCGTTTCCCGGATTTCGGGGACGGACACGGGACGGTACGTGGCCGAGAGGTCGAAGAGGCCCGGCTCGCGGTTCAGGAGATCGATGAGATCGGAGAGGGTCGCGGTGCCCTCGTTGGCCTGCAGGCGACGGTATGCTTCCTCGATCAGGGTCGAGATCCCCGGCTTGCCCGTCATGCGCGACACCCCAAATTATTAATCTTGCATTTACCGATTTTAAAGCCGGGGGCCTTACCAAGTTCATAATGCTCACACAGTTTGCGAGGGTTGTGTGTCCTGTTTCATCAATGACCTGTTAGTGCCTTTCGGGCGGAAAGCGTGGACACGATGAGTGCGAGCACCCGTCCCTTCTTTGTCGTCTCTTCGGGCCGTTCCGGCACGTCGATGATGCAGCGCCTGTTCAGCGCCTTCCCGCATGTCGAGATGCATCACGAATACATGATGCAGCACGTGCAGCCGGCGGCCATCAAGCATTACCTGGGGCTCATCGGGCTTGGCGAGGCGGTGCATGTGCTGCGCGCCACGCATGGCGCCGCCATCCATCACACGCCGGCGCGGCTGTGGGGCGATGCCTCGCACGCGCTGTCGTGGCTGATACCGGTTCTCAACCGGCTGTTTCCCGAGGCCCGGTTCATCCACCTCGTGCGCGACGGCCGGCATGTCACGCAGTCCTACTTCCTCGAGCGCACGCAGGATTGCTACACGGATGATGCGGTCGCTGCCCTGCAGCGCCATTACGACTCGCACGGGCAGGTCCCGGCCCCGCCTCCGGAAGCGCGGTTCTGGTGGCCGTTGCCACCGCGCGGCCACCCGCTGGCGCCTGATTTTTCAAGCCTCGGCCGCTTCGGTCGCATCGCGTTCCACTGGGCGCAGGTCAACCGGACGATCAACCATCACCTGGATGCCATTCCCCCCGAGCGCAAGCACGTGATCCGCATCGAGGACCTTGTCTCCCGGACCGATGCGAGGCAGGGACTGATGGATTTCCTGGGCCTGCCGTGGGATGACCGCCTGACCGGCCTGCTGGCGCCGGGCGGGTCCGAACCCGCCCCGGAGCCACCTGCCCTGACGGGCGAGCAGTCGGCGCAGTTCGACGCCATTGCGTCGGACATGATGCACCTGTTCGGTTATACCCGACCGGCGATGCAGCGTGTGGCCCGCTGAGGGCCCACGACAGGCCTTTGCGTTAACGCGCGTTCATTTTCCGGGGACAGTCTGGAATATCCCGGCTCGCCTAACGGAATATTCAGCATGATCTGAAAAGGTCGGGGCACGTTCACCCCGCACAACGGTCGATCAAGCCCATGACCCCTGCCCTCCAGTCCTATGCCACCGACGACGATGAAGCCCTTCCCGCGGCCGTGAATTCGGTGCTGCGCCGGCGGGACTTCCTCGAGCCTGCCGTGGACCTGAACGACAAGGTGGTCCTGGTCACCGGCGGCACGGGCTCGTTCGGCAAGCACTTCGTGAAGACCGTCATCGAACGCTACAAGCCGCGCAAGCTGATCATCTTCTCGCGCGACGAGCTCAAGCAGTACGAGATGGCACAGCAGTTCCCGGTCGAAGCCTATCCGTTCATGCGCTACTTCATCGGCGATGTGCGCAATGTGGCGCGGCTGGAAATGGCGATGCGCGGCGTCGACTTTGTCATCCATGCGGCGGCGCTGAAGCAGGTGCCGATTGCCGAGTACAATCCCTTCGAGTGCATCGCGACCAACGTCATCGGTGCCGAGAACGTGGTGCAGGCGGCCATCGCGCGGGGCGTGAAGCGCGTGATCGCACTGTCGACCGACAAGGCGGCCAATCCCGTCAACCTCTACGGCGCCTCGAAGCTGGCGTCCGACAAGATCTTCGTGGCGGCCAACAACCTGGCGGGCGCCGATGGTTGCCGCTTTGCGGTCGTGCGCTATGGAAACGTTGCCGGCTCGCGCGGGAGCGTGATGCCGCTTTTCCAGAAACTCATCCGTGACAATGCAGAGGCGCTGCCGATCACCGATCCGCGCATGACGCGGTTCTGGATCACGCTGACGCAGGGGGTGAACCTTGTGCTGTCCTCGCTCGAGCTTGCCGAGGGCGGAGAAATCTTCGTGCCGAAAATCCCCTCGATGAACACGTCCGAGCTTGCGCGGTGCATGGCGCCGCACCTGCCGCAGAAGATCATCGGTATCCGTCCCGGCGAGAAGCTGCACGAGATCATGGTGCCGATGGACGATGCGCGCCAGACGCTCGAGCTTTCCGACCGCTATGTCATCATCCCGCCCTACCTGCAGGGTGCGCGCAAGACCTATCTGGCGCGCGGGGCGCGCCCGGTTGCCGAGGGGTTTGCCTATTCGAGCGACTCCAACGAGGAGCGCCTGGACGCACGTGGCCTGCAGGCCATGCTGGCCGACAATTTCGCATGAGCACGGCACTGCCGTTCCTGCCCTATGGGCGGCACCACATCGACGATGACGACATCCAGGCCGTCGTCGATGCGCTGAAGAGCGATTACCTGACGACGGGCCCGCGCGTTGCGGCCTTCGAGCGGGCGCTGGCCAGTGCCACGCGCGCGCGTCATGCGATCGCGTGCACGAACGGGACGGCGGCGCTGCACCTCGTGGCGCGGGCCATGAATCTCGGGCCCGGCACGGTGTCGATCGTTCCGACGGTGACGTTCCTGGCTACGGCGAATGCGGTGCGGCTGAACGGTGGCGACGTGGTCTTCTCCGACGTGGATCCCGACAGCGGGCTGATGCGGCCGCGTGACCTGGAGGAGGCGCTTTCGCGCTGTCCGGGCGGGCGTGCCGATGCCGTCTTCAACGTGCACCTGGCCGGACAGACCGGCGACCTTGCCGGCCTTTACACGATTGCGCGGCACAACGACCTTCGCATTGTCGAGGACGGGTGTCATGCACTTGGTACGCGCTATTCCATCGGTGATGGCGAGGAGCATGTCGTGGGACAGTGCCGCTATGCGGATGCCACCACCTTCTCGTTCCACCCGGTCAAGGCCATTGCGATGGGTGAAGGCGGGGCGATCACGACGAATGATCCCGACCTTGCGGCCATCATGTTCAGGGACCGCACGCATGGCATGAACCGGGATGCGGCGTCGTTCGTGCAGGACGACGAGGCCTTCGATGCGGGCCATGCGCCCAATCCGTGGTACTATGAAATGGAGGCGCCTGGGCTTAATTACCGGATCCCGGACGTGCTGTGTGCCCTGGGCGAGAGCCAGTTGCGCAAGCTCGATGCCTTCTGTGAGCGTCGGCGGGAACTGGTGGCGCTCTATGACGAACTTCTCGGCGGCAGGTCGGCGCATCTTTCGCTGCTTGCGCGGACGCCGGGCGTCACCGCGGCGTGGCATCTCTATGTGGTCCTGATCGATTTCGCGGCGCTTGGCCTCGCGCGGGCCGACGTCATGCGCAGGCTTGCGGCCGAAGGGATCGGAACGCAGGTGCACTACCTGCCGGTCCACCGGCAACCCTATTACAGGGACATGAGCCCTGCCGGCATCCTGCCGGGCGCTGACAGATATTATGCGCGCACGCTCAGCCTGCCCCTGTTTCCCGGCATGGAAAACAGCGACGCCGTGCGTGTCTCGTCCACCCTTCTCAGGGTGCTCGGCCTCTAGGCCTGCTCGTCGGCCTGCCGGCCCTCACCCTGCTCCATCGCCTTCTCCATCTCGCGCAATGCCTGTGACATGCGCAGGATGCTGTCGGCGGGGAACTGCCAGATCACTTCACCGCTCTGGTCGTCGATTGACCTGTAGATGAAGCCGCCCAGCTTGTCCTGGCGCGAAATCGTCAGGCTCCTGCCGGGCTTCGCCTGGACCTGTTCTTCGGCGTTCCGGCCATTGCCGTTGTCGGCCGTGCGGGCTTCGGCACGGGCCTTCTCCGCCGGCTCGACCCGCAGGTCCGGGCGTGCGTCCGGCTGCGGCGGCAAGGGCGGCACCACCGGCAAGGCCGGTGTCAACTTGACTGAGTCGCTCATGTAGCAACCTCCCTGCTTCAGCTCCTGCCGTCCCCACCCCCTACTTTCGGCCCGGAGAATCAACGCTCAAGAAGCGTGCGGAGCCGGAAGTACGCCCGGCTCCGCACCGTCACTGACCTTGACTAGCGGAACAGCGCCAGCAGGATCTGCGGCGACTGGTTGGCAATCGACAGTGCCTGCACGCCGAGCTGCTGCTTGGTCTGCAGGGCCTGCAGG
>JAGWXR010000055.1 GCA_018969785.1 Alphaproteobacteria bacterium
CGTCCCGCAGTGCAATACAGGAGTTTCCCGATGCGCCCTGCAGCCCTTTCTTTCCTCGTCACGGCCGTTTGTGCCGCGGCACTGCTGCCCATCACCGCAGGTCCTGCGCGTGCGGGCGCGGATGTGGGTGATGATCCAACCGGCAAATCGGGCTTTCCGCGCGACGAGGCCTCGCTGAGGCATCTGGATGGCGAGCAGCTTCGTATCGTGCGGCGGGCGAGCGCGCAGTGCTGGCATGCAGGCCAGGGCGGGTTCGGTGCGCGCGGCGCGGTCGCACGCGTCTGCGTGATGAATGCAACGGAGGCCGCGCTTGCTGCGCGCAAGGACGAGATCCTGAAGGCCTACAGCGACGCCTTGCCGATGAACGTGCGCTACAACGAGAACCGGCCGGCACTTTACTGGCAGCGACTGATCATCCGGTAACCTCGGCCGCAATTTATTACGGTGACATGATGTTGCCGTAAGTCGACATGAGAACGCCGCCGGCTCCATGACGGAACCGGCGGCGTTTTTTCAGACCCTACGTCGGGCTGATGTCTTACGACGTCAGCGGGATGATCTGGATCTCGACGCGGCGGTTGCGGGCGCGGCCGGGGACCGTGGCGTTCGAGGCGACGGGATACTGCTCGCCGAAGCCCTGGACGTACATGCGCTGGGGCATGACGCCGTTCTGCTGCAGGATATAGGCCACCGCGTTGGCGCGGCGCTGCGACAGGTCGAGGTTGTAGCGGTCGTCGCCCGTCGAGTCGGTGTGGCCGGAGACCTGGATCGTGGTCCTGTTGAACTCGTTCAGCACTTCGCCGACGGCGGCGAGCGTGCGGTAGAACTGCGGGTTCACCTGGTCGCCGTTGACGGGGAAGGTGATGTCGCTGGCCATCTCGAGGACGATGTTGTTGCCTTCGCGGCGGACCTTGACGCCGGCATCACGCAGGCGCTCGCGCAGGCGGGCTTCCTGGTTGTCCATGTAGCCGCCGACTGCACCACCGGCGAGAGCGCCGATGCCCGCGCCGATCAGCGCGTTGCGGGCGGCCTGCTTGCCGCTGGAGGTGTTGGTCAGCGCGCCGATGGCCGCGCCACCGAGTGCGCCGAAGATCGCGCCGCGCGTGGCGTGGCTGGTCTTCTGTTCGCCCGTGTAGGGGTCCTGGGTCTGGCAACCAGCCAGCACAAGCGCCGCGGCAATGGCGACGGCGATGAATTTGCGCATGTCGTTTGTCCCTCTTATTGGAAAGATGTGCACTGACCCTTGAACGAGGTCGAGGTCGAGGCGGTTCATAAGCCCAAGACAGCCTCAAGCGCAAGGATATGGATCGGTCCGTACACGCCCAAGTCCGCCTTTCCGTGCATCCTACCATCCTGACGTGCAGGGAACTTGACGGCCGTCACACCACGTTTGCATATGCGGATCAGACTTCATTTCAGGCCAACGCAGGGGAACGGACGGACATGGAACTCTTTGACTTGAGCGGCAAGGTCGCGGTGATCACGGGATCGACCAAGGGTATCGGCGAGGCGATCGCCCACCGGTTTGCCGAGCATGGGGCCCGGGTCGTCATTTCGAGCCGCAAGGCGGATGCCTGCGCGCGCGTGGCCGGGGAGATCAACGCAAAATGGGGCAAGGGGCGCGAGGTCGCCTATCCGATCCCCTGCAACATCAACCTCCGGGAGCAGCTTGAAGGCCTTGTGGCGCAGACACGGGCCAAGTGGGGAAAGATCGATGTCCTGGTCTGCAATGCGGCCGTGAACCCCGTGTTCGGGTCGATGTCGCAGATCCCGGACGAGGCCTTCGACAAGATCATGGGCGCGAATGTGCGCTCCAACCACCAGTTGTGCAATTTGGTGATACCCGAGATGGTTGAACGCCGGGACGGGAGCGTCATCATCGTCTCGTCGATCGGCGGCCTGAGGGGGTCGCCGGTGCTGGGCGCCTATTGCATCTCGAAGGCGGCCGATTTCCAGCTCGCGCGCAACATCGCGGTGGAGTTCGGGGCTCACAATGTGCGGGCCAACTGCATCGCGCCGGGGCTCGTGAAGACCGACTTTGCCAAGGCACTCTGGGACAATCCGGAGATCCTCGCGCGCTCCACGTCGACATCCCCGCTCAAGCGCATCGGTGAACCTGATGAGATCGCCGGTGCTGCGGTGTTCCTTGCCTCGAAGGCGGCGGCCTTCATGACGGGCCAGGCCATCGTGATTGACGGGGGCGTCACCATCTAGGGCCCCAATAGAACATATCGTTAATGTGGTTTGTTCATCTGCCATTCAGGAAGGACAGGGCTCCATGCCGCGGGATCTGATGGCTGCCAAGAGGGGCAGAATGAATTCGAACATGGATGCAAAGCGGGCGGAGCAGACGCTCGCCGGTTGCCGCCTGCTTGAAGGGCTGGAGCGGGCTGCGGTCGCGCGGCTCGAGGCGCAGTGCACGTGGCGCACGGTGCGCGAGGGCGAGAATGTCGTCACACGCGATTCGGATTCGCGGGACGTGTTCTTCGTCGTGAAGGGCCGGTGCCGGATCGTGAACTATTCGCCGTCAGGCCGCGAGATTGCCTATGCGATTGCGGGGCCGGGTGACTATTTCGGCGAGATGGCCGCCATTGACGGGCTGCCGCGGTCGGCGACCGTCGTGGCGCTGGAGGACTGCACGCTGGCCTCGATCACGCCGCAGGTCTTCCGCGAGCTGATCGAGCAGAACCCGCGGATCAGCTTCGTGATCCTCGAGAAGCTTGTCCGCATCGTGCGGACGAGCGATGACCGGATCATGGATCTCGCCACGCTGTCGGCCTACCAGCGGGTCTATGCCGAACTGCTCAAGCTCATGAAGCCCGATCCGGTGCGGCCGAGCTCTTGGCTTATCTATCCGCTGCCGACGCAGGCGCAGATCGCGGCCACGGCGTCGACCACGCGCGAGACGGTCGCGCGCGTGCTGTCGCAGCTGGCGCAGGACGGGATTGCCGAGCGCAAGTCGAAGACACTCTATATCCGGCAAGTCGACCGGCTGCGGCAGCTCTGTGACAAGGTTCCGCCCGTCTACGTCAAGACCGGCAACTGACAGTCTTCAGGCGCGGGAGGGTGGCTCCCACGCCTCGAGGACGCTGCGGGCGAGGGACTGGTGGAACGCGGCAAGCGTCCCGACCGGCTGGGTTGCCCCTTCCATGAAGACCACGATGGCGATGCGGCTTGCGCCGCGGCCGCTGGCGATGCCGCTGTCGTTGAAGACGGCGGTGAAGCCGTCGATCGTCGGCGTCTGGCCACTGCGATGGGCCAGCGTCCAGCCCTTGGTCATGCCCGCATTCAGGCGATCGAGGCCGCTCTTCGAGCGGCGCAGCAGGTCGAGCACGAGGGCGGCGTTGCGGCGCTGGAGCAGGCGGCCCTGCTCGAGGCGCGCATAGAGCGAGGCGATGGCGCGCGGGCTTGCGGTGTCGCGCTTATCCTGCAGGTATCGCGCCTGCGCCTGGCGTCGGACCTGCGGGCCGAGGGTATCGATGGCGGCCCTGAAGCGAGCCGGATCGGCGAAGGCCTTGTCGGGCTTCAGGCCGAAGACGGCGGGCTGCAGCTCGCGCTCGTAGCGGTCGATGCGCAGTCCCTCGGCGGCGTCGAGGCGGGCAAGCGCGCTGCGGATGGCGCCGGGGCCACCCGCGAGGCGGACCAGGGCGTCGGTGGCCGTCGTGTCCCCGTTCAGGAGCATGTGCTCGATCAGCTGGCGGGCGGTGAATTTCACGGGCCTCGCCTTCAGGCGGGTGGCCAGCGGCGAGCGCCCCGGCGCGATGTCGGCGCTGGTGAGGGTCAGCATGCGCTCGAGGCTGATCACGTCCTGCTCGGCGAGGTGCAGCACCGCGATCGCCATGGGCAGCGTGCTGACGCCCTGCATCGGGAACATCCCGTCGGCATTGAGGAGCGCGGTGCGGCCGGCATCGATGTCGACCACGGCCACGCCGATGCGGGTGCCTTCGAGGCTGCGGGCGAGTGTGGCGAGGCGCGCCTCAAGCGTGCGGTCAGGTGCCCCCAGGGCTGCGATGTCCTGGGGCGGCACGGCCGTCGCCGCCGTGGCTGTTGCGGGCAGGAACGCCGGGGCGACGGCCAGGGCGAGGCCTGCCGCGAGAAGTCGGCGTCGGGTGAAGCTCGTCGTCATCAGTGTCCTGCTCCTTGGCCCGGATCAGGTAATGCATCACGGGCCCAAAGATCAGTGACGGATGAACGCTTTCTGTGGATCACCCCGGCAGGGCGCGGTCCGGGGGCGTGAATGCGCGATTCTGCGCTTCTGCGACCGCCTGGTAGGTCAAAGCGCCGCGGTGGATGTTGAGGCCCGCGAGCAGGTGCGGGTTCTCGCGGCAGGCGCGGGCATAGCCCTTTCCGGCCAGTGCGAGGGTGAAGGGCAGCGTGGCGTTGTTGAGGGCAAAGGTCGATGTGCGCGCCACGGCGCCGGGCATGTTGGCCACGCAATAGTGCACCACGTCGTGGACCCTGTAGGTCGGCTGGGCGTGGGTGGTGGGGCGCGCGGTTTCGGCACAGCCACCCTGGTCGATCGCCACGTCGACGATGACCGAGCCCTTCTTCATGCGGCGGACCATCGATTCCGAAATCAGCTTGGGGGCGGCAGCACCCGGCAGCAGCACTGCGCCAATCACGAGGTCTGCGGTCAGGACCTGCTCCTCGATCGCATCGATCGTGGAATAGATCGTGTTCAGCATCGCGCCGAACTGGAGGTCGAGCTCGGCGAGCCGCGGCAGGCTGCGGTCGATCACGGTGACATGGGCCTCAAGCCCCATCGCCATGCGTGCGGCGTTGGCGCCGACGACGCCGCCGCCAATGATCACGACCTTTGCCGCCGGAACGCCCGGCACGCCGCCGAGCAGCATGCCACGACCACCCTGCTCCATCTCTAGGCAATGCGCACCGGCCTGGATCGACATGCGGCCGGCAACTTCGGACATGGGCGCGAGCAGCGGCAGGCCACCGCGCGCGTCGGTCACGGTCTCGTAGGCGATCGCGACGCAATCGGATTTGAGCAGGCCCGCGGTCTGTTCGGGATCGGGGGCCAGATGCAGATAGGTGAAGAGCAGCTGGCCCGGGCGCAGCATGGCGATCTCGGGGGGCTGCGGCTCCTTCACCTTCACGATCATCTCGGCCTTCGCGAAGACATCGGCGGCGGTGGGAACGATGTCGGCGCCGGCGGCCTTGTACATCTCATCCGTCAGGCCGATCGCCACACCGGCCGAGGCCTGCACGATGACCTTGTGGCCGTTCGAGACGAGCTCGCGCACGCTCGAAGGCGTGAGCCCGACGCGGTATTCGTGAACCTTGATTTCCTTCGGAACGCCGACAAGCATGGTGCGCGTATTCCCTTCGAAGCCTTCGGTTGATCAGGACAGGCGGCCAAGCACACGACGGACACCGTCGACGAGCCGCTCCACATGGGCCTGTTCTGCAACGAGAGCGGGGCCCAATGCAATCGTGTCGCCACCGACCCTGAGCACGATGTCCTCGTCAAAAAAGGCGCGGCGGATGGCCTCATGGCCACGCTTGCCGGGGGCACCGGGGGCAGGCTCGATGTCGATGGCTGCGGCTGCGCCGCAGTTGCGGATATCCACAACGAAGGGCGCGCCCTTGAGCGTGTGGACGGCATCGGCGAGCCAGGCTTCGACCTTGCGGCCGCGCTCGAAGAGACCCTCGTCGCGGTAGATGTCGAGGGTGGCCAGGGCGGCTGCTGCGGCGACGGGGTGGCCGGAATAGGTGTAGCCGTGGAAGAGCTCGATCTGCCAGTCGTTCTTCTGCGCGAAGGCGTCGTAGATCGCATTGGCGGCAATCACCCCGCCCATCGGGATCGCGCCATTGGTGATGCCCTTGGCAAAGGTGATCATGTCTGGCGTCACGCCAAAGCGCTCGGCTGCGGTGGGCGTCCCCATGCGGCCGAACATGGTGATGACCTCGTCGAAGATGAGCAGGATGCCGTGCTTCGTGCAGAGCTCGCGCAGGCGCTTGAGGTATCCCTGCGGGGGCGGCAGCACGCCGGTGGAGCCGGCCATGGGCTCGACGATCACGGCAGCTATCGTGTCCCCGTGAAGGGCGACGAGGTCCTCGAGCGCGTCGGCGAGGTTGGCGCCATATTCGGGCTCGCCCTTCGAGAAGGCCTGCCGGGCGCGGTCATAGGTCGTCGGGAGATGGTCGACGCCGGGCAGCATCTGGCCATAGGCCTTGCGGTTGTTGACGATGCCGCCCACGGACATGCCGCCGAAATTGGTGCCGTGATAGCCGCGCACGCGGCCGATCAGGCGCGTGCGATGGGCCTCGCCCTTTGCCCGCCAGTAGGCCAGCGCGATCTTCAGGGCCGTGTCGACGGCCTCGGAGCCGGAGTTGCAGAAGAAGACGCGCTCCATGCCGGCCGGCGCGATCGCGGCGATGCGGCCGGCGAGCTTGATGATCTTCGGGTGGGCGAACTGGAAGGTCGGGGCAAAGTCGAGTTCCTTCAGCTGCGCCGAGACCGCTTCGGTGATGCGGGGCTGGCCGTGGCCAGCGAGCGAGCACCAGAGGCCCGCGAGGCCATCGAGCAGCTCCCGGCCCTGCGGGTCGTAGTAGTACATGCCCTGGCCACGCGCGATGATGCGCGGGTCGGACTTGAACTGCCGGTTTGCGGTGAAGGGAAGCCAGACGGCGTCGATGTCGTTGTTCAGCGGAGCTTGGGTCATGCGGGTCCTGAGGAGTTCGCGCGGGGCTTATACCATGCAGTTGTCCCGGACGAGGAACGGCTGCCAGGGGCGTCATTGCCGCCCCATGGGCGTTGCCTGCGTTCCACAACTCCCGGACGGAGCCCCCCCGGATGGACCAAACCCGGGGCGAATCGGGCCTGGCTTGACCATAAACCGCGAAAACACCATGCGCGGTCCGGCGCTTTTCATTAACCTCCACACCCTCTAGGATGCATGGCCCTTGCGTCTTTCGCTTGCGCCATTCATGGGAAACGGTGTTCGTTCGCGTCGCAGAAGATGTCCACTGATACAACAGACGCTCCGTCCAAACCGCCCGCGAAGGGGTTCTCGCTCCGCTCCCGGCTGCTTGGCATTTCGTCCGACGACAAACCGTCGGAGGAGACGCCTGCTGGCGAAACCGGCGAAGCCGCGGCCGAAGCTGCCGCCGGCGCGCCCGCCGATGCCACGCCCGCCGAGCCCGCGCCCGACGCTGCGCCTGCGGAGCCCGCTGCCCCCGATGTGAAGGCCACGACGCCCGATGAAAGCGAGGAGGCCGAAGAGCCACCCCGCGTGGGCGTGGCCGTGGCGCCGAAGCGCTCGCTGTTGTCGGCCGCGCTCGGGCTCGGTGATCGCAGCGCCAAGGCTGACCAGGCCCGCTTTGCCGAGACACATACCGATGAGGCTGCCGCCGACAAGCCGGCTGCGCCGGCCGAAGAGACGCCGCCCGCGGCCGAGGCGCCCGGACCCGAGCCCCTGCCCTCGCCCATCGAGGTCGAGGCGGTCGCTGCCGAGCCTGTTCCGTTTGTCCGCTTCAAGGGCGTGACCAAGACCTATGACGGGGTGAACCTCGTCGTGAAGCAGCTCGACCTCGACATTGCGCGCGGCGAGTTCCTGACGCTGCTCGGGCCGTCGGGCTCGGGCAAGACTACGACGCTGATGATGCTGGCCGGGTTCGAGCAGCCGACGTCCGGGGACATCATGCTCAACGGCACCTCGCTGACCGAGCAGCCGCCCCACAAGCGCGGGCTTGGCTTCGTGTTCCAGAACTATGCCCTGTTCCCGCACATGTCGGTGTCTGAGAACGTGGCCTTTCCGCTCGAGGTGCGCCGCATCCGGGGCAGCGAGATCCGAGAGCGCGTGGCGCGGGCGCTTGCCATGGTGGAACTGACCGGCTTCGAGAAGCGCAAGCCCGCGCAGCTTTCCGGCGGGCAGCAGCAGCGTGTCGCCATGGCGCGCGCGCTCGTGTTCGATCCGGAGCTTGTGCTCATGGACGAGCCGCTGGGTGCGCTCGACAAGCACCTGCGGGAGCAGATGCAGTACGAGCTCAAGCGGCTGCACCGGGAGCTTGGCGTCACCATGGTCTATGTCACGCATGACCAGGGCGAGGCGCTGACGCTTTCGGACCGCATCGCCGTGTTCCATGACGGGGTCATCCAGCAACTCGACACGCCGGCGCGCATCTACCAGGAGCCGGCGAATGCGTTCGTGGCGGGCTTCATCGGCGAGAACAATGCACTTCCGGGCAAGGTGGTCTCGATCCGGGGCGACGAGTGCGTGGTCGAACTGATCGGCGGGGCCCGCGTGCGGGCGCTGAACGGCAACTGCACGACCGCCGAGCAGACGGGCGTCGTGTGCGTGAGGCCCGAGCACCTGTCGCTCTCGGCGGAGACGACGCCGGGGGGCAACCATGTTGCAGCGCTCGTGGAAGACTATATCTTCCACGGCGACCATGTCCGGGTGAAACTCTCCGCGCCGGGCATGGGCGAGATCTATGTGAAGACACCTGCGCACATGGGCGGGCTTCCGGCAAAAGGCGTGGCCGTCACGCTGAGCTGGGAACCGGCCGCGGCGCGTGCCTTCGCTTCCTGATGCGTCAGAACACCGAAAACACAAACAGCTGAGGAAACACCATGGGCCGGACGACCACGATCATCATCGCTGCTGCCGCCGCCGTCGTCATCCTTGCCGGCGTGCTGCTCTACATGCTGGGCCGGGGTGGCGAGAAAGCCGTCAACCAGCTCGATGCGGAGCTGACCGACATGCAGCTTCCCGATGCCAACGGTACGGCGGCCGCGCCTGCCGGTGCTGCCGGGGGGAAACCGCTGGTCGTCGTTTCGTGGGGCGGCGCCTATACCAAGAGCCAGGTCGAGGCGTATCACAAGCCCTTCGAGGCCAAGACGGGCACGAAGATCAATTCGGTCGACTACAATGGCGGCGTCGCCGAGATCAAGGCGCAGGTCGAGGCCGGCAACGTGACCTGGGATGTCGTCGACATGGAAATCGCGGATGCCCAGCGCGCCTGCGACGAGGGCCTGCTCGAGAAGATCGATGCGGGAATGCTGCCGGCAGCGCCCGACGGCACGCCCGCGATCCAGGACTTCGTCGCCAACGGCATCACGCCCTGCGCGGTGACCACGATCCTGTTCAGCCACATCGTGGCCTTCGACACGACGAAGTTCGAGGCCAAGGTTCCGTCGAAGCTTGCCGACTTCTTCGACGTCAAGAATTTCCCTGGCAAGCGCGGCATGCGCAAGACAAGCCCGAAGATCAACCTCGAGCTTGCGCTGCGCGCCGATGGCGTGCCGGGCGACAAGGTCTATGAGGTGCTCGGCACGAAGGAAGGCGTCGACCGCGCGTTCCGCAAGCTCGACACGATCAAGGACCACGTGATCTGGTGGGAAGCCGGCGCGCAGCCGCCGCAGCTCCTGGCCGATGGCGAAGTCACGATGACCACGGCCTATAACGGCCGCATCTTCGATGCCATGGTCATGGAGAACAAGCCCTTCAAGATCATCTGGGACGGGCAGCTGCTCGAGCTCGACGTGCTGGGCATCGTGAAGGGAACGAAGAACCTGGACAAGGCCATGCAGTTCGTCGCCTTCGCCACGGACACGCAGCGCCTGGCCGACCAGGCGAAGTGGATCGCCTATGGTCCGGCGCGCAAGTCGTCGCTGCCGCTTGTCGGCCAGCACGCCGAGAAGGGCGTCGACATGAAGCCCCACATGCCCAATTCCCCCGAGAACGCGGCCAATGCCATCCAGATCGACTTCCTGTGGTGGGCCGACCGGCAGGAAGAGCTGAACCAGCGCTGGGCGGCGTGGCTCGCGAAATAGCTGGCCGACGCTGAACGGGGGGAGACGAGGGCGTGAGCATGGGGGGGCAGATCAGCCTTGCGGAACAGTACCGGCGCTCGGGAAAGCGCGCGCGCCGGACGACGTTCATGCTCGTGCTGCCCCTGCTCGCCTTCCTCGTGGTCTCGTTCGTGCTGCCGATCGGGTCGATGCTGATGCGCAGCTTCGACGACAGCACGGTTGCCGACATCCTGCCCCGTACGGCGGCGGCGCTGCGCTCGTGGGATGGCAAGGGTCGCCCGCCCTTCAGCGCCTATTCCGCGCTGGCCGACGACCTGTCGCGCGCCAACCGCACGGGACAGATCGGCAAGGTCGCCACGCGCATGAACTTCGAGCGCGCCGGCATGCGCTCGCTCATCATCAAGACGGCGCGCGAGGCGCGCGGGTTCGTGCCGCCCTATGCGCAGGCCTTCAACCAGGTCGACCTGCAATGGAGCGATCCGGAGGTCTGGGGCGCGCTGCGGCATGCCAGTGCGGTTGCCACCTCCGGCTATTACGTTTCGGCGCTTGACCAGACGCGCAAGGCCGACGGCACGTGGGTTCCCAAGCCCGAGGAAGAGCAGATCTACCTGACGCTGTTCGCGCGCACGCTGGTGGTGGCGGCGGGCGTGACGGCGCTGTGCTTCCTGCTGGGGTATCCGCTTGCCTATTACATCGCCCATCTCGACGAGCGGCGGCGCAACCTCGTGCTCATCCTGGTGCTGCTGCCGTTCTGGACGTCGCTGCTCGTCCGCACGACGGCCTGGATTGCCCTCTTGCAGACCAATGGCGTCGTCAATGACGTGATCGCGTCGGTGGCCGGGGAAGAGGCCCGGATGGCGCTGATCCACAACATGACGGGCACGATCATCGCGATGACGCATATCCTGCTGCCGTTCATGGTGCTGCCGACCTACAGCGTGATGCTGTCGGTGCCGCCTGCACTCAAGCGGGCGGCGGTTTCGCTCGGGGCGCCGCCCTGGACCGCGTTCTGGCGCGTCTATTTCCCGATGACCCTGCCGGGCGCGGCGGCGGGCGGGCTTCTCGTTTTCATCCTGGCGCTTGGCTACTACATCACGCCGGCGCTGGTCGGCGGGCGCACGGGCCAGCTCATCTCGAACATGATCGAATTCCACATGAAGACGTCCCTCAACTGGGGTCTTGCCGCGGCGCTGGGTGGCCTGCTGCTTGCCGCCGTGCTCGTGCTCTATGTCTTCTATGCGCGCCTTGTCGGCATGAACAGGTTGAGGCTCGGCTGACCATGGCGGACAAGTCAAAGCGCTGGGACCAGACACCGATCGAGGCGGGCGTGAACCGCTGGTTTGCCTATGGCGTGCTGTTCTTCCTGATCGCGCCGCTTCTGGTCGTGATCCCGCTCTCGTTCAATGCCGAGCCCTATTTCAGCTTCACCGACAAGATGCTGACGCTGCAGCCCGACGGGTTCTCGCTGCGCTGGTACCGCGACATTGCCGAGAACCCGCAATGGCTCGAGGCCATGCGCAACAGCGTCATCATCGGGCTTTGCTCGACGGCGCTGGCGACCGTGCTTGGCACGCTTGCGGCCATGGGGCTTGCGCGCAGCAACATGCCGTTCCGCGACTTCTTCATGGCGCTGCTGATCTCGCCGCTGATCGTGCCGATCGTGATCTCGGCGGCGGGCATGTACTTCTTCTATTCCACCATCGGGCTTGCCCAGACGACGCTGGGCATCATCCTCGCGCACACGGCGCTGGGCGTGCCGTTCGTGGTCATCACCATGACGGCCACGCTGTCAGGCTTCGACAACAACCTGATCCGCGCCTCGGCCAGCCTTGGCGCCGATCCCGTGACGACCTTCTTCCGCGTGACCCTGCCGCTGGTGGCGCCGGGCATGATCTCGGGCGCGCTCTTTGCCTTCGCGGCCTCGTTCGACGAGGTGGTCACCGTGCTCTTCCTCGGCGGCCCCGAGCAGCGCACCATCCCGCGCCAGATGTGGTCGGGCATCCGCGAGCAGATCAGCCCGACGATCCTTGCGGTTGCCACGCTCCTGATCGTGTTCTCGACACTCCTGCTGCTGACAGTGGAGATGCTGAGGCGCTGGAATGCGCCGGCGAAGGGGTAAGCGGCATTTACTTCCCACACTACCCGTCGTCATCCCGGCCGTTACACGAGCCCAACTGCGGAGCAGTTGGCAGCGCGTGGCAGAGCCGGGACCCAGCTTGCGACCTCAACAAAAGCGCTCACCTCAACTCCTTCGTGTCTCCGTGTCTTCGTGCGAGGCCAGATATCCAACCAGCCTCACACCAAGACACCAAGACACAAAGGTCATCCTCCTCCTTGCAAGCGAGGAGGAGAAGCTCTGTCTCTCCCTCGCTTCGCGAGGGAGTACGTTTGCAGCGCCGTCAGGCGCTGCAA
>JAGWXR010000056.1 GCA_018969785.1 Alphaproteobacteria bacterium
CGGCGCCGCAAGGCGACGGCTGACGGATGGGGGCCTCCCCCCGCCGGAGCTCGGGCGCCCCTGGCGGCGTCAGGGAGAGAGCTTCTGGTAGCGTGTCCCTGAAAAAAAGCCCGGGCGCGATGTTGCGCGCCCGGGCCCTCGTCAGGAGAAGTGACGTATCAGAGAGGGAGCAGCGGGTTTTCCTCGCGCAGCCAGCGCGGGCCCTCGTTGCGGCGCTGCTGCAGCGTGCCATCGCCAAAGCCATAACGCAGACCGATGGACCACGTATCGAACTCTGTGCCACTGCCGATATCGGTGTAGGCATAACCACCGAACACGCTGTAAGCCGTGCCGGCGAAACGATACTCTGCATCGAGCCCATAGGCCGTGATCTCAGTGGACGAATCCGTGGGGTCGAGGTGATTGATGCTGCCGGTGACAGAAAGATCCGGGTTCGCAAACCAGGTCGCGGCCGCACTCATGCGCCAGGCATCCTCGTTGACCCCAAACGTCTCTGACGTCACCAAGCCAAGATCAGCCTCAAGCACGAAAGCGCCCGCGGTGTACTGGGCTTCCGTGCCCAGGGTCCACAACGAGGCGCCATACAGGCTCTGGTAATCCAGCAGCGCACCAACCGCCCAATCACCACCGTCATGGAACACGTGCGCCGACAAGCCCGACGTGCTGGTCGCGGTGCCTTCGCCTTCGAGCCGGATGACTTTGCCGTCGAACTGGACGAGCCAGTTGCCCGCAAGCGGAGTAACGACAGAACCACCGGCACCCAAACCGGTCAACTCGGTCGAGCCTGAATCGAGGAATGACAGGTTGACATCCACGAAACCCGGCGTTCCGGCGGTGGCGATGGCCGGCACAAGCAACGCAAGCGCCGCAGCGGAAGCAATTTGATAACGCATTTACTCAACTCCTCTGCATGATAATCGTGACGAAACCTTCGCGGCCGTGCGCTAGTCCAGCAGTCGGATGGCGCGCCGATCCTGCCTCAACCACCTTGGGCCCTCATCGCGCCTGGCCTGCAGCGATCCATCCCCGAACCCGTAGCGAAGGCCGAGTGCCCAGCTATCGGCGTCATATGCGATCAGATAATCAACGTCCGCGCGCTCGTAGGCGACGAACAGGCTGAACGGGGACTGGTCGATACGGTATTCGGCCTCGACACCATAGGTCTGCGAGCCGGCGTCGAATGCGACGTCGTATGACTCCGTGCCGATCGTGCCCGCGATGGAGAGGTCGGGCGTCACGTACCAGGTAACACTCGCGTCCGCATTCCAGACATCGATATTGATGCTATACTGCTCCAGGTTTCCCGCCGAAACCCCGCCCTCGATCACGAAGGCACCCAGCGTGGCCTGCGCTTCCATCCCGAGCGTCCACTGGGTTAGGCCGTAGATGCTCCAGTAATCGACAACACCACCGATGGCCCAGTTGCCGCCATCATGAAACACGTGCCCTGCAAAGTTGTTCGAGGTTGCGAACTCATAACGAACGAAGCTGCCGTCGAACTGTGCGCCCCAGGGGCCAGACAGGTTGACGGCCAACGAGCCACCAGCCGACACGGTGTCATAATCCACGTCCCCGCCAGGAGCCGCGAGTTCGAGCGTTCCGACACTGAGATCGACATATCCCGGCGTGCCGGCCCCGGCGGGCAGCGCGAATGCGAGGGCAGCAGCAGAAATGAGGAACTGACGCTTCATGACTAAGGGCTCTCTCTTGCAAACGAATCAACGAGGAACATGCTAGGCGAACCTACCGGCTGAAGGAGTGATTACACGCTGTTCATCTGTGTGGCTGTGACGGCACTCACACGTATGTCCAACCCGAAATTCCGAGGCTTTCAACTCAGGGCAGCCCTGCACGCGAGGCGTGATCGATAAATTGACTGTGTCCGAATCAATGCGTCCCGTCGCTGCGCTGGCGTGGGCGGAGCCAACACCCCTTCCGGCACAACGTGAATGGCCCGCGCGTGCTGCGGGATCAGGCAACCCTCGCAAACACCCTGACGTGCTTGCCTTCGCGGCGCGGCTCGGGCAAATGGAATGGCATGAGCGACATTTCCGAATTCGATTTCATCATTGTCGGCGCGGGCAGCGCCGGCTGCGTGCTGGCCAATCGCCTGACGGCAGACGGAAAGAGTACCGTCCTGCTGCTTGAGGCCGGGGGTGACGACCGGCCGACGAAGGAGCCCTCGCAGTTCCTGTCGAACCTGATGATCCACATACCCGTGGGCTATGCGCAGACGCTGAAGGACCCGAAGGTCAACTGGCTGTTCCCCACAGAACCGGACCCGGGCTCGGACGGCCGCGTGCACCTGTGGCCACGGGGCAAGGTGCTGGGCGGGTCGTCGTCGATCAACGGCCTGCTCTATATCCGCGGGCAGCAGGCCGACTATGACGGGTGGCGGCAGCTGGGATGCGAGGGGTGGAGCTGGGAAGACGTATTCCCCTATTTCCGCCGCTCGCAGAACCAGGAGCGCGGCGCGGATCGGTGGCATGCCACAGGCGGGCCGCTGAATGTCTCGGACGTCACCGAGCGCCATCCGATCTCGGATGCCGTGATTGAGGCCTGCGCGGAAGCGGGCATTCCCCGGAACACCGACGTCAATGGCGAGAGCCAGGAAGGTGCCACCTATTACCAGCTGACGGTGAAGAACGGGCTGCGCCAGTCGGCGGCGGTCGCCTACCTGCACCCCGCGATGAGCCGCCCCAACCTGAGGGTCGAGACGCGTGCGCTGGCGCAGCGCGTGGTCCTGCAGGGGCGCAAGGCCTCGGGCGTCGTCTATGCGCAGGCGGGCAAGATGGTTTCAGCGCGGGCGCGCCGCGAGGTGATCCTTGCGGGCGGGGCGATCAACTCTCCGCAACTGCTGCAACTCTCGGGTATTGGTGCGGGCGCACTGCTGCAATCGCATGGCATCGCCGTGGTCCATGACCTTCCGGGCGTGGGCGAGAACCTGCAGGATCATTATGTCGTCGGCGCCACGTTCCGGCTGAAGCCGGGAACGATCTCGATCAACGAGACGAGCCGCGGCCTGCCCTTCGTGCGCGAGGCGTTCAAGTACCTGTTCCAGCGCAAGGGGTTGCTGACGCTGTCGGCCGCGCATATCGCGGCCTTCGTGAAGTCGCGCCCGGACCTCGTCTCGCCCGATATCCAGTACCACATCCTGCCGGCGACCGTCGACACGGGGAAGCTCGCCGCGGAGGGTTCGATGGAACTGGAGACTGCGCCGGGCCTCACGATCGCGCCCTGCCAGGTGCGCCCCGAAAGCCGTGGCTGGATCCGCATCAAGTCGCCGGATCCTTCTGTCTATCCGGCGATCATGCCCAATTACCTGAGCGACCCGCTGGACCAGGAAGTCATCGTCGCCGGCCTGAAGTGGGCGCGGAAGATTGCGAACCAGAAGGCCCTTGCGCCTTACGTGCAGTCAGAGCTTACACCCGGGGACAGCGTGAAGACGGATGCCGAGTTCCTGGCGTTCGCGCGTGCTGCCGGCGCCACGATCTATCATCCGGTGGGCACCTGCCAGATGGGCCATGGGCCGCGCGCGGTGGTCGATCCGCAACTGCGCGTGCACGGCATCGAGGGCTTGCGCGTGGTCGATGCCTCGATCATGCCGCGGCTGATCTCGGGCAATACCAATGCGCCGACGATCATGATCGCCGAGAAGGCGAGCGACATGATCCTGGGGCGGGTGGCGGCTGCTTAGAGGGCGTGGGTGGTCCGCCTTCGCGGACCATGACAGCCCTTCGCGGACCATGACACGTATGGGGGGGAGCGTCAGAGCGCCCCGATGAAATCGCGCTTGCCGACGTCCACGCCGTTGTGGCGCAGGATGTTGTAGGCCGTCGTCATGTGAAAGAAGAAGTTCGGTGTGGCGAAGTTGTGCAGGTAAG
The DNA here is from genome assembly GCA_018969785.1 of Alphaproteobacteria bacterium. Lineage (GTDB taxonomy): Bacteria > Pseudomonadota > Alphaproteobacteria > Micropepsales > Micropepsaceae > SZUA-430. The sequence continues at coordinate 3,885 of JAGWXR010000056.1, forward strand.
TGGCGCCCGTCCATGTGAACTTCTGTCCGGCCAGCGTCAGCGTGACGTCGCGCTCGGCAGAACCTTCGAACTTTTCGCGCGGCAGCGAACGGATGAAGTCGAGCGTCTTCCCGATGCGTTGCTGGAGCTCCTCGAAGCTTGCCTCGGTGTCGGCGAAGGCCGGAATATCGGCTCCGGCGAGGCGGGCGGAGGCGCCCTTGGCGTGGTCGGTTGCGATCTGGACCTGGCGGGCGAGCGGGAACATGTCGGGGGCGATGCGCGCCGTCACGAAGACCTGCGGGTCGATCTTGCGCGCTGCGGCGCTGGCTTCCGCCTTCTTCAGGAGCGCCGACAGGCTGGTGAGGTACTGCACGAAGACGCCAACACTGGCGCCGTGGAGGTTCGAGGACATGGATGATCACTCCGGTTGGTTTGACAGGACGCAGGCTAGCACGAAAGCCCGCATGCGGGGCATGGCCGAAAGCGGGGAATCGTGCGAAGAGGCTTGCCGACACCGGAGAGGCGCCGCGCCATGCTTCCTGCCCTGATCGTCATTGCCGTCCTCGCCGGGCTTGCCCTCGTCATCCGGTCCCGCGGGTGGCGCGAGATCGTCTATGCCGTCTCGGACGGGGCTCCCCACTGGTTCGTGGCCGTGCGCTTTCGCGAGGGCGAGGCGCGGCGCAGCGTTGCCCTGCCGATCGGCATCACGCTGAAATGGGGCGCCAGCGCGAACTTCGCCTTCGTGGGCGCGGGTGATTGCCACTTCGACAGGTTCCTGGTGCTTTCGGGGTCACCACGCGATTCACGCCTGCCCGTCTTCCTCGACCCGCATGTGGAAGATGCCTATGTCGCGCGGGTCCGCCTTGTCCGCCCGCCCGTGATGATGCTCGGGCTCCTGCGCTTGCTGCATGATTTCGGGCTGAGGCGCATGCCGGAGGGAGAGGTGGAGACCGATCCCTCGCGCACGGGGGCGCGGCCCGACGCCATGCCGACGCGCGAGGGTGTCGCGACACTTCTATCGTGTCCCCTTGATTATAAGCCTGCCATGGTCAATTTCCTGCGCTACCGCGAACGTGCGGCGCATGACGCGCAGGGGAAGCCGGACGAAACGGGGCGGCGCGCCTATGCGCGCTATGGGCTGGTGGCGCTCGAGACCGTCTATCGCACGGGCGGGCGGCTTGTGTTCTTCGGGCGGGTCGAGGAAACGCTGGTCGAGGCCAAGGCGGGGGCCCTTGCGGGCACGTGGGACGACATCGGCGTGATGCAGTACACCGAGCCCAAGGCCATCCTGACGATGGAGCAGGTTGCGAAATACAGGGACGCCTTGAAGGACCGCGATGCGGGTCTTGATGCAACGGTGATCATCGCCTCGACGGCAGATCCTGGCTGAGGACCGCGGCTGTGCGGCCTTCTAGAGGAAGGGGGCGAGCAGGCCCTCGATGGCCTGCGGGCCGAACCACGAGAGTGCGGGCAAGAGCGCGATGAGCAGGCACTTGAGCACGTTGGGCCATCCGCCCGGCCAGTTGGCCATGCGCGCGATCTGGTTGCGGATCGTCAGCATGCCCGCCATCGCCGGCAGGGCCACGGCCTCGACGATGCGGCCGTTGGAGTAGGCGCGGCGCCAGATCTCGCGCGAGTAGGCGTTGAGTTCGCCCTGCACCATCTGCTTGGTCGAGCGGATCGCCGTTCGTGCGCCCCACATGCCGCCGAAGCCTGCCACCAGCACGACAAGGATGCCGAAGCCCATCAGCGTGGCGCTCGCCGTTGCAGCGTCGGGCCGCGAGAGCACGGGACCCATCAGCAGCAGCGGCATGGCGAGATACAGGATCGACTGGCGCATGTGACGCGCCAGCGGTGCAAGGGCGGAGGCATCGAACAGGTCGACGCGCAGGTGGCGCTCCAGCGCGCCGGACAGGCGATACTGCAGCAGGGCGACATGCGCGAGGCTCGAACCCAGCATGCCGAAGACGAGGGCGAGCCTGATGTAGAGCCAGAGCATGATGAGCCAGGTCGCTGCCTGCGGCGCGGCCGCACCGGCGCTGACGAGGTTGCCGAAGACGGGCGTCATCACGGCTGCCCAGAAGCCGCCGAACACGAGGCGCACGATGATGCCGGGCTCGGCCAGTGCGGCGAGGGTCGCGTCGTATTCCTGGTCGGTCGCCGAGAGCGCGCCGGCGGTGTCGCTGTAGGCTGCAAGGCTCGCGCGCGCGAGCAGCGTGGGCAGGACCATACAATAGGCGATGAGCCCGAGCAGCAGGAGGTCGGCTGCAGCGACGGGGTCGAGCAGGAACAGGACCTCGCCCACGAAAATGCCCGACATGGCGCCGGCGATGTTGAGGATGGCGAGGTGAAGCGCGAGGAGGCCCGTGAAGATCGCGCCCAGCGACACGAAGGGACGTCCGGCAACCAGCGAGACGAGGCGCAGGACGAGGCTTGCCGATGTGCGCGGCTGCGGGGTAGCGGCAGGCGGCGGCAGGGCCGCGCGCGCGGACGGCGTCTCGCGCTCCGCGTCGGTGGCCTGCGGCTGTTTCTGTTCCGGGCGTCCTGCCATGTGTCCCATTGCCCGCGATACGGCGAAAGGTCCCCTGCCCCCTTGCCGGCGCGTCCCACGTCTTATGACATGAAAGTATGGCTTTGGCGCGCCTGTCGCGTCACGCGCCGAGACGGATTAAGGTTAGGAGCGGGCCGTCAGCTCCGGTAGGCCCGGTTGAGCTTGCGCATGCCCCCGATCCAGCGGTTGTAGTCGGCCGACTTGCGGCGCATGTAGTCGAGCACCTGGGGGTGCGGCAGGATCAGGAAGTCCTCGGCCTCGATGCCCTTCACGCAGGCCTCGGCGACGGCTTCGGGCTCGATCATGCCGTCGATGGAGGCGACACCCTCCTCGTTGCCGGCGGTCATGGCGGTGCGGACGGCCTGCGGACAGAGGACCGACACGCGGATCCCGTCGTCGCCATGGGTCAGCGCGAGCCACTCGGCGAGGCCGACGGCTGCGTGCTTGGTGACGGCATAGGGGGCCGAGCCGATCTGCGAGAGGAGGCCCGCGGCCGAGGCCGTGTTGACCAGATAGCCGCCGCCGCGCGCCTTCATGCGCGGCACGAGATGGCGGGCGGCCCAGACATGGGCCATGACGTTGATATCCCAGATGCGCTGCCAGCCGTCGTTGGGAGCCTCCTCGCCGCCGGGGATGCCGATGCCGGCGTTCGAGCAGAAGAGGTCGATGGGGCCTTGCTGTGCCTCGACGGCCTCGATCAGGACGCGGATGTCTTCTTCCTTCGAGACATCGGCGCGGAACGCGACGCCGCCGCACAGGGCTGCCGTCTGTTCCGCGCCGGCGAGGTTGACGTCGGCGCACACGACACGACGCGCGCCCTCGGCTGCGAAGCGGATGGCCATCGCGCGCCCGATGCCGCTCGCGGCGCCCGTGATGACGATGATGCGGTCCTTGAGTTTCATGGGCGCAGGCTCCTGGTGGATTGAAGGTCGTGATGGACGGACGATGGCATGGCGGCACGGCTGCCTGCAACGGGCGGGCGTGCAGGTGCTGTTACAATTGCGCCCTTCTGGTGCCACAGGCATGCGGGAGGATCGCTGCCTCCATTTTGTTGTTACATAATTGGCGGCGATCGTGTATGAATGGGATGAAGACAAGCGGCTGGTGAACCTGCGCAAGCATGGCGTGGACTTTGCGGCGGTGGAGGATTTCGCGTGGGAGTACTCCATCACCTTCGAGGACACGCGGGAGCGCTATCCCGAGCGGCGCTGGGTTGCCTTCGGGCCGCTCGGCGATGCGGTCCATGTGGTGGTGTTCACAGAGCCTGAGGATGGCGTCACGCGCATCATCTCGATGCGGCGCGCCACGAAACGCGAGACGAGGTTTTATGCGAAGGAAATCCGCAGGACGCATCACTGATCCTGACAACCCGGAGTGGACAGCTGCGGACCTCAGGCGCGCGCGCCCCTCGCGCGAGGTGGTGCCTCATGTGGTCGAGGCCCATCTGCGGCGGCGCGGGCGTCCGCCCGAGGGGGCCACGGCGAAGGTGCAGGTGACGCTGCGCCTCGATGCGGCGGTGCTTGCGCATTTCAAGGCGAAGGGGCCGGGCTGGCAGACCCGCATCAATGCGGCGCTGGTGAAGGCGATCGGCGCGAAGGCATCCGCGCGCCGCAAGTAGCACGCCAGCGCTTCAGTAGGCGTGTTCGACGAAGAGCTTTGTTACGTCACGCCCCCACGCGCCGTGATAGCGCTCGAGCAGGTCCTCGGCGCGGGTTCGGCCGGTCTCGACGATCTGGAAGAGCGGCTCGATGAAGCCTTCCTCGGTGCCGCCGATCGCGTCGACCTCGGCGCGCCGGCGCAGGCCCGCACGGGAGATCTCTAGCATCTGGCGGGCGAGCGCCTGCATGTTGGTGTTGCGGAAGGGTGTCTTCAGGCCGAGCTTGGGCACTGCCTCGCGCAGGGCGCTGCGCTCCTCGTCGGTCCAGTCCTTGACCATGTCCCAGGCCGCGTCGAGCGCCGTGCTGTCGTAATAGATGCCAACCCAGATGGCGGGCAGCGCGCAGATGCGCTGCCAGAGGCCGCCGTCGGCGCCGCGCATCTCGAGGAATTTCTTGAGGCGGACCTCGGGGAAGATCGTCGTCAGGTGATCGGCCCAGTCGGCCATGGTCGGCTCGACGTGCTCGAGGCCGGGGAGCTTGCGGGCCATGAAGTCGCGGAAGGACTTGCCGGCGACGTCGTGATAGGTGCCGTCGCGGTAGACAAAGTACATCGGCACGTCGAGGGCGTAATCGACATAGCGCTCGAAGCCCATGCCGTCCTCGAAGACCCAGGGCAGCATGCCGGCACGCGCGTTGTCGACATCGGTCCAGACGTGGCTGCGATAGGAGAGGAATCCGTTCGGGCGGCCCTCGCGGAAGGGCGAGGCGGCGAAGATCGCGGTCGCCACCGGCTGCAGTGCGAGGCCGACGCGGAACTTCTTCACCATGTCGGCTTCCGAGGCGAAGTCGAGGTTCACCTGGATGGTGCAGGTGCGGAACATCATCTCGAGGCCGAGGCCCCCGACCCGCGGCATGTAGCGGCGCATGATCCCGTAGCGGCCCTTCGGCATCACGGGGACATCTTCAAGCCGTGCCGTCGGGTGATAGCCGAGGCCGATATAGCCGGCGCCGATTTCGGTCGCGACCTGCTTGACCTGGTCGAGGTGCTCGTTCGTCTCGGCGCAGGTCTCGTGCAGGCTGCGCAGGGGGGCGCCGGAGAGCTCGAGCTGCCCGCCCGGTTCGAGGCTGATGGCCGCGCCCTTCTGCTTGAGGCCGATGATGTTCGGCCCTTCGTTCACGGCTTCCCAACCGAACCGCTTCAGTCCCTCGAGCATGGCGCGCACGCCGGGTTTGCCCTCGTAGGGCAGCGGGGCCAGCGTCTTCAGGTCGAAGCCGAATTTCTCGTGCTCGGTGCCGATGCGCCAGTCGGCGCGGGGCTTGCAGCCTTCGGCGAGCGAGGCCACGAGGTCGGCCTTCGAGGTGATCGGGCCGCCGCCGGATTGGGGAATTGACATTCAGGCCTCGGGCTCGGTTGTCGCCGGCAGGGACGCCAGCGGGGTCGCCATCATCCCGACCGCGGCAGGCAAGCGCAAGGGGCCATTAGCGCCAGTCGCCCCTGACCGACTGCCATACGGCGATGGCGGCCAGTGCCGCGGTGTCGGCGCGCATGATGCGCGGGCCGAGCGTCACGGGAATGACGCAAGAGAGGCTGCGCAGGTGCGCGCGCTCGACCGGATCGAAGCCGCCCTCGGGCCCGGTGAGCAGGGCCCAGGATGCCGCCTCGCGCTCGCGCACGGCCTCGGCCAGGGGCCGTGCGTCGCCAGCCTCGTCGCAGAAGACGATCGCGCGGCCGGTGTCCCAGCCTGCAAGTACTCGCTCGAGCGGCGCCGGTTCGGCGATGGCGGGCACGCCGAGCCTGCCTGACTGCTCGGCGGCCTCGATGGCATTGGCTTTCATACGGTCCGTATTGACGCGCTCGACGATGGTGCGGCGGGTGATGACGGGCTGGATGCGCGCGACACCCAGTTCAGTCGCCTTCTGGACGATGTAGTCGAGCGGCGTCTTCTTGACGGGCGCGAGCAGGAGCCAGAGGTCGGGCACGCCGGCCTGCGGGCGGGTCAGGCCCTCGACCTCGAGTGTCACGCCCTTCTTGGCGATGGCCTCGATGGTGGCGCTCCACTCGCCGTCGGCGCCGTTGAACAGGCGGACGCGCTGGCCGGGCTTTGCCCGCAGGACATGGGCGAGATAGTGGGACTGCCCCTCGTCGAGCATCAGGGACGCGCCGGGCGCCAGCGGGGCCTCGACATAGAGCCTCGCCACGCCGCCGGGGTAAGTCACGTCCTGCCTGTCCTGCTGCATCGCTGCGCCTTGTCCATTTCCTCCAATCGACTTAACACATGGAGCCATGAGCGCAAACGAAGCCGCCCGCCCTGCCGATGCCGTGCCTGCGACCTGGGTCGACCGGTTCGCGCCCGCAGGCATGCAGCCCTATCTGCGGCTGATGCGGGCGGACCGGCCGATCGGCGTGTGGCTGCTGCTGTGGCCGTGCTGGTGGTCGATCCTGATGGCAGCACCGCACGGCGCCAATGAGACAGCTCTCGGGGACACAGCCTACGCGCTTGGCATCGTGTACCTGATGGCACTGTTTGCCGTCGGCTCGATCGTCATGCGCGGGGCGGGCTGCACCTACAACGACATCGTGGACCGGGACATCGACGCCAAGGTCGCGCGCACGGCCGGGCGGCCTCTGCCCTCGGGGCAGGTCAGCGTGCGCGAGGCGGTCGTGTTCCTCGTCGTGCTGCTGCTTGCAGGCCTTGCCGTGCTGCTCAGCCTCAACAGCTTCTCGATCTGGCTGGGCGCGGCCTCGCTGGTGCCGGTTGCGATCTATCCTTTCATGAAGCGCATCACGGACTGGCCGCAGGCGTTCCTCGGGTTCACGTTCAACTGGGGCGCGCTGCTGGGCTGGTCGGCGGTGACGGGCGAGCTGGCGCTCGCGCCGCTGCTCCTGTTCGCGGGCTGCCTGTTCTGGACGCTGGGCTATGACACGATCTACGCGCATCAGGACAAGGATGATGACGCGCTGATCGGCGTGCGCTCGACGGCGCGGCTGTTCGGGAGGGCGACGAAGCGATGGGTCGGCGCCTTCTATCTACTCGCCTTCCTGCTGATGCTGGCGGCGGGTGTCGTCGCGGGGCTTGGTGTCGTATTCGTGACCGGCATGCTGGCGGTGGGCGCGCATCTGGCGTTCCAGGTCTGGCGGCTCGACATTGATGACGGCGCCAACTGTCTTGCAGTGTTCCGGTCGAACCGCGAGCTGGGTCTGCTTGTGTTCGTGGCCATCGGCGCGGGCTGCCTTTCGGTCATGGTGACATGATGGATGTGCCCGCGCCCGGCCGGGGCCTTCCGGCAGCTTCCCTGCTGACCCCTGCCGAACTCGAGGGCTTGCGGCGACGTTCGGATCTGCGGGGGCTCTGGTGCGTCGCGCATGCGTGGCTCGTCATCCTCGGGTGCATGGTGGCGCTCGCGGTGTTTCCGCATCCGCTTGTCTGGTTGGCCGGGGTGATGATCGTGGGCGCGCGGCAGCTGGGGCTTGCCATCCTCATGCATGACGCTGCGCATGGCGTGCTGACCGAGCGGCGCGGGCTCAACGCGTGGCTTGGCCAATATGCCTGCTCGTGGCCGCTCTTTGCCGACATGCATGCCTATCGCGCCTATCACCTGAAGCATCACCGGCACACGCAGCAGGCCGCGGATCCGGACCTGTCGCTGTCGGCGCCCTTCCCCATCACGCGGGCGAGCTTCCGGCGCAAGATCCTGCGCGACCTCACGGGGCAGACGATGCTCAAGCAGCGGCTGGCGCAGTTCCGCCACGGGGTCTGGCGGCTTCGCGGCGCCATCGGGTTCAACCTTGGCTTCCTCCTTGTACTGACGATGGCCGGCCAGTGGCACCTGTTCTTCCTGCTCTGGGTCGTGCCGTACTTCACCTGGTTCCCGATGGTCACGCGCATCCGCAATATCGCCGAGCACGCCATGGTGCCCGACAATGACGACCCGTTCCGCAATGCGCGCACCACGCGCGCGAACCTTCTCTGGCGTGCACTGGTGGCGCCTTACTGGGTGAACTATCACGTCGAGCACCACCTCATCATGTATATCCCCTGCTACCGGCTGGCGCGCTTTCACCG
>JAGWXR010000201.1 GCA_018969785.1 Alphaproteobacteria bacterium
ATGGAGTTCGCATTAACCGAGGCGCGCCGGGCCGGCGAGCGCCAGGACGTGCCCGTGGGTGCCGTTCTGGTCGCCGCCGACGGCACGACCGTGCTGGCCGCCGATGGCAACCGCATCGTCGAGCGCCGCGACCCGACCGCCCACGCCGAGATCGAGGTGATACGCCAGGCCGCAGCCCGCCTTGGCAACGAACGGCTCGTGGGCACGACGCTCTACGTGACCCTCGAGCCCTGCGCGATGTGCGCCGGTGCCATCGCGATGGCACGCGTTGCCCGCCTCGTATTCGCCGCCAGCGATCCCAAGGGCGGCGCGGTGCTTCACGGTCCGCAGTTCTTTGGCCAGCCAACCTGCCACCATCGTCCCGAAATCGTTCATCGGGATCAGGGGCATGCCGATACGGCGGGCGCACTCCTCAAGGCCTTTTTCCGCGCCCGGCGCTGACATGCGTCCTAGCCGCGCGCCCCCGGCCGGGCTAGTCTGCGCCCCATCGCCATTCAATCGAGGAGGAACGTCATGGATTTCGATTACACCCCCCGCATGAAGGAGTGGATCCGCAAGGTCTCCGACTTCATGGTCAAGCACGTCTACCCGGCCGAGGAAGTCTACAACCAGCAGATGGCCGACGCGCGCGCCAAGGGCAACCCCTGGATCGTCGTGCCCGTGGTCGAGGACCTGAAGGCCAAGGCAAAGGCGCAGGGACTCTGGAACCTGTTCCTGAACGAAAGCAGCCACGGCGCAGGCCTGACCAATCTCGAATATGCGCCGCTCGCCGAGATGATGGGCCGCGTCGGCTTCGCCTCCGAGGTCTTCAACTGCTCCGCCCCCGACACCGGCAACATGGAAGTGCTCGAGCGCTACGGCAATGACCAGCAGAAGGCCAAGTGGCTGAAGCCCCTGCTCGCGGGCGAAATCCGCTCGGCCTTCATCATGACCGAGCCCGAGGTGGCCTCGTCGGATGCCACCAACATCCGCACCCGCATCGAGCGCAAGGGGGACCACTACGTCATCAACGGCCGCAAGTGGTGGTCGTCAGGCGTGGGCGATCCGCGCTGCAAGATCATGATCGTCATGGGAAAGACCGACCCTGAGGGTGACCGCTACCGCCAGCAGTCGCAGGTCCTCGTTGAAACGAACACGCCTGGCGTTCACATCAAGCGCATGCTGCCGGTCTTCGGCTATGATGACGCCCCCCACGGCCACGCCGAAATCGTGTTCGACAACGTGAAGGTTCCTGTCGAGAACATGATCCTCGGGGAAGGGCGCGGCTTCGAGATCGCGCAGGGCCGCCTCGGGCCGGGCCGCATCCATCACTGCATGCGTTCGATCGGCGCCGCCGAGCGCGCGCTCGAACTCATGTGCACGCGCCTGATGACGCGCGAGGCCTTCGGCAAGCGCATCTCCGAGCATTCGGTGTGGGAACAGCGCGTTGCCGAGGCACGCATCAACATCGACATGTGCCGCCTGCTGACGCTCAAGGCCGCCGACATGATGGACAAGGTGGGCAACAAGGTGGCCCGCACCGAGATCGCCATGATCAAGGTTGCAGGCCCCCGCATGGCCCTGCAGGTCATCGATGACGCGATCCAGGCCTGGGGTGGTGCCGGCGTGACGACGGACTCGGGCCTTGCCCGTCTCTATGCCAGCCAGCGTACGCTGCGTCTCGCCGACGGTCCGGATGAAGTCCACAACCGCACGATCGCGCGGCTCGAGTTCGGCAAGTACTCGAACAAGATGCGCCTCGACGCGGCGCAGTAGCGCCGCCTCGAAGCTGCTCTGTGGGATGAATGCAGGGACCGGTCGGCCGTCAGGCAGGCCGGTCCTGCGTTTCAGGCTCCAGCGGCAGCGTGACCGTGACGCACGTACCCTCGCCGAGGACGCTCGTAATGGCGAA
>JAGWXR010000202.1 GCA_018969785.1 Alphaproteobacteria bacterium
GCGAGCCCATAGGCGGCAAAAGGGGCGAGGGCGGCGGGGCTGGCGGCAAGGAAGGCGCCGCTGGCTTCGACGCGATAGCCACCGAGGAGGGCGATGACCAGGACAACGATCGCAAGGCTCGCAAGGCCGCCGAAGAGGCCGCCTAGGAAGGGTGCGACAGGATTGCCGCGCAGGCCGATGGCGTCGAGGCGACCGCGCTCGAAGAACCAGATCCAGAGGAACAGTGGCACCAGCGCCAGCGCAAAGCCGGCGCCGATGCCGAAGGCTTCGCGGTATGGCGTCCCTGTCTTCGAATCGATGGCGGGGTCGAAGGTGAGGGGCGCGCCAAGACCCGACAGGTTCCATACAGCGACGGCAGCAAGCGAGCCGGCCAGCATGAACGCGATGAGAAGGATGACCGTTGCGAATGTCCACGTCCGGCGCTGGTTTTCCGTCCGTGGAGCAAAGATGTCGGCGCCCTGCAATTTGAACATGGTGTCCCCTTTCCAGCAGTCGTACATGGCATTCGAGGCGGGGAGGGACAAGCCGGCACACGGCGTGCCGGCCCATCACATTCCCGTGTGCTGGCTTAAAACTGCCCTTGCTGCCTCAGGAGACCCCGACCACGCCGCCGTCGCAGGCGATCGTCTGGCCCACGATGTACTGGCCTGCGCGCGAGGACAGGAAGATGGCGAGGCCGGCGATGTCTTCCGGGGTGCCGACGCGGCCGGAGGGGTTGTTCTTGCCGATTGCATCCCAGTCCACGTCATCGGTCTTGCCGCCGAAGCCAACGCCGGTCGAAAGCATCCAGGTCGGGAAGGGGCCGGGCGCGATATTGTTGCAGAGGATGTGCTCCTTCGTCAGGTGGGCGGCAAGGAAGCGCGTGAGGTGGTGCACCGCGGCCTTGGAAGCGCCGTAGGAAAAGGTCGAGAACACGGCCGACTTCAGGCCATCGATCGAGCCGATATTGATGACGCGCGCCGGGTTTTCGGCGGTTGCCGCCTTGCGCAGCAGCGGCAGCATCTTCTGGGTCGTGAAGAAGACGCCCTTGACGTTCGTGTCCATGACCTTGTCCCAGCCCACCTCCGGGAAGTCGTCGAGGGGCGCGCCCCAGGCCACGCCTGCATTGTTGATGAGGACATCGAGCTTGCTTTCGCGGGCTGACAGGCGGTCGGCGAGGGACTTGACGCCGTCAACCTGAGAAAGGTCGGCAGGCAGCGAAATGCACTCGCCCTTGTAGGCTTCCGAGAGTTTCTTCGCCGTCTCGTCGCAGGCTGCGGCCTTGCGGGCCGAGATGTAGACCTTGGCACCGCCGGCGAGGAAGCCTGCAGCGATCATCTCGCCGATGCCGCGCGAGCCGCCGGTGACAAGCGCGACCTTGCCGCGAACGGAGAAGATGTCGTTGAACTTCGGATACATGTCAGGGGGTTCCTTCCGGCGTTGCATGATGAAGATGCCGGGGATCATGCCCCGATGCTGCCGGGGGGATCAACCGGTTCGGATGCGGCGCTGTCAGTTTGCGCCGGGGAACGCGGAGGGAGGCTGGAAGGCGAGCGCAATGCCGAGGAGGACGAGAGCAAGGCCGCCGAGCAGGCTGAGCGTGTGACAGGCCGTGTCCAGCCACCCATCCATGGAGCCGGCAACCTTCAGGGCCGTTGCGCGGGCGCCTGAGGCCAGCGCGGCCAGGACGGCTACGGTGATGCCGGTCCCCAGCGACATCGCAGCCGTGCCAAGAACGCCGAGCAGGAAGACGCCCTGTGCGAGTGCGAAGAGCAGGACAAAGATGGCTCCCATGCAGGGCCTAGCGCCGATCGCGGCGACGATGGCGAGCCCCTCGCGCCAGCCCTTGGCCTGGTCCGGCGTCACGACGGCGTGTGCATGGCCGTGGTGATGGCC